>NZ_JARBDB010000040.1:0-434504 GCF_036577605.1 Paenibacillus sp. GYB004
CTAGTGCCCCATCAGATAACCTTGATCTTGTTTTGCTCACGTAGAATAGCCGCATGACGTTTGTTTTTATTCCGCCAACGAAGATAAGCTTGAATAGCTGAGCCAAGATCTTTATGCGCTGTGAAGTCGCTGCCTTCCAGTACGAACTTTCGAAGCGGTCCAAAATGACACTCGATTCGGTTTAACCATGATGCATATGTCGGTGTGAATACGAGTTCTACATCGTTTTCCTGTGCCCAAGCTTTCACTTTTTTATGGTGGTGCGGCGAGAAGTTATCAAGAACGATGTAAAGTCTTTCCGAAGCATGAAAGCGGCGGCGAAGCACCTTGAAGAAACGAAGAATATCTGCGTGTTTCTTCGTTTTCGAAGCGTGGCCATATAACTTGTTCGTTTTTAAATCAAGCGCAGCAAGCAGGTGGCGGACGCCATGAGGGCGTGTATACGTAGCACGTAATCGATTAGGACGACGTTGTTGGAACCAGCCCTTTCCGCGGTAAGGCTGCAGGGAAAGAGGACCAAATTCGTCTACACAGATTACGCGCCCGTCACATGGAGGCGCTTCGTATAACGATTCGATTCGTTTTTTTTAACTTCAAAATCAAGGTCGTTCGATTCTTTCCAGGTCTTCGTGTGCTGGTACGTAATCTTTGCTTCATCTAGAATAACCCGTACCGTTTCAATGGAGATCGATGCCGCTAGGCCGCGCTCTTCAGCAGCTTCTTTCAATTTAGAAAGCGACCAGTTTGTAAATGGATACCCAATGGTGTGCGGTGGGATCTGCGCCAAATCAATGATTGCCTCTCGTTGTTCCGTCGTGAATGTCGGTTATCGACCTCCGCCATAGTTTGGCTTGAGAGAGCCCATTCCTTCTTCGTTAAAACGATGGATCGTCTTTCGAATGTGTTCACCAGAGATATGATACAGTCGGCTAATCTCAGGCACTTTCATTTTCTGTGCAGAGGCTAGGATCAGAAGTGCACGCCGAACCTCAACCGGTTCAGTACCTCTACGGACGATATGCAGCAGTTTGTTGCCTTCTTCATTGGATAACTCACGAACGTACAAAGTCATGGCAATCCCTCCGAGTCGTAGTCGTTAAGGTTATTTACCCATATTTCCAACTACGATCTCAGATGGGGCACTAGTTCTTTTTTTAATTTCAATCCAACAAGCTCCGCTTGTTTTCTACCCAAATCAGTTAACGGAGTATCAGTCCAGCCACCCGACATATTATTTATGTGATGCTCTGACTGACAATGTTGAATAATATACATTTTCCTCATATCTTGCTAATACCCCATGTACCTGTCTCTCTATTCAGTCTACCATTCCCACCAGTTATTGGGATGTGATAAAGTAATTATTAGCTAAGCTTTCCTGCCCGTTGAGAAACGGCAGCCGATCGTTCAGGCCGGCTGCCGTTATGTTTAATTGGGCTCTTGTACCCGTTACTTCAATGAGGCGACCTCAACAGATTCAGCGGGGTCTTATGAAATAAAAAAGAGACCAGCATGACGGCTAGTCCCTTCCTTATGTCCAACCCCAGAAAAAACCGTCCCGATCCCAAGCGACTTTTCCGCTGTGGAGCTTTTTGAAAAATTTCTTTACATTCTTATCAATAGACGTATTCCCGTTCTCATTCACGTAAATAAACTGCTCTCCGAAATTTGTACGAATGTAGTTCACGGCCTCCTCTTGGTACAGAATTCCCGCGAACCTCACCTTCTCCAGCATCCATTCGGCCACCTGCTCGGCTGTTGCTTTCATGGTCATCTCATCAACCTACCAATCGAAAAAGTTGATCTATCTTGATCTGCTTCATCTTTAATTATATCAACAAATACTACCAAAGCCATAACGGCTTTCTCTCACTGTTTCGAGTAAAGGCAACCGATCATTCTAGAGGCTGCCCTTGTGTTTGTATTTAGCTCTTTCGTACCCGTCGTCGTAGCTTAGTGATGCAATGGGTTATTTAATAACTTGGTGCCATGTATCTTCGATATCTTCAAAATTTTTAAATCCGACTTTTTTATAAAACCTTTTAGATTCAGGGGCGGAAATAAGGAACATCAATGTATCCTTTTCTAACTGTGGTTTTAAATACTCTACTAGTCCTTTGCCGATTCCCATTCCCTGGTACTCAGGGTCAACAGCAATATCGTTAATGTAACAGTCAAAGCAAAAGTCTGTGAATGCTCTCAGGAAACCCACTAACTTCCCGTTATGCCAAGCGGATACTTTAATATTTGCATTCTTTAACATCAATTCCATGCGTCTCTCGTCGTTAGGTCGTCTTAAAGTAGCTTTGTTGTATAGTGCTATGACTTCCTTCGATGATGGTGTTTCATCGCTTTTGTAAATTATCATTAGTTCAGACCTCATTCAAAAATTTATTAAGGACGACATAATTATACATGTATTTCCTTATTGAGCATAGCTTCCAAATAGCTTAATAAAAAGAGGAGCAGCTGCCGTGGCAAAGCTGATCCATATAGTTATACAGTGCCTTTTCTAGGCTATCACACCCGTAGCTTATTGAAACCGCTAAATCGAATTAACGACAGATTTAAATGTCCATTTCAGAAATAACTATTGAATTATTACTCTTATTTTTGTATAAATATTTAAAATCTTATTTCCTGGGAGGGATTGGATGTATCGAATTAGAAAACCAACAATTACAGATACAAATGAGATGTATAAACTAATAAATGCATACGCTGATGAAGGCAAACTACTTCATAGAACTCTTAATTCAATTTACGAATACCTTCAGTGTTTTTATGTTGCTGAAAGTAACGGTGAAATTGTTGGAACCGTAAGCCTACACATATTGGATAAAGATCTTGCAGAAGTTAGATCACTGACTGTATCAACAACTCATTTCGGAAAAGGTATCGGAAGAAGTCTTGTGTATGCCGTCTTAGATGAAACAAGAAAGCTTGAGGTTAAAACTTTATTATCTTTGACATATCAAGTTGATTTTTTTAAAAAGTGTGGCTTCAACATCGTCGATAAGAGCAACTTACCTATGGAAAAAACATGGAAAGATTGTATGAATTGTTCTAAGTTTTCAAACTGCGACGAAAATGCTATGGTGCTTGATACTTTTAAAAATTACAAGTAGAAGAGGTATTAGGCAAGCTCGACTGAACTATCCTGCCCGTTGAGGAAACGAAAAAGGAGCTGCCGCGTAGGAGCTCCTTGACTATCGTGCCCGCGACAAACTCTGTTCCACGGAGCGCGGAAATGACTTTGTTCTGCTCGGCCGGCGATCTTTTAGCATTCCGTCGCCGAAACACTTCCAACAGAAGCGTGTTCAGCTCTGAAGCTGACTTACCTGTGGATGGCATCTCGACGAGCTCATCCTGTTCAAGCTTATGGAGGATGCCTCTGATTTCATCCTCTCCGAGCTCCACTTCATTCTTTTCCAGCGACATCTTATAGCCCTACCCTTCAACATTTTAATAATATCCCCGGCAGCCTCGCTTTTTGAACTATCGTCTCCGTTTAGCTGAGCCACCTTCACTTTACTTCGGCATCCCACTAACAATCGCTTCATGGGTTCGGCTGCTCGTCTATCATTTTCTGTGTCTCTTCCGCCATCATACGCAAGCCTGTGTTGAGATCGACCGTTCCCGCAAGCAACGCATTCAGATGCTTCTCATAGATGCTCCTCGCTTTGGAATCGACGTTCGTTGTCGCTGCAAGCGGCGCGAAAGGATAATAGGTGACCGCCTGCCAATTTTTACTCGGGAAAGGAGATTCCGATCCAAGCGTCTCCCTCACTTCCTTGGCTCTCGAAGCCATCAATGTACCGCCCTTCGAATTTTCGACAAAAAATTCGAGCGAAGTCCAAAACTTGATTGCCTCCATGGCCGCCTCTTTATGCTCCGAAAGCGAAGTGATGCCGAAATAATTCGGAGAAACCTGCGAGCCAACTTCAGCCAAGCCGGGCAATACCGGAAATGAAACCATGTCCCAATCGAGCGACGAAAACTCTTTTGTCAGTGCAAGCGGAGCGGCCGCCGTGTACAAAAGCATGGCAACCCTGCGGTCCTTGCTAAACGTTGACCAATCCGGTATTTTCCCTATTTCTTTGTATGCTTTCGTGAATACGGGATTTAATAGCACAGATTGGACCAGTGTCTGCCATTGCGCGTTCGTATGAACCGTCGGTATTCGCTTGGTCCCGTCCACCAATGGCAAAGAATAGGGATTCCAGCCGATCATCGCACCCGTACCATGGCTGCCGATCCCGTAATATTGCACGCTGCCGTCAAACCGTGTCATTCTGTTCGCCAGATCGAGCGTTTCCGCCCATGACATCCCGTCTTTCGGATAGGACACTCCGAACGTATCGAAAAGCGTCTTGTTGTAGTAGAGCAGCAAACTGTTCATCTTAACCGGAAGGCCATAAAGCTTTCCATCGAACATCTGCCGCATCGATTCGATAGCTGTCGGCTCCAGATGGCCAATATCGACGTTATGCTTGCGGATCAAGTCGCTCATATCGTACTTCAGATCGTAATCGAGCAGCGTCTCCTCGAATCCTCCCCGTGAATTGGTGTACAAATCGAACTTGACGCCGGTTGCCAGCAGTTCGGGAATCGTCGTGCCATTAGCCTTCGATGATTGAATGTACCGCACATCGAGATGAGGGTGTTTTTTGCGCAGCGGCTCCAAATAAACCACTTCCATCTCCTCTATAGGAGAAATGGACACTAAGGTTAGCGGAACGCGTTTGGCCGGATTTTCTTTAGCCGTTTGAGGAACATCGGCTCCCTCTTTTGCCCCTCCGCTGCAAGCTCCGACAATAGCGGTTATTCCGGCTAACAGGATTAGCAATCTTGCTCTCTGCTTGAACATATGGACACCCTCGCGTTTCCATCATTCTGGTCTAAAACCCGCTTCCTGCAACATGCGAACCAGGTGCATTCGAGCATCTGCGATTCGCTGATCGATCAGCTCGGGTACAGACGGTCCGTCCACCCGCTCCAAAAATACATTGCCCTGGAACCCGCCCCTCTTTAAAACGGTAAAAATAGCCGGGAAATCTACATCTCCTGTGCCGGGTATCGGGAAATCGCGTGCGCCCCGTTCCCCGCGGTGATCTTTGGCGATAAGCGAATGCGTGCGCTCCGCCACCTGGGGAAAATCGTCAGAGGCATCAATTCCTTCGTAAAACTCCACATTGCCGGGATCGTAGCATCCCCGAATATGCGGGGAACCGATTTGCTGCAAAGTCTCCAGCATATCCACGGCGGTTGCCGTATTGCCGGTATGGGGTTTGATCGTTATGATGAGGTCGAGTAGGGCAGCTTCCTCGGCAATTTGTTTGTACCGTTCGATGTATGCCCGGTTTATCGGTTGCATTTCCTCCTCTGTCAGAGGATCCGACGGAAAGGAGCGATAGCTTTGCGTCCCGATTGTAAGTATTTCCTTGATTCCCAGCGCTTTCGCTAGTTGCATGCGCTGCCTCGCCCGCTCGATCGGCTGATCGATCTTAAAATGTGCATTGGACATGAGCTGCAACGGTTGCAAGTTGTACTCGGCAAACAGTCCGGTCAATTGGCCGATGGCACCGATGTCGTCCGCATCCGGTAATTCAATCCCCGCGTGAGGATTCCCGATGCCGATATATCGATACCCCGCGCGCGCGATTCCTTCCAAAGCCCTTTCCATGGAACAGGTTGCATAAGGCAATGTCATACAGGCCAGTTTCATCTTCCGCGTCCCTCCTATTCAGTTCCCGCAATCCCGCGTTCAGTACCAGTCGTACGGTACCCCAACCTCGCTCAATACCGGATGGGCGACATATACGAGACTGGTTGCATGGACAGACAGTTTCCGTATACCGAAGGAAACTGTTCCCGAGGACGGCAATAAGTCTACGTAGGAGACGAGCTGCCAATCCGTATTCTCAAAATAGGCTGTCGTGCTCGGACCTAACTGACTGGAATAGGCCGCAGCACCCGCCAAAGCCTCCGAAGCTCTCGCATAAAAAGCAAAATAAACGTACTTGCTCGCTAACTCCGGGTACAACGCCAAATCGATCGTGAACCCCCAGTCGCTCGTATTGGCAGCCCCGGACAGTTCAAACGCCTCGTAGGTGCGGTAGGTGGCGCTCGACAAAGCAAACGTTCCGCTTCCCGTCGTGACGGGAACGAATTGTCCCAGACCCGGCGAGTAGTTTACCCTCGTAACACCCTGAATTTCAGCCTTATGAAAGTGTGTCTTCGATGCGGCCAAGTCCTCGATTTGCAAATTCGCCAGCGAAGCGTACGTTTCGTCGTAAGCGACGCCGTTCCCGTATATCTTCAGATTGTTGACCCATGCTCCCATTCCGGTCCTGCTCGTCCCTGTTCTTAGCAGCGTGTAGGCTTTGAAAGGAGCGCTCGAGCGGGAGATGCTGTTGTTGCCGATCTCCAGCCCCAGCTTGGCGGAATAGCAAGCTACCAAACAGTCGGAATCCCGTAGACTGGCGAAATTATTGACGATCCGGATGGAGCTGACCGGCTGCGTGTTGCCGACCGTGGCCGCTGCGACTGTTCCGTTTATAATGATCTGCGCTTTCACCAACCGCTCCGGATTCGCAAACGAATAACCGACCGAGCCATTATTTTCGAAATAGTTGTCGGACAGATCGAAGGGCATGATTGAATTGCGGGCGAAAACGCCGCATACTTTGTTTCCTTCGATATTGCAGCCGTTGATCCGGACGCCAAGCGCTTTCCTGGACAAATAGATGCCAATGCCGTCATTCGTGAATATTTTCGTATTCACAACATTGAAGACGTTCACTTCACCATCAACCAATTGGATGCCATCGCCGCGGTTGTAAGATATTTCGCATGTCTCGACGTCATTGCACCAGCCGTAGCCGATAGCAAGCGCGGCCAAGGTCGTTCCTTTGATGGAAATCCGGCGGAACAGCGAATGCGCGATTTTTTTGGAATATATCCCGTACTTCGTCTTGTTGTCTCCGGAAATGTCGAGATTCGAAAATTCGAACTGATTCCCCACCACGGTATCCGTAAACTTGAAGATTGCTTCGAGCGGAGCCGACGCCGTGACGGAAGCATGCGGACGAATGACGGAAGAATGGACCCGGCGGTTATAGTCGTCCCCGATCAGCCGAATCCCTCGCTTACTGGAATCGATCAGGATCGGGCTTGAGATCAAATAAAAATCGGAAGACGGAAAGTAGACGACTGACCCCCGGTTCTGCGCGGCATCCACAGCCGCTTGTATGGACTGTGTATCGTCAGACGCGTTGTCGCCTTTCGCCCCAAACCATTTTACGTTGAACGCTCCCTGGAAAATGCGTTTGAACCGTGCTCCTGTAGCCGAGACGATTACCAGACCGGTGTCATCCGCGCTCGACCCGTCGGCCGGATCGAAACGGAACACGCCCTCCTGGCCCGGATCGGTCACAACATAAAATTCCGCAGGAGCCGTAGACAAGGAACGCAGCTCGGCAATCGTCACCTTGGGCCAACAACACCCCTCCTCTTCCGCCCCGTATACCGCTTCTGTCACCCGTTTCCCCTGGACATTCGCGGCGCTCCACAGACTGCCCGCGACCAAAGCCGTGCCTGCCAAGCCAATCGATGCGAGCAGCTTTCTTCTGCTGCCGCTGACCGTTCCCGAATCGTCAACCTCTTCCTTTGTGCCGATTTCTTTCTCTTGATTCATAGTAGACCTCCGATCTGTGGTTTTTGGTTATCAAGAAACGGTAAGCGTTTACAAATAATGAGCAAGCTGATCCTGCTTTCAGCATAGTGGAACCCGATTGCTTTTAAAATAAAGAGAATTAAACCAGACTATATATAAATTTTAACGGAATTCCGAGAGAAGCCCCCTTCCTGGGCAGGGAGGGGGTAACTGTCGGCCGGGCAACGCCTGGATGATCTTCCTGGATCATGCCCTAAAGAATCGATCGTATGTTACAATCAGTCTCAGATTATGTTAAGGCTAGTGAAGTACTCTTGCAGAACGGAGGAGCCGACTTGCATACCGAAGAGGGTCGAAATGTTCTGATCCCCCAGCTCACATATTGCAGATATTGGGAGCGAAAAGACAAATTTTTGTTTTATGAGGATACCTGCAAGGAATGGACCATTTTCGCCGTCATAGACGGGTCGTTCCAGTATGAATTTAACGAGGAGAAGGGCATTGCCGCATTCGGCGATTTGATCATTTGTCCGGCAAATACGGTTCTGCGCAGGGTCGTTATATCGCCGCTTACTTTTTTTGCGATTCGGGTTCGATGGCGGATCAACGACTTGGTGAGGGCGGGACAGGCGGAACCGACCCGGTTTGTCGGCAAAACGAGTATCGCCGATACGAAGCGGTTGGCAACCAACTATTCCTTGATGAAGCAATCCGAAGGACTCAGCGAGGAAGTGAAGCTGTGGCTGTGCGGTCACTATATGCTGGACATCTGGTTATCATATGGGAGGGAGTGCAGCAAATGGCCTTGGCCGAAAGAATGGCAAGCTGGCAAACAACCAGAGCCGATCATGAACGAAGCCTCCGCCCTCATTCGCAAACATGCCTTTGAGACTGTTGATCTGAAGGACATTGCTGCACAATTGCGACTAAGTCCAGCACGGCTATGCCAGAAGTTTAAAGCTAGCTTCGGACAAACCCCGATCCAGTTGTTGACCGAATTGCGTCTGGAAAAAGCGAGACAGCTGCTGCTGGAAACAACCATGACACTTGATCAAATCTCGGAATACATTGGTTACCAGAACGCCTATTATTTAAGCTACATCTTCAAGAAGCATATGGGAGTCACGCCGACCGCCTTCAGAAAAGCGCATCGGATCTAGCTGCTTCCCCGGCAATTCCGCGAGTTGGCGCGAAGCTATTACCGCCGCCACTTTCCGGTTACGGAAGAGGTGCGGTACACGGCGCACTTGAACCCAGGAAGCGCGCGGCGAATCGCGTTCGAGCTACGGACCGCTCTCGCGGTCCTTCTTCATGTCGTGATTAGAGGTGTTCAGAGGAATCGAGCTGAATAAAATTCAAATGTTTCATTCGGTTTATGACAGCTAACACTTCATTAATTCTTGGTAATTCAAGCCATCTATCGAAATCAGGGAAAAAGGAAGAAAATACGATATCTACTCCTTCTCTCTCCATATCTTCGAGTGCTTTTTTGATCTTTTCATGAAGAAAGATGAGGCGATCCTGATTTCTTACAGCGATTTTTCGAATTAAAAAGGCGATAGCTGCAAGCTGGGCGTGTGATGTGATATTGTAAAGCCCTCTGATATCAATTTGTTCATCACCTATCATCATGTATCCCATGGTTGAAACCATCAGCTTTTCTGTACCACTGCCCTGCGGATAGCTCGAAAAGTGATCGGTGGTTATTTTTCTTTCTATCTCCCATTTTGTATAGGGGATACGTTCGCGTGGTTTGTCGTGTTCACATAATTTTTTTGCTTCCTGGGTTACGTTTTTTGGCACAAAATTGTCCATCAGGATGATTTGATCGGCAACGGCTAAAAATTCACCGCTACCTCCAATAACAAGAACGGAAGATACGTGGGCAGCCTCATAAAGCTCCCTGACACGTTCCGTAAAAGGTGTAATGGGTTCATGCTTGATTAAGGAACGCATTTTGATGTCTTGAATCATAAAATTCGTCGCACTTCTGTCTTCATCAATAAGAAGAAGCTTACACCCGACGTTGATTGCCTCCATAATATTGGCGGCTTGAGATGTGGAACCTGAGGCGTAGTCAGTCGAAAACTGTTCAGCCGAACCATTGGGTATCCATTTTATGAAAGGCGTTATATTGATATTTTTTATGGAACGGCCTTCCTCTGCGGATATTTCCATTGCACTTTGATCGGTTATCACAAATTCTCGTCCGTCGCCTATGCTGTGATTGTAAATCCCCGAATTTAGTGCATCCAGCAAAGTGCTTTTACCCGAATAACCACCGCCGGTGATGACCGTCACACCTTGTTTAATTCCCATTCCTCGCAGACCACAAATTTCAACTTCAACATCTTCCGGAGATGTAAAAGGCAAGGCACCCTCCAGTGGCCCGCTGTTGTCTTTATTTCTTGGCAAAATGCTGCCATTCGCAATAAACGCACAATAATCACTGGATTTCAGCCATTCGCGAATCCTATTTTGTTTTTTTACCAATCCATAGGCTGCATTTAATTGGATGAGATCAAACGTAGCAATAAACTTCTCCACTTCTTTTGGAAGCATTTTGCAGAGCATGCGCATAGCTTTATCATTATTCCTGAACGGAAGTTGAACTGTAATCATTAAGCATAGATACCATTCTTCCGAGATGACTTCGACAAAGGATGCATTACGTTGCAACACCACATTCGTTGGACGAAAACAATAATAAGCACCATTTTCTTTATCAGGACGTGACCGGTTATAAATCAATTCATTTAATGTCCTAATATGATTACCCCATTCTCTTAATGCAAAATCGGAGAGAGCTACTTGATCCCTATTTTCATCTAAGCCGAGACGGTCAAAAGGTATTTTTATGGTGATGCATGGTTTATCCAGTGTGAGTTTATGTGTCCGTTCAATGTAATAGGCAACATCATTATTCCAATAGGTTGGGTCAGGTTCATAAATCATACTATACGATGACTGTCCGGATTGTAAGGAGCGAAAATATTGAGCGAGTCTTTTAATAAAGGATCATCCTTTCTTCTTTGGAAAGCGGTGATTAACGGGAAACGATGCCGAAAATGAAACGATATCTCAAGAAGGGGGCCCCTTATCCTTTGGAACAAGGTAACGACGAGACGGATCGCCCCCTACTCTCCAGGTGTGAGCCTGCTCAAACATAACCCGATACGGTTTGAAATGTTCCTCGAAAAATGAATTCCTTCCTAAGTCATTCAAGTTCAATACATATTCCCCCTAATAGAGTTCAGATCCATTTGCAACACAAACGATTAAATCCTAACCAATTTAAAATAAAACCACTATTGTTGCCTTGACCAACCTTTTGTCCTTAAAAAAATAACAGCCACTCCGTAAGTGGCTGTCATAGACCGGCAAGAAAGCGAAAAACGTTCCTTCTGCCTAAATATAAAAGCCCTGAGAGTGAGTCCTACCCTCAGAGCCTAATGGATTCGTAAAAATTAACTAAAAAGCAATATGAGGATAAGACGTATATGTTTTTTTTGTTTTCATTGTCCTCACCTCGTTACGATTTATTTTTTACAGCACCACAATCCTAACATAGAGATCATCCACAATATAGGGAAGAATTAATTATAATGAACTCAAACCCTGAAATAGGTAAAAGATGCCCCCATCGATTGAAAACACCACGATAACGACGGCAGCGAACATTTATCCAGTTGTGTCAGGTAACAATCGAGATATAGCAATTGCTTATAGAAGAAATCTGTCTGCTAGCAAGGAGCTGATCGTAAAAAGCCACTCGTCTACAAAATTTTTATTGAGCTCTTGTACTCCGTTTGTTTAATCAACAATGCCTTAATGTTTATCCCGCATACCTCCTAAAATGATGTTATATCCATCCGGATCTAATATATGTGCATTTGAGAAGTCCCAACGATCTGCTGTAATCACAAACGGTTCTACACCAATATTACCGCCTTTTTCGCGTACCTCTTCAGTGATGCGCCATACATCCTCCCAAGCTACGTGTACAAAAGTATCCCATTGTTCATTGTCTGCCGGCACAGCATTGGGATGTACTTCATCTGGCGATACCGCCTCTTGCAAGATAACTTCCATTTCACCGCGTCTTGCATAGCCCTCTTCATTCACTTCGTCACATCCCAATATATTTCGATACCATTCCAAAGACTTTTTCAGATCCGAGACAAGACGTACTTGTATCGCCTTTTTGAATGTAAATTCTTGTTTTTCAGGTGTTGCTTTCTGCTCGTCTGACTTTTCCTTTCTCGCACTTAAAACCATGTTGTATCCATCTAAATCTAGGATATGCGCTTTTTTGAAAATCCTAGTTCCATGTGAGTACTCAAAGGGTTCAACGGCAATTGTTCCGCCCTTTTCCCGTACTTTTTCAACAATAAATTCAAGGTTACTCCAATCCACATAAATAAGTGAATCCCAACTATAATCTGGACTATCCCATTCTGTTGGATAAGCTGATCTCTTCTTTGAAACGGCGTTTGGACGAATATCTTTTTCCGAAACAGCCTTCTTTAATATTAGACCCATCCCTTTTCGTGCTGCATGTCCATAACCAGAAATATCATCACAATCAAATACATCCCGATACCACGCCTGAGACTTTTGTACATCCAATACCATACGTACTGGAAACGTTAGCAAGAATTGTCCTCTTTCAATGTTACTATTCTCCGTTATCACAGGCACATCTGTGTTGTTGCTCGCATTTTGTTCCGACATGATCACAACCTCCAGTTGGTTTATCTGTCCGCTAACAACTTTTAATGCACTTGGAATACTGGTGGGCTTGTACCCGCCAACCATTCTTTCCTCTACATCAGATTGTTCTTTTGTGACCTGACTCATGAATATCACCTCAATTAGGTAAATATTACCACAATAAAGGAAGCTAAATGTGTATTAATTTATCAAATTATATTTCCCGTTAGCTTAACGTCGCCCCCATCTGGCCCGTCGAACCGGACTCGCGCGGCCCCCGCCGATTGTCATGTACCGCATGATTCAATCGCATCCTTCCGCATGAAGGCGTGACGACTCATTTTGTCCGCTGCCTTTGCGCTGGAAAGCAGCCTGTACAATCGGCCAGGAAGCAACCGCACGTTCATAAAATTATGTTCGGCGCATACCGTTCGGCAGAGTCCGGCAAACGCTAAGTGCTGTCAACGACGTTTACGCCATGGGGAAAGGTGGACCCGGCCATCTTGATGCCCGCAGTGTTAAAAATCACCCGTTGAGGTACGAAAGAACACTGACGGGATGCCAGTGTCCTTTTCGCTTATTATATATTGCACCGGCAGCCAAGATTGGCTTCGTACCATGCTATGGAGAGTTCCAGGTTTTTAACGGGAATTTGCACATTTTCTCCTACTCACGCTGTCTCTCATAAATAATTCCTCGAATCCGTTCCTCGCTTAAATTGTAAGTCTCCGCCAACTGCGATATGCTTATCCCCCCATAATAGCTCCGGCATATCTCGGTATTTCGCTACTCCATATTTTCGCGTACTCCGGTAGAAGTGCCCCACTCCTGGCGGTCCGTCTGAGGAATGTAGATGTGTTGGCCTTTAACATACTTCTGAATTTCTTGAATTAAGCTTTCCGGCAAAATCTGTTTAGCATTTACATATTTCTTCATTGGCGTTTTCCCATTACAATCTCTTGGAAAGACGAATCGCATTAGATCGTTCGGCATTTGTATTATGGAACCCTTCGGAAACCATAGCGGCAAACACATCAAAATGGTTCAATGTAAGCCTCGTATGGACATGACGCAAATCCAATTGCTTCATCGTTACCAGGCATCCCTGAACGAATCTCCTAATCTCTTTTCGACTAACCTGGTACTGAGGCCTGATATGGATACCAAAAGCTGAAGCAGTAAGAAATTCATTGGGTGTTCCTCCATAGGTCACTCCAACTCGATAAAACGCGATTCCCACTATCGCTTCTGATCCTGAATCTCTCAGGGTAAGAATGACTTGGTTCGGTTCGCGTGTAAGGCTAGGAGGATACTGATTTCGGAACAACTCGGCCATCGCCTCTTCTCCGTCTTCCAGAAGCATCCGCTCAATATCCTCCACACTCATGAAACCTAATCTCTGCCGGTCAAAAGTCGTCTTCCGAGCTGTAGTCGTGCTTCAAGCTCGATCCTGGTTTTGCAGTCTTCGCAGCAATGTATTCCTTTGAGATTTCGTTTCACATGGTCGTAAGCTTGAGTCCCTTCAATAACATAAAACTCTCTTCTGCAACTAGAACAGATGGAGTGAAAACGAAAAAATCCATCGATTTGCTCTTGCATTGCATCCCCTCCCGTCAATCACGACAAAGTCCAACTATTGACGTGATAACTGCGACGCGATATAACTGAATCAAATCTAAATAACACACTGTATTATTTATTTTAGTACAGTGTGTTAAATAAGACAAGAGGGGCGTTTACCGTTGCCGAAGGTCGTGGACCACGAACAAAAAAGAAAACTGATCGCCGAATCAGCATGGAGTATTATTGAAGAAAAAGGGATCGAACATGCGTCAATCCGGGCCGTTGCAGCAGCGGCGGGGTTGTCGCCTGGCGCATTGCGTCATTATTTTTCAACACAGGACGAGCTGTTGCTATTTATCGTGGATTATTATTTGACAAGAGGAGTTGCCCGAGCAGAAGAGCGCCTGGAAATAAGCCCTATTCCGATGGAGGCTGCGAAGGAAATTTTGTTACAACTGCTCCCTTTGGATGCGGAAAAACGAACTTCCGTCGGCGTCTGGTGGGTCTTCGCCATCCGATCCCTCACCAGTTTGGCATTACAAGTTAAAAAAGACGAGCTCACCGACGGACTCCACTACCTGACTCAAGCTGTCCTCGAAATTCTAGCTAAGGGGCGGCTTCTCCCCTCTTCGGTGGACATTCAACTCGAAACATTCAGATTAGCCGCGATTGTCGAAGGCTTGACGATCCTCGCACTGCTCCGCCCGGAACTCTACACACCGGTGACCGTTGAGCAGATCGTCACCCGCCATCTTCAGGAGCTATGCTCGCAAGCTACGAATGGATGAGCCTGTAGACGACTCCCGAAAAACTTGACGTTACTTGAGATATGGTTCAGCTTAACAGGTCTATCGGCGAAAAATGTGTCCCGGCATGTTACTATCAACTTTCTTTGCCTCATCAAAATATCCTACCGTTAGCATAACAAGGCAGCCGAACATTTTGACCGGCTGCCGGGTAACAATTGAACTATCGTACCCATTAGTTCAATCGCTCAATCTTTGCTTTAATACTTTGAAGGCATTTAAATGAGAATTATCATGCAAATACTGTTTGATTTGCTGTGCACACTCATGAGTTTTATTGAGTTCCGTATTTATTTCTAAGTCGTAAGTGCCATGTGTATGAACCAGATTATACTGATAATTTGCAAGACCAATATTCCGATCTCCTCTTTCCCTTTCTCTTCGTTGAAGTTCTTCTAACGAACAATTTACTGAAACAAACAACACTTTGTAATCCGCTAACAACATAACACATTCATCTAACCACTGTCTTTCTTGGAGTACATGGTCGACAATTATGTTATTCCCAGTAGCAACTAATGCGGAAAGTGCATGATGCATTCCCTTTGCAACTTTAAACATCGCATCTTTAGTTTTATCCGCTGGTTTACTTCCATTAAGGTATTCAACTGGAAGCATATGTAAAAACTTATCTAAAGATATGTGTAAGTATGGTTCGTCTAAAATTCGTTGTAATTCTAAGGAAATACTGGTTTTCCCCGAACTCGAAGTTCCATTTAAAAATATAACTGTCCCTAGTTGCATTGAACATTACCCTCTTTCCGTTGACTTAAAGTTAACTGCCCGTTAGTGGAGTGAGGCCGCTGCTTGATCCCGTGGCAACCCCATTGAGCTATCGTACCCGTTAGCGTAACGGATTCCCGTTCATTAAAGTTGCCTGTCCGGTTTAGTGAATCTGAGGTAAGCATGTCAAAATCGGAATAAACTCTTTCCTTATTTCCCACAATTGATATTCTTTAATGTCTTTAAATCCAGTTTATTCAAAAGTTGAGCTCATCTATTCTTAGCTCGATCAAAGCTCAAAGCTACTGCCATGCCCAGGAAAAACCTTTTTTTCACTTGTACTCCTAATCCTGGACCAACTTTGTTCGATTACCCCTACTTGTTCAGTGATCTTCTGGTTCATAAACGGTAAATCCCCTGTAAAAACGCCTAATCCTTCAATAACAATGCTTATGGAATCCTCTGAATGCCCAGGTGTATGAAGGATATAGCCTGGCATGCCGAGCTTTTCATAGAATGAGATTTTATCATTTTCGTTGATTATATTTTGGGGTTTGACGACTATATGTTTGTAATCGGGGAACTTTGCTAAGGATTCGTTGGCAGCTGCCAAAAATGGCAGTTGAGTATGGCCAATTATTAATTCAACACCCAATAGTTGTATTTCTTGGGCAATCCCGCAATGATCAGGGTGGAAATGAGTTAACATCAAATATTTAATATCATTCAAACGAATACCGTATTTTTGAAAATGATTTTTCATCTTCCCCAATGTACCCGGTAAACCGGTATCAATGAGCAAGTACTCTTTATGGTAATGAATGGCAAAATAGTTCGTCGAATTATACCCAATATTTACGCAATTCATTCTATCCCCCTCTTATATTGATAACTCTAATCTAATGTCCAGTCATTCAACGCTCAAATTTATTTATATATAAGTCACCAACAACTTTTGCAATCGAATGATATCGAACATATGACTGGTATACGTCATTTGCCCATTGCAATAACATCTTACTGAATTCCTCTTGTTTCAGTCCTACCAAATCTGTAATGGTTGTACGCCCTCTTGCCAATACAGGGAGCGGAGGGATCATATCTTCTGGGCGTTTCAATTTGTATTTATCCAAAACATTGCTTAAAGGGGGTGTTTTCGAGTAGTTCCATTTCACATTTCTAACAAGTATTAAATACTGTCTGGTCAAATGCAGGTTATTGTTCCAAGTCCCATGGACCTCCGAATGTTGCAAGGCATGGGCATCGGCATATATAAATTGTGATATGCCGGTTATATCAACTGAACTAACTGCAACAGCATTGAAAACATCAAAACATTCAAATACCCCACCATTTGTTTTAGAGCCGCAAAATTGACATCTCCCAGATCCCTCCAACTTTACTCCCTTTTTTTGTGCCTGACGTTCAATATCTTACATGAAATCACCTCATTTATTGTACCGAAAAATATCTTGAACACTGTTCGTATTTTTAAAGAATACTTCATAACGTTACGTAAGAGTCAATACTTAATTTTCAAAAATCGTTCACTATAGTGAACTAATCTGCCCGTTAACACAGCGAGGCCGCCGATCCAATGCCGCAGCCTCGTTCCAGTTGATTATTGAATTATCGTACCCGTTAGTTGAGCGACAACGAGGTATTACTTTCTTGCGCGAAAAATCATAAACGTTTGGTCGTCAGTCATTAGTTGAAAGTTATAACCACCATAGACGGTCATGTCATGAAAGCCAACCTTTTCAAGCATCATAATAAATTCGTACTTATAATACCATCTTAATTTTGATGTACTGAATTTGGTTTCAAACAGAACGCCGTCTTTAATAATTTCGTAACGATCAAAATTTGTCTGTACTTGTTCGTGGAAATTAATATTTGAAATTGAGCTTGTGATAATTTCTGCACCGTCGCTTCGAGTTCCTCTGCGCCCAACAGTCCATTCTTTCTTGTTAACGTTTTGTGGAATGAACAAGGGGATAATAACTTGACCATTATTATCGAGGTGATCGTAAATTTTTTCTAATGCTCGGATTGCTTCACCTCTTTCTGATACGCACATAAATGAAGCTAATGGAATAAAAATTGTTATATATTTCTTTGGCAATATCATATCTTGCATGAGTTGGTGATACAAAACGGGGGATAATCCTTTTTCAGAAGCTTTTTGTTTGCAGGTGTTGAGCATTTGCATTGAACAATCGATACCCTCAACCTGGTACCCATCTTTTAAATAAGATAATAAAAGTCTACCAGTACCACATCCGATTTCTAAAGCAATTCCTGGAACCTCATCAAGTAACTTTTTATAAAAATCAGTGTCAAAGAAACGGTCGCCAGAAAACCAAATATCATAAGTGTCCGCGACGATTCCTTCATAAGAACCCTGGGTAGAAGACATTTATGGTCCCCTCCAATTACGTGTTATTTTCTTTGGAAGGATGTTTTTGGAATAAACTGTAATTGCCTCTTCCACAACTTTGAAGTAATTGTCCAAACTAATTTCTTTGCGTTCATCATAATCACTCACCCTATATTTAGATATACCCAATATATGGTCCTAAGGGGAAGCTGCACAGAGCAAATGTTGATTATAGTGAAAAATTCATATGGATACTTCGAATACTGCCCGTTACTTCAATGAAGAAGAGAGCAGTTGCCGCGAGAACTGCTCCATGTATAATTTCACTATCGTACCAATTAGCGGAATGACTTGTTTCTTAAGTAAAAGAGGGACTCACTTTAAATTATGAGTCCCCGTCTGTTGCTTTGGTTATTGGATTGACTTCAACAACTTTATCTCAGAGGAGGGTAAAACTAAACGCTCTACCTCTACATGAGCTGGCATGAACCCCAAATTATAATAGAGGGATTCAGCATATGTTCCTTGCAATACACCAATTCTTAGTATCGGATATTCCCCGTATAAAAGGGTCAATGCTCTCTTTAGCATATTGGAAGCTAATCCCTTGTTCCTGTAATTAGGGAGGACACCAATATTAAAAACCCCAGGGTAATACGTTCGCTGTTTATCTTCTAAAAATAACAAACATGCTCCAATTAATTGGTTAGTGTTATTATCAAATACCAGGGTGGATGCCTTAAGCATCGAGTCAGTAAAAATATTACTACTCCGTTTAAAAATAAAGCTTTCTTTCGAGATATGATTTCTTCTTGCTGCATTAATTCCACCTTTATAGCTCTCAAAAAACAATTCCGCTATTTCTAATTCGATTGAAAACTTTCCGTTTCCCATAACGGGTGATTCTATTCTAAAACCGTCATCCCAAATGGTATTGAGGACTTCAGTTGGACGCTGCATCATACGAGAACGGTTAACGTCCGCCCAAAAGCCTGCTTGGGAAAATAGATCAACTTGATGTGGAAGCACATTAATTACTGTGATATTTTTAGATCCGTCAGAAAAATCTACAAGAAGGTGTTTTAATAATTTAACTACTTTTATTTCATCATTAAAAGGCGGGATAAAAAACAAGTTATACAATCGATTTTCGTTGAGAATTACCCCACCAATTTTTGACTCATAATTAAAAATCCAAAAGGCATTATTTCCGTCATAAACGTCAAAACCATATTCTTTAAAAAATCCGTTATACGCCTGATTATAATAAATACTGTAATAAAGACTCCAATCTTTAGCATCAGCTTTATGAATGGAGAATTGATCAGACAATGCATAGAAAGTCATGTCCGTAGACCATGTTCGGGCGATTGTGTTCATCTAACTCCTCCGTTTTAATTAAATTTAACTTACAAAGATTAGATACATGGCAGTTCGTCTTCACCATATCACATCACCCTTTCCGAATATTATATTTACATCATAATCCAAGAATCTTTCAAAGTTATGGTGAAAAAGAAATGAAATAAAAAAATCCGTAAAAGTTTCCACTTGCAATGAGTCGTTTAATAAATTGAAATAGATCGTTTTTGCACTATGCTGCCCGTTAGTTTAGAAAACGGCAGCCGATCGTTCAGGCCGGCTGCCGTCATGTATTTTTTGAGCTCTCGTCCCCGTTAGTGCAATTATGCAGTAATTTAGCGTACTTTTTGAATAATAATCAAATAACTCAAAATAATGACTACTAAAAAAATACCCCCATTTAATATGTAAACGTTGGAGGGATATCCTATCATAGAATGATACTTTTCTGAGGGGAAGAAGTTATAAAATAATTTCATTATAGGTTTTTTATAACCCAAAACAAGCCAACCGATTATCATAAATACGATCCCACTTGTAATGGACGATGTAAGAATATAACTAAAGTTTTTATTAAGGCGAGATGCTAGAATTGTCAATAATAATAACGAGGGGATAACAGATAAACACATTATCCACCAGGATAAGTTTACAATTGCAAGGTAAAAGTCACGATGTATCGTGCCAAAGATATACGTACAAAGCAGTGTCAGTAGCCCAGTTAAAGCACCTAATAATAAAGGATTCGCAGCTTTTCTCAATGGTGTCCTTTCACTCCTCTCGATCACTTTTTACCTTTATCATACCACTTAATGGAACATATATCCTCGTGTTCGCAGCATAGCTGCCGAACCATGACATCAGCTTCTGTTCGAGTAGATAATTGAGCAATCGTACCGTTCGTAACGACAAGTATGCAGGGTCAACCGTATTTGATTTGACATCCCACTACACTGTGTAGTAGATTATAATTACTACATGGTGTAGTAATAAATTGTTATGGACGCATAACGATGCAAAGAGGTGTACACCGGTGAAACATGTTCAAAGATTGTCTGATACTGAAATGGAACTCATGGAGGTGATCTGGGAATGCGACCCTCCCGTCACATCAACCGAACTACTGCGTATTTTCGCTGGGCGGGGTAAAGAATGGAAGGCGCAAACTATTTCTACATTTTTATCGAGATTGATCGATAAAGGGGTGTTAGAAGCGACAAGGGACGGCCGAACGAACAAGTATGTCCCTGTTCTATTGCCGAAAGATTACAAACTAGCGGAAGCGCAACATGTACTGGACGGATTATACCAAGGATCGGTTAAAAACTTAATCGCTGCCTTGTATGACGGCGACAAACTTTCGGATGAAGACATCGCAGAGCTGAAGCAATGGTTTTCGGGAAAGTAGGTGTAGTCTATGAATAAACTTCTGGAACTGCTCGTTTCCCTTTCCGTTGCGGGAAGTACCGTTGTTATCTGCATTCTCCTGTTACGGCTCTTTTCACCAGGAGTCTTCCCTGCTCAGTGGCTATATACAATTGGAAAAATGGCAATAGGGTTTTATCTTCTGCCCGTAGCCTTTGTTATGCAATGGCTTTTGCCGCTCTTCAATCCATACCAAACGTCAACCGTCCATATTTCCGGTCAGCCTTCGAGTATACAACAAAAGTCCATTTCGGAACTGAATCTTTCTGTTGATGCAGCCCTTGTCTTTCTGAGTATTTGGGGAACAGGGGCTATCGCTTTCGCCATCTGGCAGGTTTATTGTTACCGGAGGTTTATAAAGAATTTGCAGTTTACGCGCTCGCCCGTGCCGGTGAACGACGAAGCGGCCAAACAGCTTACCTTGATTAAGAAAGCTCTCGGCATGCGAAGCAACGTCCGTCTTACGTATAGCTCAGCGATCCGGAGTCCTGTTCTTGTCGGGCTATGGAAACCGACCATTTATCTTCCTATAGAACATTTAGAAAATATCGACATGAGCATGGTGATGCAGCATGAGTTGATTCACCTGAAACGAAAAGACTTATGGGTCAAGGCCATCACCTTGGCAGCGAGCAGCCTGCATTGGTTTAATCCCTTCGTTCGCATTCTGCGAAATGACATTCACACGTGGAGCGAGCTGTCTTGTGACGAAGAAGTGGTGAAAGAAATGTCTCATGTCGAGCGAAAACGGTACGGTGAAACCATCCTGAACGTGATGATCGGTTCAAGGGGTATTCCTGTTCGATTTTGCGCTTCCTTATCCGGCGACGGAAAACGATTGAAAAGGAGATTATCACTCATGCTTAGTGTGCAAAAACTAAAAAACATACAATCATGCTGGCCGCAGCGGCAGTCCTTGCTGTTGGAGCAATGGGTACATCTACAGCCGCCTGGGCAGCCAGAACAACACCCAAGGTGACCCATCAAACCAGTGAAGGTGCGGGAGATTCTGGACTATATACAGGCGTACAATTTTTGAAATACAATGCGCTTACGCCTGACGAACAAAAATTCGTAACCGAAAAAGGGGTAATGGGCTTATATGCTCTTGAAGGTTATAAGGAACTGGTATCTTTTGAAGATCTGACACCCGATGATCAAAGCCAGGTCACAAAAGAGGATGGGTATTATTCACCTGGGAGCATCGCGAAATTAAAAGAATCTTATGAAAAGTACCCTCCTGGAGTATCCGTTACAAGAACACATAAAGAAGATCCGTCGATCCCTCCCGGAACGTCCATTACGGTTAGGAGTATGACTCCCCAAGAAATTGCTGAGTTCGAAGCTCTGTTTTCGGCTTCCGGAAATACTCGAAGTGAAAATTTACATGAATAAATAGGACATGTGAAAAAAGCAAACAACTTAATCAGTTTCAGTCGTTTGACTGAATTATTCTGTCCGTTAGCACAGCGAGGCTGCCCATCCATACCGGCAGCCTCACCATGTTGTATTACTGTACTCTCGTACCCGTTAGCGGAATGCTCAACACTTTACTCTTTATACTATTCTCCAGCTACAAGGACGATCTGATGAGTATATACTCAGCCCTTGTCAACTCCATTGGATATCGAATTCATAATGTCATTAATCATTAAACAATGGCTACGTTCTAAGGGCATAAAATATTTTAAAAGTCTTCGTAAGGTCTGTTTATGTTTAATTAGGACATCTAACTGCCCAGAAGAAATAGTTGCAATTTCATCCCTTTGTTTTTCCAAATGTTTTCTAATCTCGAGCATACCTGGGGGGTCTTCTTTCCAATCCTTAGGTTTTAGTCTAATTGGAAACATCCGGTGATACTTAATGGGAACGCGATAATTTTGTTTAAGTTTTGGAAAAATACCATGATCCCATGCGACTAAGATAAAACCGAAGTGATAATGAATATTCGAATCGAATCCTTCTGGTATAATATCTGAGATATTTTCCGGGATACGATCCATCAAGCTCAAAGTTTGATTTCTTAAAGTTATAAATTCGGTTATTATTTGTTCATCATAACTTGCGACTTTCTGTGTCAGCTTCCTTGCTTTGCGATACTCACCGTTAACTCTGAATGACTTAACAACCAATTGGGATCCCCATGCAGGTCCGATTCCTACTCTGCCTGTTAAATCTCTGAAAGCCCCTGTCACCTTACAAACTTCCTTATCGTTTGCTCGAACAATCATATGATCCGGATTTACAATCCAAGTGATTTTCGCCCATTCATTAACAGATAACCTTTCAAAATTAACCGCTGTATACCCCTTAATAGGACTATGAAGTCGCACCTCATCTTGATTACTATCCCAATTAAAGATCAGTCGTCCTTTTTGAGCGAAATACAACCGAATGTTTGTTGAGTCCGTCTTTACAACTGCCTCCATCTTTATTGGAACTACATAGCTAACCTCTGAAAGCATTTTTTGATTATCTGTCTGACCCGCATATAATACTAAACCTTCTTCCGACTTTCTGGATAGCCCAGTATGCGATTCTACCAAGTCCCACATAATTTCGTTTTGAAGTGTCAATCTAATCAGTACCTTTCATTCAAGTATTTTTTATTCCAGTAGCAGCCTCAAGTGTCAGTGTTCACAGCGCTGTCTTTAACGGAAAGTTTTTTTAAGCATCCTTAGCAGATGGCCTTTCATTAATATGGGAAATATACCCAACTAAAATATAGCGAATGTACGTTCTGTTGTAAAGGGAAATTTACTCCACATTACTGCCCGTTAGCGTAACAAGCTGCCGTTTAGCACACGGCCTTATCATGGTGTGAATTAATGTTCTATGTACCCGATCAAGAATTTATTTTATCTTAAGTTCGACGACAGGCCCATCGGTCTTTGATTTTAGTTCGTTTCGCTTAAACCCTAAACTTGCGTATAGCCTTTGTGCAGCAACATTATCCGGTTCATAGCTAACCTGTATTCCCTTACAATCTTTTTTTTGTTTGATAATGTCAATGGCTGTTTGAAGCACACGTTTTGCGATCCCTTTTCCTTGATATTGCTCATCGATCATCAATCGTGGTATTACATAAACCCCGTTATTTGGAACATCATCCCACATTATAAATCCAACCATAGTCTCATCCAAATAAATCGCAAACGGTACAAACGAATAATATTCAGTATTTTGGTACTTGGCTTGTACAAGAGAATAAAGATTTGAAGGTACAAAATGCTCTTGTTCTTTTTTAACCTTTAATTTTATACATTCTTGCCAATTCCGATGGTCGATCTCTTTTAAGGCTATCAAACGGTTCCCCGCCTTCCTAAATTCACCATCAACCTTACAATAGAAATCTAAATTTTTCTTGGGAATATATCGTTATCAATAAACTTTTCTGCCCGTTAGTTGAGCAAAGGCAGCCGGTCATTTCTGGCCGGCTGCCGTCGTGTTATCTTTATTTAACTATCGTTATCCTTTAGCGGAACGACAATCGGCGTGTAGATCCGGGCGAAGCGATCGGCGTAAGCTTCCTAGGCGCTTTTTTCTCCAGTGCTTCCTCGACAAGGTGGATAATCTTAGCTATCGTCGTGTCCTCGACCCACTTGGTAACGTAATTTCTAGGGAACCGTGTTCGTTAATGATTACCGCGTATACGGTATCGCCGATCCACCGGAATGGATTCCCCGTTATAAATATGGGAGCTATGTTCCACACCAATCAAGAGGAAAGATCTCCCTCACGGAATTCCCTCACCGAAACATGGCTACTTCCCCATCAAGCCATAATACATTAACCGATCCAAATCTTTCAGCATCGAAGGGCTTGCTTGCGCCAGAAAAGCAGGTCGCGCCAAAGCTTCCTTATACATTTGTATATAAAACAAAATCGCCTCCATGGATAAGCTCAGCTCGATACAGCCTTCCCGTTTGCCTAAATCGATCAGCTTTTCGAAAAAAGGCAGCGTCCGGGTCGTATAAAAATCCTCCATATACTCCCGAATAACCGGATCGTTAATATTGGCCTGAACCATAGAGCTTACATTCATATGATCCACGATATCGTCGTGATCACGCAATATTTGTTCCATTTTCGTCTGAAACGGAATCGGCTGTTCCAATAGTTGCTCGTACTTATCCAACGTCTTGTCCATGAAATCGGCAAACGTTTGTCTGACCAACTCGTCCTTGCTACCGAAATAATTGTAAATGGTCACAGGCGATACGTTAGCCAGTTTCGATATTTCAGCGATGCTTATTTTGTCGATGCCGTATTTGCAGAGCAGTTCGAAGGTTACTTTCATAATTTGCGCTTTTTTCTTTTCCGTTCGTTGTTGGTATCCGTTCATTTTGTCACCTCAAACCACATTATATAAAATGATTTGTAACATATCAATTCATCAATTACAAAAAAACATTGAATTTGCCGCAAAAACCATATATTATGAATGATATGAAATATATTATTTCAAAACATAAATAATGTGGAGGGGACCAAAATGAACAACAATAAAGGAGCATCCCCGTTAGCTGAATTGCAAGGCCCGCGACCTGCGCTGGGATGGAGGATGAACATGCTTCATTTTTTTCGCAGCCCTTTCAGGTTTCAGCGGCAGCTGTACGAACAATACGGTGATCTTGTTTCGCTTGGAACAACGGATAAGCCGAAAACGATTTTTGCGTTCGGACCCGAGCTCAATCGCCAGGTTGTTGCAAATCCCGATTATTTTGAAATGAGTACGGCCCTTGTCAAAATACCTAAAGATACGGTTATGGGACAAATGTTTTATAACAACCTGATCTTAATGGCCGGAGAAAAGCATAAGCAGCACCGGCGCCTTATACAGCCTTCTTTTCACCATGAACAGATCGTGCAGTACAGCAAAGACATGATTCTCTTGACCGAGCAGCTATGCGATGAATGGCAGCACAAACAAGAGATTGACGTGAACGCGGAAATGAAAAAAATAACTCAGCGCATAGCGGTTAAAACATTGATGGGCACGTATAAAGATAAGGATCTGGATCAAATTGGCGAGCTTATCTCACAATTGACCAAATCCTTGTTATGGGTCACGCTGACCCCTGTCGATATTCCGTATACACCGTATCACCGAGCGTTGCGTATAGCAGGTCAATTAAATGATTATATCCGTTCCATGATTGATCAAAAGCGAACCGAGCCCCACGCCGCCGATGTACTCGCTTCACTTGTCAAAGCCCACGATGAAGACGGCGCCAAGCTAAACGACGAGGAACTGGTCGGTCACACGTTTACCCTGTTTGTCGCCGGACATGAAACGACAGCCAATGCGTTGACCTGGACTATTTTCCTGCTTAATCAGCATCCGAATGTGCTCTCCAATCTTATAGAAGAGCTGGACGGGGCGGTTCAACAAGGCACGGTGTCGATGGACAAAATCAACAAGCTGCCACTGCTTGAAGGTGTCATTAAAGAGAGCTTGCGGCTACTGCCACCCGCGAGCATAGGAACCAGGGTAACCGCTGTTCCTTGTGAATTAAATGGAATTACGATTCCAGCCAGTACAAATGTGTTTTTCAGCCAATTCATCACGCATCGAATCCCTGAGCTTTACAGCGAGCCGAATCGGTTCAAGCCCGAACGGTGGCTCGATTTCAAGCCCTCCCCGTTCGAATATTTGCCGTTCAGCACGGGGCCTCATATGTGTGTCGGCTGGTATTTTGCCATGGTTGAGCTAAAAATCGTTTTGTCCATTCTTCTTCGACGATACCGGATTGGCATCACCCGTAATGCGAAAATATCCCCAAATTTGATGATGCGGCCCGTACACGGCATGCCTGCGCGAAGAGTTAAGCAGGATCGGGCGTTCGTTCGCGAGCCTGTTCGCGGAACAATCAATGAGCTGGTCGATTTTTGAATCGGCTTGCAAATGAGGTTTATATAAGGCAGCTTTCGTGATTCTTCCACTTGCTACTTCGATTTGGCAAAGCTATTATTCAAAAGCGTTACGAAGATTATTTGGAAAGCCTTCAATTAGATCACTATCCAATCGATAAATGCTCCTTTATCGGGCCGTCTTATGACAGGGGTATTATATTAAGGCTTGCCGCTTATTACCCGGAAAAGATTGCTTGTTCAGTTCTGACCACACCTGTGGGTTAAAGTTAGGTTCAAAATTCGCCATGATTCGCAAAATACTTCTGCCTATGATCCTTTACAAGACGACCTCGTCCGAAACGCAGCTACAATGTCAAACTTCAGCATAAGCGAAAGGGACAAACGGCTCATAGAAGATATCTTCATGAATGTCAAACTGGAATAAGAAATGCCAAAGCTCACCGGAAAAGCCGAATTGAACCAGTACTATGCACTTGCACTTGTGATATCGGGAGAAAAAGACATCTTCTTTCCAAGCCATGTAGTGAAGCAAGCTGCTGCAGAGATCATCGCAAACGTCGAAAGCGAGACCGCCGAATTGCGGTCCTTTTTGATTATCATGCTGTTTACTGGTACTTTTCGAATTCTACTTTCAACAAGAGTTTATTGTTTTGCGCCATGTATTGCTCTGATTGAATTAACAATTCCACAAGCTCTGACTTCGTTAGCTTCATGTACCGCCTTTTGACTCGGTTTAGATCCCGTTCTTCCCTAACCTTTTTAAAGATACTTGCGAGATCCTCCATACATGAGATCCTGTTCCACTATCGTGTCCCGTTAGCTTAAACTACTACAGGCGTTGTTCCAAGCATCATAATATTCATCGATAGTTCTATAACGGTTTTCTTTCTCAATATCGATAGCTTTTAATGCAATAGTATAAAGTTTTTCATCGGCCTTCCATTTTTCTAATGAACGATCACTTCCTCCCCCTAGTAACTGAAAGGCAGTAGCCCCCATAACAAAGACATTGGACCTCTCATCTATTTCAGTTCCTAATTGAAATTCTTCAGGCGACATATACCGACTTGACCCCGGCATTCGTCCAAATTTGTTTATTACCGGTTTTTTGCTGTAGAACTCTATATCGCAGATCATGGTTTGCTTTGAAGTGAAATTATACATGATACAACCATCATAAAAGTCAATTGCGATATATCCTCGCTGGTTAACATGTTGATGAAACAGAAGGATATCTTTATAAATATTGAATTTATCCTCTAATGGCAAATTTAAAAATTTATCAAATGCACCATACTGTTTTCCCATACATTCACCTTCAATCCACTCAAAAACAGTAAGATATCCTTCTTTGATTTCCTTATGATCAATTATTTCAATAAGCTTAGGATGGCGTAAGTCTTGATAAATAGATACGGTTGATTTAAGTCGGTTTATTGATTCAGCCGAACTGTAATTACTTCTTACAGTTGGTGCTCCAGCTATTTTAAGAAACAATTTATTATTTGCATTTTGGACACCGAAGGATATGTAGCCAGAATCCTGCTTATCGAATACCCTAAAGACCTGCCCATACTCCGATAAAAAATCAAAACAAAAATCTTCTTTCAAATCAAAGGATACCCCTTCGATTATTTTGGTTACCATACTTTACCTCCGAAATATGATGATATTTAAAGCATGGACATTATATCATTATATTCCAATTTTTGTGCTAAGTTGCCCTTTAGCTTAATGAAACGGCAGCCTATCTTATGACCGGCCGCCGTAATGTAACAATCGAGCTATCGTATCCGTTAGGAATGATTGAACTTTCTAGGAAAAAATCTACCTTTAGTTGAGAAAGCGGCAGAAGTTGTACCTTGAGTGTAGTTCCCTGTTAGCACGGTTATGCGTTCTCGTCGATGCCTAGATTATCCTGTAAAGTTGCCTTGCTGATAGTCTATGGAGCCAGTTTCCCTTCCACTTCAGATACTGATTTGTCATATAAATTAGTTGATTTTAACTTGACTTTATCATGATCAAATGCAAATGTTAACAAAGAATCGGTATGATACTGTAGAGATTTAAACTGTAAGTTAATAGTGTTATTATCAAAGGTAGCAGTAGCCAAGGTGCTGTTCGTAATGGTTATTTCAGAAGGGTCAAAGTAGACCATGTAATTTCCATTAAATCCAAAGTTACGGGTTCTTTTCACTCCATCGTACTCGATGGTTACAATCCCCCCTTTGTTTTCTTGGAAATGAAACGTGTACGACAAAGATCCATTTTCAAAAACATACCTTTTCCCCGAAATATCCTTGGCGAAAGATGGAATTTCAACCGGTTGGGGGATAACTGGGGTACTTTCAGTGTTTAAAGCATCTTGTAATGCCCAAAACGCTGTTGATTCCTTTTGTAGTGATTCTGATGAAAGTGAGGGTAGGATAAACTGGTCAAGTAGTTGCGTTGGCAAGTTGGAATCAGTTGTGCTTCCAGTTGTGACAACTACCATATTTTGATGAGGCAATACATTAATAGTTTGCCCACCTGAACCAGATGCCGAAAACCCATCGTTATTGTTCATCCACCATAAATATCCGTAGTCTCTGCCTGAGAACATATTGGATTTTACGTGAGTTTTGGTAGATTCCTTTACCCAATCTTTAGAAATAATTTGATTTCCATCCCATACACCATCGTTTAAGAACAGATAACCGATCCTCGCCATATCGACAGGCTTAAGAAAAAGCCCTGCCCCTCCAAGAAAATGTCCGGATCTATATTGGCCCCAATACGATTCCTTAATGCCAATAGGGTCTAAAAGTTTAGTTTTTGCATATTCATATGTCGATTGTCCGGTAGCCTTCTCAAGAATAACGGAAAGGAGGTCTGTAGATCCCGTGTTGTAGTTAAATATACGACCTGGTTTATCCGCCATTGGACGATTGAGTGTGAATAATACCGGATCTGCAACTTGAATAGCTTCTGTATATGAGTTACCCGTTTGCCCGTATGAAACATGTGACTCCCGCCAGTCGAATCCTGCTGTCATTGTAAGTTTTGAATTGTGATCTCCTGTTTTAAAGGATCAACATTATCAATGGACTTATCGGGGAAATACGGCAAGATTTTGTTTTGAATGTCAGTGATTTTACCTTCGGTTACAGCAATACCTATTAAGCTAGAAAGCACACTTTTCGAAGTTGATTGCAAGGTGTGGATCAAGTCCCCTCGATATGGATAAAAATTTGCATCTAACACCAGGTATCCGTTACGGATAATGACAATGCTATGAATCTTTGATTTTTGATCGTTTATATATTGAATCATTCGAAGCAGCTGTTCCGAGTCCATTCCTTGTTCTTCGGGCGTAGAAGTTCTCCATTCGGATTCTGGAAAATAATCATTGCTCATTTCTGTTGAAGCAGGGTCATTAGAACGGTAAAACGAGTAATCTATTACGACAATAATAAGAAAAAGGACAACGGTTAGGATTTTTTTATTCATACTCAATACAAAACACTCCCTTCTCCCTTATATAGTACATTCCACAAAAATAACCCTAAACCTTCCACTTCATTCCATATTACTGCCCGTTAGTTCAACAAAGACGATTGCTTTCGTTTTCATTGACATGCCTATAAAATGTTCTATGCTTCATATTCAATTTCTTCATCGCATCTGTAGCTGTGATCGCCCAGCCTTCCATTCATCATAGACGAGAGCGAATGCTGCGCCGATCTTGACCTTCGGACGACCGAGCTTTCCCCCGTCTGCTTTAGCAACCTCAGTTCCCTCCGCTTGTCGCTGCCGGTTCTTCTTGCGTTCCTCTCGGCCACGTACGCAAGCATGCTTAAAAACTGATCCTCTAGCAATTTCCTCAAGTCACCCATTGTTTTAAAATTTCCTGGAGTCAAATAAACGGGAGCCGTGGATCAGGTCGACGTTCGCCTTCGATCCGCATCCCGAAGAGCCGCGATTTCACGGCGCCGTTCACGGAGCGCTGGTCGGCGCGCTGTTCAGCGGCAGTCAATCCAGCCGGGGTGATCTTTAAACCCCTGCTACAGTCACGAAAACGCCGCTATTCTCCTTAAGGAAAAAAGCGGCGGTCCGTGAGACGCGGTTTTCGATTAGTGTTTGATGATCCGGAAGCTTCCGATGAGCGGAAGCGGCTTGCATCTTCCCCCGGCCGCATTGAGAATTCCTAGGATTGCGAGAATGAATAAACCCAGATTCGCGAGCGGGCCGATCAAGAGCCAGCCGATAACCGGGACGATCGTGCTGAAGATATTGACGGCAACCAACGCCAGAAACAAGATCAGCCCTTGATTGGCATGATACATCGCGAACCTCGATTGCTTGGCCGCGAGCAGAGGGATAAAAAAGAGAATATAGGCCAGAATCGCCATCCCTTTGTTGTTGGCGACATCCGTCGGTTCGGCTTGAAGCTCCGGATTTTCGACGTTCATTGTTCATTTTCCTTTCCGTCGTTTAGAATGGATTTTCGTTTATTGTTCGGTCTCCGGCTTATTCGAATAGACCAGAGCTCCTGTAACGATCTTTTTGTCCTCCAGATCTTTCTGCAGCGTAAATACGAACCGTTCCATGCCTTTCTTGGACGAGTAGTTGATAAAATCCTTGTCCTCCAGCTTATGAACCTCCGAGTAGCCGGCTCGCTTCGTATAGTCGTAATACAATTTGACTACGTCATCGTAAGGCATCTTCGTTTCGATCGTCAGCGTGACGGAATCCTTGCCGCCGATAGACGACGTAACTTGAATCTCGTCCGGAATCGGCACGTCGGACGGGAACAAATCCGGGATGTCCGCTTTGCTGGATAGCTTAATCTCCTCGCCGTTTCCCTTTGTGATTGTCGTCGTTCCCTGTTCGGCCTCTTGGATTGCCTTTTCGACCTTCGAGCAGCCTGTCGCGAAAATCATGGCTATCAGCATGACGGCGGACAAAGCTATACTCCATTTTTGCCTGTTCTTCATTTTACGCTCTCCCATCTTTTTTGTATTCGGACCGTTACCAGTTCCATTCCTTGTTCTGATCTATCCGATTGCCATTAATATCGTAGACCGCGTCCCAATCTATCTCCGACGGGTCCTCGGCCGGCGGCTTGACGACATCGAGCTTCAGCTCAAGCTCCATTTTGTAGATTTTGTCTGTGACTCTTTGGAAGCCGGCGACGACCGATGGATGAAAAGGATCATCCTGACCCGGGTTCACAACCCTGATCAGCATGTGCTGGGGCTCGGCTCCGGGAGGCGCATAGACCGCGCTTACTTTGTACTTGCCGATCGGCACGTTATGCACGCCGTAACCGTTGTTCGACCGGCTGCCCTTGCTGACGATTTTCTTGCCCGAGGTTCCGTCCAGCATCTTGCCCTCCGGCTCGAGCGTCAGCGTGACGTCGTCCCGGTTCGGCGGCTCGGCGACCGGGTTGAGCGGATGAATGAGATCCATCATATAGAACAGCACTTCCGCGCTTCCGCCCGTTCCGGTCGAGCTATCGAGTTTGACGGTAAAATTGCGGACCGCGCCCTCGTTGCCGGCGAACGGACTATCGTCATCGGGAATCAAATCGACGCTATGCTTCACACCCTCGTACATGATCGAATATTCCGCATACGCCTTATAAGTCGCCGCCATTTTTGTCAGCTCGATCCGATACTGTCCGTTCGCGTCCGTCTTGATTTGCGAATTGCTGTTGTACAGCAGTTGGTTGTCGATCGTGATCAAAGCGCCCTTGATCGGCTCGCCTTGCGGGTTGACAACTTTGCCCTTCACGACATAAGGCTCCGCCTGACCACCCGTTTCGCCCGCCGTATTGCCGGCAGGCATACCTGTGCCGATCCGGATGACTATCGTGCCGGATTCTTGTGAGTAAATTACGTCATAGCCGCTGTTCTCCGAAACGAATCGCAGCGGAATCATCGTGTGATTGTTGATGATTTGCGGCGGCACGGACAGCTCCGCTGCTTGGCCGTTGACTTTGGCGGTCAGGCTGTCGATCGTCAGCTCGATTTTCAGCCCTTTTCTTATCCCAATCGCTTTCCTTTCCTCACCGTTCCATTCGACTTCATAACTTAGTGCTTCGAATATTGCGCGAAACGGCACGAGCGTCGTCCCGTTTTGGATCACCGGCTGTTGATCGGCAAATGTAAGCAGCTCCCCGTTAAAATAAACCGCTACCTCATCTTCCTTGGCCATGGCGAACGATGCCGTGCAGGCAAGGACAAGAATCAGAGTAGAGAGCCACATGACCGCTTTCGCCGAATACTTTCCCATTCTCCCATCTCCTCGTCAAAAAATCCGCAGCACTCACGCTTCTGCAGTTGTATGCGAAATTCGATTTCATCGTATTCCTTTTGATAATCGGACGCCAGTTACAAGATGTCATTTGAATTGTCACATCATTGTCATCGCCCGCTGCCGAATCTCCTCAAGTTGAAAAATCAATTGGAGATGACAAAGATGGTGACAGCCTGTAACTAGGGGGTGTCTCGGCATTCTTTTACAATGAACGTAATGAACCTTTATCTCTTGGGAGGAATGGACATGAGCTTCATGGACAAAATGAAATCGGGCTTCTCGGAAGCTGGCAGCAAGGCGAAAATCGTCGTGGAGGTCAACAAGCTCAAACTGCAGAACAGCAGTAAACAGAAGGAAATCGAAAAGCTGTATCAGAGCATCGGCCGTCTGTTTTTCCTGAAGGCGGTCGGTCGGCTGGAAGAGGTCGCGGAATCAGATTTTCAATCAGAAGTAGCGGAAATCGTACGGCTGGAAAACGAAATCGAGGAGAACAAAAAACAAATCAAAACGATCGCGAACGAAAAAGACTGTGTCTGCGGCAAAGCGTCCCCACTGGATGCCCGGTTCTGTCCGTCCTGCGGGCATACTTTTTCAGCGACGGATTGAGCGGGAACGGAGGAAAGACAGTCCATGAAAAGCTTGCTTGCCAATAAGAACGCCAAGATCGCCTTGCTTCTTCTTGTCGGCGCGCTCTTGGCGTTTGGCGCTATTGTCGTAATGGTCAAGAATAACCGCGGCCCCCTCGGCACGGTCGTCGAATCCGTCGCTCCGGGACCGTCCGGAAGAGCAGAGGCCGTCAAAGATTTGCCGCGCAGAAAGACGTATCCGATCGGCAAGTGGGATATCGCGATCCCCTACTTGAATCCGTTCGGCTCCCAAGACAACTATCAATCCGTCGATTACACTCCGAATCAGACCCAGGAGCTGAAATACGTCGATGAAGAAAACATGGAATTGTCTCGAATCACCGGCGGGGATCTGTGGCAACTGCAGGTGCAATGGAAGGATTCGCAAACCGACCCCTGGGAGGATCTGCGGCTGTACGTTACCGAGCTCGGCGGAAAATATTATATGGGCGCCTCCGAAGGCAGTTGGGTGCTTCGCGCGGACGATCCGGAGGGAACCGCCTGGTGGGGAGTCGCTTCGAAGAGCGGCGAGGGATACCTGTTGAAGATATATAAGGAGCTTCGTCTGAAGCATGGAGAATCCGTCTCCTTCCAGACATCGTCTTACCCGAATCAGGAAATCTATTTCATGACGGACAACGAACGGCACAAGTACCAGAGCTTCAAAGTCGATCTGGCAGGAGGCCATGTTCGGCTGTCGGGCAAAGGCTCGTATTCGCAAGGGCAGTACCGTAGAGACCTGTCATACATTCAAGAGCTGTTCGCCTACAAAACGAATCATTATACGCTGAGCGATATTCCCCAGGATACGTCCGCCCCCTTGCTGTGGAAGCTGTCCTGGAGCCCGGATACCGACCCGAAGGAAATTGTCTTCACGCTTGACGAAGGGGAGGACATCCGTCCGGTCAAAGACGGGGAACGGCTGGGAGCGCTCAAGGTGCGCGGGGACGCGCTGGGCCTTATCCAAGTCGAAGCGCCTCCGGGAGTCACGTTGACCCACCCCGAGCTTCATCTGAAAGGCGATAAGACGCCGGAAGGAGATACGCTGTTCTGGCTGCCCTCCGGCTTCTGGAACGTCGTGGCACAGCCGGAAAATCGCCCCCCTCTGAATACGAGGCTGGTTCCCGTCAGCGCGGGAGAGATGACGGAGCTGGAGATCAAGCCGCTGCTGCAGAGCGCCTATCGGAACGACGGAATTGGAGACGCCAGCGGCGAAGAGAGCAAGCTGAAAATCGAAGAAGCTGTCGAGCTGGGCAATCAGGCCCGCGTTACCTTCATGCTGCTCGATTCCCAAAACCCCAAATTTACGCCCGATATGAAGGATATCGATATTGTAGAGGGAGGCAGGCCGGGACAGCCGGTCAAGCTCGATCGGATCGAGACGCCGCCTAGCGTCGTATTGGCGCTTGATTCCTCCGGCTCTATGTCAATGTCGATGGAGCAAGTGCTGGAATCTGCCCGCGCCTTTATTCAAGGGCTGCCGGACAACGCCTATATCCAGGTGATCGATTTCGATTCCCAGATTCGGGTGTTGGAAGGCACGAGTAAGATGGATGTACTGGCGAATCTTGGTCAGATCAAGGCGCTAGGACATACCAAGCTGTACGATTCGGTGATTGAGGGACTGAACCTGCTGAACGATAAGCAGCGGCCGACGCTGGTCGTGTTCACCGACGGAGTGGACAGCAACACCGAGAAGGCGGGAACGGGCAGCAAGGCGAGCAAGGGCGATGTCGAGCAAGCTGTGGGGCATTCCGGCATTCCGATCTACTCGATCGGCTTCGGTCCGGATCACGATAACTCCACGCTGTTGGAGCTGGCAGCGATGTCGGAAGGAACGTATTATCCCGCTAAGGATACAGCTGCGCTGAAGCATGTGTTCGCCGCCATTAACGACAGGCTGGGCAATCGGTTCGAGCTCACCTACGAGCGGCCGAAGGAGCAATCTCCGTCCGACGTTCCGGTCATCGCTATGACGCTGGACGTAAGCGGATCGATGGATGTCGATCCCGCTTCGGGCAACGGCGCTTACCGGATCGATAAGGTGAAGCATCTGTTCCACGACTTCGTCGGACAGCTTCCGGAGCATAGCTTGATGCAGTTGCTCAGCTTCTCCGCGAAGCTGAAGTTCGATCAGGTGTTCACCTCTCGCAAGTCTGAACTGATGCAGGCGCTGGGCAACCTGAAGGCCGTCGGGGGAACCGACATTTTGAATTCCGTCTACGTGACGTACAATTCGATCAAGCAAATCCCTTCCGAAAAGCGCGTTATTGTCTACTTGACCGATGCGGCGCTTGATGTCGAAGAGAGCAAAAAGGCCTTTTTCGAAGAGATGCTGACCGGTATTAAAGAAGAGGGCATCCAGGTGCTGTGGGTAGGCCTCGGTACGGACGACAGCGCGGAAGCGTTCAAGTGGGCGGCGGAGAAATCGGGAGGCAAGTACGTGATCTCGGAAGATCCGGCCATATTGGCCAAAGCGTTCCAAGATGCGCTTGCTGAAGTCCAGAAGCGGCCTTCCGAGCAAATCCCGCTGATGCTCGCCGTCCGCAACGAATCGGATGACGGCCGAGCTCGTATTTATTCAGACGATCGATTGGTCGATTTCCCTGTGCTGCTTGACGCAGGCGACAAGGTCGAATTCCAGACGATCGGCTTCGAGACGGGCAAGAAGGTCGCGCAATACGAACAGGCAACAGCTGCGCTCGTCTACGGACGCGATCTGCCGAGCGAGGAGGTCAAAATCTACAAGCGCGTTCCGCTGAACAGCCAAGGGAAAAACAAAGCGGTCGAATGGACGGCCCGGGAGCTTCTCTTCCTCAAAAAGCTGAAGGGTGTAGATGCCCCGGCGAAACGCAGCTTTGCCGCTATCGAGATGGAGCTCACAAACGCTCACCCGGGCGGAGCCGACTACTTGATTCCGGATTTCGCTTCGCATTTCTTCATGAACGTAAACGGCGAGGGCACCTATCCGGCTTCGACGGCCACTTGGTTGACGGAACAGCCGCTGGCGCCTCCCGGACAAGGAGACATCACGGTTAAAAAAGGCGAGAGCGTTAAAGGGATGCTAGTATTTCTCGTACCCGACGAAGAGATTGAACGGGCTTCCGTCCACTACTACGACGTCGAACACGGGCATATATCGCTCGCCTTGGTAGGTTCCCTGCCGAGGGAGGAGCCCGCCGTATTGGCCGGCATGCCGAAAAGCGCCACAGGCAAGCTTTCGGATACGTTCGAGCTGGTCTTGACGGCATTCGGTGAAACGGATCATATCGAGAAGGTCGCGCTGACCCGCAAAACGAGCGTGTTCAAAATCGTGGAAGCCGAATTGAAATCCCTGGTTCAGGCCGATCTGAAGCTGAACCCGCAGGATCGGTTTTATATGAACATCATAACAGCCGAGGGCCCTTTCCTTATCCCCGTTCATACGGCCACCGCCCTGCTGCCTCACGGCTTGCTGCGACCCGTCATGTTCGGTCCCGGGTCTTCCAACAAAGCCCGCCTGGCCTTCCAGACGCCGAATGCGCTGGGGGCTATGCCGATGGAGCTATACGTCGACCTTTTCGGCGGCGCGACGGTGCTTCCGGTAAGAGACGGTTCGGCGGACAATGTGGGCGCAGGTGACGCAACAAGAGCATCAGGTGCGGACAACACAGCGATGCTCCCAGACAAGGGGGTATCGCTGGTCGTCAACTCGCTGGCTCGCATTCGCGACATCGAGTCCGGCAGCGGTAACTTCGTCATAGCCGACGTGACGGTTGCCGACGAATCCGACGGCTTCGGATCGTCCGGCTTCCGCGAGACGTTTAAGCTTGTGCCGGTTCAATCGCCGGCAGGACGCGAGGTTTCGGATCTGCAGGCAGACCCGGTTACCGACGAACTGCTGCTTGGCGTCGATAAGGATTGGTCCGTATTCGACGGCGCCTCGCGGCGCGGGCTGCTCGTGTTCTCGATCCCTCACAATCAAGCGGATCTGAACTGGACGCTGCAATCCGACCTGTTCGCCCGCCTGAACCTTCCCGTCGGCAACGAAACCTACAAGGAAAACGGGCTGCTCGTCAAACGGGTGGAGCCGCCTCTGGACGAGAAATTCGATATCCAGCTCTCGAAGGCGCTCACGGAAGCGATCAGCCGCCACCGCACGCTGGAGGCCGCCAAGGTGCCGGCCGACGCCGTGCGGACGGCCGATTTCGACGCCGGCCAAGGCCGCAAGGAAGGCATTCCGGCTCCTCTGCCAACCGTTCACGGCATGCTGCAGTTGGAATCGGTCAAGACGTGGTCCGACTTCCAGGCACTGGTGAACGGACTGAGATGGCTGCCCTCCGCCGACCCGTATTCGACTTATCGGAGCTCCCCGGAAGCCGTGTTGGCGCAAGGCTGGGGAACCGAAGGCGACTTGGCCTACCTGACCGGAGGCCTGCTCGCCAAGTTCGGTTACAGCCCGGCGCTCAGGATGGTGCAAGTAACCGATCGGGGAAGAGCGGCGCTTGCGGAGCTGGGAGCGGTAGATTCGGTAATTCTGAAGCATTTGCCCGCATGGTCCTACCTCGACGAAGAAGGAAAAACGAAAATCTTCGTCGTGCCGTTCATGAAGGACCTGTCAGAGCTGGACGGTCTGGCCTTCTTCCCCGGCGGTCAGGGAAGCAGGCGGATGACGTCCGCGCAAAGCACGATCAGCGTCTATTTCATGGCCGAAGCGAAAGAGGATCGGGGAGTGGGCGGCATCACCGGGGACGTCGGCGGCGCGCTCGGCGGAGGGGGAGGCCAAGATAAGCCATTAATCGAGGAGGTTCGTGTTCTCGAAGCCGCTCTGGACCTTGATCAGTTGAGCCGCGAGCCGGTGGATATCCGCGCGGGCGGTTCCGAAGGCAAGTATACCGCCGTGCTGGAAAGCCAGACGTTGCAAATCGTCGGCAACCGTCTGATCGACGCTAACGAACAGAAAATCGTTGGCGTGCGCATCGAGGTTCAATTGCCGAAGAAGAAACTCACGCATGAAACCCGGCTTAAGGACGGAGAAGAGATCGCCGACGTCTTCCATACGGTCGCGGTCAATCTTCCCGATCTGTCCGCCGAAGCAGCCGAAGCGCTTCAGCAAGCGGCCGACCGGGTGCATAAGGCGACGGAAAAACCGGATGACCAATCCGCGCTCATCTGGTATACCCGAAGCGTTCTGTATCGGATTATCGCCAACCAAACCGCCTACGAAAACGAACTCGCAGCGGTATTGGACGTTACTGCAGGACGTGTCGACAAGGAACGGGTGATTTTCGTAACCATCCGAAACGACCGGGCGCAATCGAAGTTCCGAACAAGCGTTGACCTGCAGCAGATCGCCAATCGGATTCATCGGGGCTCGGAGGAAGCCGTCCGCGGCTTTCACATCATGAGCGGCCTGTTCGCCTCCCGGCTCGAAGGCGCCGCGCTGCCGGGTGACAAGACGGATTTCATGGACGTATGGCAGAGCAGCCCGGAGAATACGATGCTGTTCCTGAGCCTCAGGAACAACCGCAACAAGGATTTGAAGTATATGGAGGAAAACGGCTTCCCGGACACGCTCATCGAACGGGCCAAAACCTCTCCCGCGATCATGCTGATTCCGAACCGGCCGGCGAGCATTCACGGCGAAAGCCGCTGGGCTTGGCTGGAGATCGACCCGAACACCTACGAGACGATCTCCGTCACGGACACGGGCGAGCACGGAAGCTTCGCGGAGTACCTGATGTCGCTTGAGCCCGTTTCTCCGACGGGCGACGATTATATGGCTTTCATGGCCGGCGCGTTTATCGGCGTCAGTTCGTCGGTCTGGAGCGTCAGCTCCTTCGCGTTAAAGCTGGACGATTATGAACAAATCATCAAAGCCGCCAAAGCGTATACGTACGGATTGGGCGAAGTGCTGAGCGGCATGATGAGCAACAAGGATCTCCCCAAGCTCGAGTACAGCATCGGCTCACTTAAGCTGAAGCTGACGGACTTCGATCAGGATAAACTGGCCAAACAGTTCCATATTCTGAAATCGGGCAAGGCAGTAGAAGGAGCCGGCGACGTCGTAGGCTTCGGACTCGGCTTCCAGATCGGCGCCGCTTACTACTTCAAGCAAGCGGAGATGGCCATTAAGAAGCCAGTCGTCAAAAACGGGCCTCCGAGCGGAGGCTCCGCCAAGTAAAACGAAAGGGATCGTCTCAGAGGCAGCGATAAGCCGCCGAGGAGACGATCCCTTTTTGGAGTTGAGTGGTCTGCCCGGCAGAATGCTAGACGCACCTCACCATCTCTTCCCCGCTGTTTGCGAAGAACGACTGTTCTCACATCGGTTCTGCGGCAGCAGCGGTTACTTCATCACCATTTTATACGAATCTTCTTCGCTCCGGAAAAGAATAATCCAACTAGCGGGGATCTATACAATGAACGGGTTATGGTACTGCCAGGCTCTTATGCCGCTGCTTCAACTCCATTTGTACGTTTCTCCTTCAACATCAACCAGAATTAGTTCAAAGACTTCATGACAAGCAGCGTTGCCGAGCGTTTCGGCAGCTTTAGCAACACAGTGCCTGTCTCACTTGCTGCGAGATCGCCGGTCTTGGCCAGGCGACGGACCGCATCGAAGGCATAAACCTCCGCAGTGTCAAAGCCTGTACCCAGCTCGAGCTGAATATCCCGGCTTAACGTGTCCTTGTTGAACAGCAGTACGTATGTCTTGCCGTCATTTCCTTCGATCGTATAAGAGCCGACCGCATCATAGCGCGACGAATCGGTGCGGACGCTGCTTCCTTCGATTTTGGAGCCTTGACCGTCGTAATCCAGATAAAGCTTAAACGCATCCTCGATCGGCGTGTCCGCATGGAAGTTGCCGAAGCGTGTGGCCAGATCGACACCCTCTTTGCCGAAGATCGCGAGCGCTTCCGCCTGCGCCAGACCCGCCGTAACGCCGAAGCCGTTGCCGAAGTTGTACTCCGTAATCGCCAGCTTCAGTCCGGGCTGATTGCGCTCGATGACTTCTTTCATGCGCGGAATGAGTCGAACTGGCTCTTGAATCCAGGATTGATCGACGAACTGATCATCGTACAGCGCCTTGAGCGCCTGGAAGCGGCGTTTCGAGACCTGCGGGCTTTCATTTTCGGACGGAACCCCGCCCTCCTGAGAGTAATAGTGAATGGTCAAATAATCGATCAGCTTCACGCCAGTCTCCTGCTCATGACGGTTCGCTTGTTGCAAGTACCATTCCAGGAAAGGCGTTCCGCCGTGAGACTGACGATCCGAACCGTCGGCGCACCAATCGGCCGGGGAGTAGAAGTAACCGCACCATCCCCACGAAACAGGGCCCAACAGTTGGGCGTCGGGGTCGGCCTGCTTGATCGCCGTGCCATACTCTACCGTTTTGTTCCACAGCTCATCATAGGTCGGAGCCTCAGGATGGACATCGCGATGCGTCACGTGCCATAGATCCGGCTCATTGTCTAGCGCGTACAGTCGGACTTTATCGTTCGACTTTTCGGCCATATGGCGAACCCAATCAGTGGCAAACTCCGTTCCGACGCGAACCGAGGTGTCGCCGGGATCGTTGTTCGTTACTAACGTGCCATCCTTGAACACTCCATTGCCTGCATCCCGCAGCTCCCATGCACCCTCCTGTTGACTTCCGTATTTTTGCTGCGAGAAGCCATAGCTGACCGTGCGATCCTTCGGCGTCCAACCGATCGTTGGGATCGTCATCAGCACCTGATTCCCCCGCCCAAGCACACGATCGACAAACCGATCGGATAGCGAGCCCCCCGATGGCTCCCAATCCGGGCCGTCGTACGGGTAATTAATGAAGAACCAGTCATTGGCGCGATTCGCCGCATTCAACTGCCAATTATAGCGAGTCGTCTGATTGCCTCCCCAACGTTCCACTGTAAAAGGCAGAGTGGAGGTCGTCGGATTTCCCTCGTCATAGTTAATGCCGTAAATATCATTGCTAATCGGCTTCCGCTCCGAGGTCTGATCGACGGACACGGTGACGAGCGGGAGCTCCGGCTCAGGCAGTTGCCCCGCATTCGGATTGGACAGAAACGTTATATCGTCGATATAGATCGCTTCCTGGTTTTTTTCCGTCGCAGCCTGCAGGACAAAACCATCGAAAAATCCGAGATCCAGTCCGAGATCGGCCATGCTGACCGTTACCTCCGTCCATCGACCGGCCGGAAGGGAGCGATTCGGGAACAGCTCGTTCAGATCGATCGCTCCAAGCGCCTGATTGCCGTTGTAAAAATGGAACAGCAGCTCTTGGGCGCCGGCGTTGCCCCCATGGAGCCAGAACCGGATGCCGTAATAGTCCTCCACAGACTTCTTGGACTCGCCGGAAATCCATACACCGTCCCAGCCGTCCGGCTCGAACTTGATCGAGCGGCTGCCGCTTCTCGCCTGCTCCGCGTTGGCGAAATCCTTTTCGTGCCAGCTGTAGTTATGGAAGCCTGAGGCCAGCGATTCCTCGTACACCGGCTCCGCCTGGACTTCCGTAATTTGGACGAACCCAACGGTCGTCAAATTTTTGTGGGTTGCCGTAATCTTCGCAATTCCCGGCTGCAGCGCAACGAGTTCGCCGCCTTCGACGGACAGAAGCTCCGGCTTGTCAATCGTCCATTGCGTATCGTTCGTCACGATGGCAGTGTCACCCGATTGCAGGAACGTCTCCGCCTGAATCTGCCGGTGTTCTCCCGGCAGCATCACCAGACGCGGCTGATCGATTCTAAGCTCAAGCACGGCGGCTTGTGCTGCTTGTCGAGAAGTAATCGCAATATCGTCCAGATATATCGGCGCTTGCTTGCCCGGCTGCAGGCCGGTCAAACGAATGCCGTCGAACAGACGGTGCTCCAGCCCCAGTTTCGCCAGATCCATCTCGATCAACGCCCATTCCCCTGCGGGAACGCCTTCCGGCAGCCAATGCTCGAGCGGGCGTTTGAAGGCCGTTACGCCTCCTGCAGTCAGCGCCAGTTGTACTTGCTGTCCGCCTTCGGAACCTCCATGCACCCACAGTCTCAGCTTGTCGTAGTCGTTCACCGTCAGCAGTTGAGTGCTGTATAGATACAACGCTCCGTCTCCGTTTGGAGTAAAGCGAATCGAACGAGAGCCTGTCCGTTTCACCGAGCCTTCCGCCAGGTTGACCTGTCCCCAGCTGTTGTTCGTGACCGAATCCGCCAGCTTGTCATCGAACAAGTACAATCCCTCGACCGGCTCGATCGGATCTCCCGGCTCTTCGCTGCCTGGCTCCTCCTCGCTCGGTTCTTCACCTGGATTTTCACCGCCAGGTTCTCCTCCCGGCTCCCCGCCCGGCTCTCCACCAGGTTCTTCTCCTCCGGCTTTGCCCGTAAAGACAAGGTTGTCCAAATATAGTGGACTCTGCTGGCCAGCACCCCAAATCAGGATTCCGTCCATCAACCCTTGTATGCCGGCTTCGCCAAGCGGAACGGTCACTTTCACCCATTCCTCCGTAGGTATACCGCCTGAAAGCAAATCCGCAGAGTTCAGCTCCGCAAGCGCTTGTCCGCCGAGCGTGAACACCAGCTTGAACGACTGCCCTCCTTGGCCGCTTCCGCGCAGCCAGAAGCTGAAGCTGTCGTACTCGCCGGCATTCATGATGCGGTCCTTGTACAGATAGACGGCCTGCCCTTCTTTGGCTTCGAACCAGATCGAACGGCTTCCTTCGTACACCGTCACCGTCTCGTCCAGGCTGACACCCGCCCAGCTGTTGTTGTGGAACGATTCCTCCAATCGATCGTCAAACACGTTCAGCTTATCGATCCCCGAACCGTAGGTTCGCGGACCCGGAACCGCAAGCTGAGTAAACAATAGCGCTGTCGTCAGCAAGGCTGCCACCTTGGAGGGGCCCTTCACTTTTATGCTCGCTCCCATAAACAGTGCTCCTTTCTAGTTTAATAACCTCCCCATTCTAATAGAGAAGATCGTCACTCGATAGTTACAGACTGTCACAGTTATTGTCACGACTTGGAAGCGACGTCCTCTTGCAGGAACGGCAATCCCTTCGCCGTCCCTCGCATTGCGTATCGTCTGAACGATAATACGGGAGGACATACCCTTCAGTTGAAAGCCGAACCCCTCTTCGGTTTGAAGCAGCGTTTGCAGGCCTTCCCGAAGCAGTCTCCGGTCATCCAGAAATCAAGTTGGCTAAAGTTCAGCAAACGCCGCCCGAAGCGTGAGGTACGAACGTGATCATGACATACATGACTTAGATGATGACAAACGGTAACTGGTCGTACAAGTGAACACGATCTATGATGAATGAGGAGCTTGCGCCGTTCCGTAGCAGAACGGCAAATCTTTCACCACTCGTCGGGGAGGAATGGTTTCATGGAAGTAAAACAAATCATTAGAATTTTAGGCGTTGTTGCGCTTCTGGGAGGAATCGCACGAATCTGTATGGCGCCTTCCGCCTACATCTGGGGAGCCGACAGCATGCCGGAGCTGGTTAGCGGATTCGTCGCTTGCGTGTTGATGGGGATCGGCATCATCGGAGTTTACCTGTATCAGGCACCGCGAAGCGGTCTTCTCGGTTTGATCTCGGTGCTGCTTCTCTCCGTCAGTAGTTCGCTGACGGCAGCGCTCGTCTGGAACAACATGCTGGGTTTATTGCCAGAAGACCACAACTACATCTCCATGCTGCTGCCCATTAACTCCATTCTGACGCTGATCGGGCAGATCGTTTTCAGCCTTACAGCGATCCGTGCCCGCGTTTATCCCATTTGGAGCCTGATTTTGTTCATCGTATATCCCGGCATTTACTTTATCCCTGCTGTGTCGGATTTGGGTTCGGTCGCCTGGGGGCTCTGTTATGTCGTATTTGCGCTCTACATTTTGCAAGTGCGCGCTCGCAGAGCCTGATAGGACATTCGGTACGAAAAAAAGGCCGGTCGTCTAGGGACTGGCAAAGTCCCAAAGGAGAAGTTGATAACATGGGAGCAGCGACATTTTGCTTGGTTACAATTACTCTAGCCTCTATCGTTCAAACCGTACCACCTCTTCCGCCGTTCACGATTCCGGCGGGGGTTAATCTGGTTACGGCCGTGCCTTTTCCCGAGGGAGGCAATGTCACTATTGATCTCTTACCCATACTTGGGGTCGATCTTGCTATTACGCTTGTCCGAGTGTCGCAACGCAAGCTGTAGTCGTTACTCCGGTATTAACTGCAAACCGTAACTGAATCTCCGTAATGAGAACGTTAGGGATCAGGAAGCATGCCCCCGCTGGCTTCGGCTGGCGGGAATCTTTTGCTAGTCCAGCTTAATTTTTAATTGTTCTCTTCGCTGCGGTTGTTAACGAGCCTACGCTGGTGCGACATATAAAACAGAAGCGATATTTATTTCTGTAATTCGTTTTACAGAAAGGTATGCTTTCTGACACTCTTTGAGCATTCAAAAAGGCCGTCGAAGTAATCGACGACCTTGCATCCCCTTTACTAAGTCGATCTGCACGTTCCTCGTTTTAACCTTTAAAATGCATTCCCGATTATGTGGACTCAATCAGAGTGCACATAAACCAGATTTCCATCCGGATCGTAACATTCCAACCACTTCCCGCATCCATCGTCAAACCGTTCGTTCGTTCGTATGCCACTGTCCCTAAGAACAGAGTATACAGCCTCTATATCATCGGTATGGTAGGTAAAGACGATGGGGGATCTGCCCTTGTTTTGTGAATTTGGCTTCTTAACCAGAATAATGTTTGGACCGCCATCGACTCGAATAATGGCGTTGTCGTCTTCAACGTCTTGATCGAGATGGAATGGTGGTCGTACTAAGGTGAAGCCTAATAATTCAACATAGAAATTCAATGCCTTTTTCAAATCGGAAACATGCATGTCAATGGTGATCATCGCTTTAATCTTAGCCTTATCCCGCTGGCTAAATGGACTATCGACTTTCTGAGCGACCCGAACTTCTTCAGCCATTTCATACATCTCCTCTTTAAGTTTTATCCTCGTTCTTCTTAAACAACTTTCAACGGTGATATTTGAAATAGCCGAATTTTTCGCTTTCTTTTGTTTGGGTTGAACTATGCTGCCCGTTACGGAGCTAACTTATTAGAAGTGCGGAAGAACATTTTCGAGCGTAACTTGCCATTTCCCATAACGATGCTCCACTTTATGAACACTGGTGTTGGCCGCAGGAAACGATTTATTGGTATTGCTCCATTCCAATTCTTTTAGAACATGGTAAATGACATTAATGACCCCGCCATGGGTAACAACGAGTACATGCTCACGGTGATTGCTTGCTGCCTGTTCCTCGCACAATTGTTCGAACGTTTCCCGGATTCGCGTAAAAAACTCGATAGGGCTTTCGCCGCCAGGATATCGTTCATCCATCCGTAAACTTGAAAAATACAAGCCAGGGTATCGTTCATTCACGATCTCGTTCGGCATCCCGGCGATTAGGCCATTGTTCGTTTCTCTCCAGTCGCGGCTGCGATGCACCGGCAAGTCAAGGGATTGGGCAATCTCATTTGCGGTATCCAGCGTACGCTGCAAGTCGCTGCTAACGATCCGATGAATGTTGTACACATCCCGGTTTTCCTGGAGATACCGGCCTAGTTTCTCGGATTGTCTGTACCCTTCCACGATGAGTCCCCTTTGACTCCAGCCGCCGCGAAACCCGTCCTCGTCTTTACCATGCCTAACCAAGTAAATAGCCATTGTTCCCTCCTTGGGATCGATCGCGATAGTTTTTTGCAGCCCGACAACCCTCTTCCGGAAGTATCACTTCCGTTATTTGTTTCTTGCAGCAGGAAATCGACCCATAGCGGAAACTTCGGTTCCGCTATTCACCATATAACCGACTGGATCACCTCAAACGGCTAGAATAACGGAAACCAAACTTCCGCTAAGCCGTTAAAGTTGCGGATTTTACGAAATTAGCGGAAGTCATACTTCCGCTGCGCCCACATCCGATAAAACCCGATAACCAAGCAGCCGTACGCTACCAGCTGAAGCAGAAAGGTGATGGAGCCGTTCGCATAAGAAATCCACATGAGCAGTTCTCCCGGCGTCATTCCCGAGGCAGGCACCGAGGCAGCATTGACGGAATCGACATACGTCTTGAGGATGGGCGAGAGCACCCAAGTAACAAGAAAGGAGTAAATCTTGCCGATCAGTAAAAACAGAAAAAAGTAATATCCTCCCCGAAAGGAATGCTTCCTGCATAAAAGAAGTCCCGCGATCCATATCACGGAGAGCAGTATAAAAGACAAAACAGCAGACGCGACTCCAAACACAGGTACCAGAGCCAACCGATCATCCCCCCTGCGGCCGTTTTCTTTCTTATACGCTTCCAATCCCTGGAAGGTTGCGCGTATCTATACAGGACCGCACACAAAAAGGCCGCCGGATCGCTCTCCGGCAGCCTCGTTGTTACTATCCTGTTTGAACCGGAATATCCGGCCCTAGAGGTTATCCGGCGGTGACGCGAACCGTCCGGGCCGCCTGCACGCCGCCGTATTCGGCGGTAATAACGGTCTCGCCGGTCGTTAGCGGCACGATCGTTCCATCCTCCCGCACATTCAGCACGGAACGGTCTTCGACCGTATATACCGGCCGCAGCACCGACTGAGTCAGTCCGTCGGCACGAACCGCAACCGGATTCAGGCGGCAAGCCGGACCGGCCATGCTTACTTCCTCGCAGCCGCCCAGCCGCAACGTATCGACAGGCGCCGGCTCGTCGCCGAACAAATGAAGCAAGGGCGAAGCCAGCCGTGCGGCCCAATCATGCTCCACATGCTCCGCCTCGGCATCCAAATAATACGCCAGCTCGCGGTCCGCCGTATAACCAAGCGCAAGCAGGTGCTCCGCAACGCCGCGGACGTGCTTTTCCATCACCAATGTGCCTTCGCGGCCGCCGAGATCGATCCAGATCCGGGACAGCGGCTGCTTCTCCCGGAACAGATGCACGAGCGTCACCTCGGCCGGGCTGCTAGGGTCCACGCAATAAAAATAAGGAGACACGATAGCAAGCTTGCCGAAAATGTCCGGCCGGCGGAAGCCGATATGGTACGTCACCTGTCCGCCCCGCGACGATCCCATCAGCGCCGTATGCTCCGGACCCGGCTCGGTGCGAAACACCGCATCGATGTACGGCTTCACTTCATCGATCAGAAACGACTCGTACAGCAAGCCCTTCGGCTGCACCGTTACTTTATCCTCGCGATACAACACGCCGGCCAGATCGTGGGTGAATTCGTCCGACCGCTCCGTCCCCCGGTTGGCGACGCCGACCACGATGATCTCTTCCATCAGACCGAGCGAGACGAGACGGTCGACCGTTTCGTGCACGTTCCACGAATAACCGTTGAAGGCCGGATGAAATACATTTTGACCATCATGCATGTACAGCACCGGGTAACGCTTGGCCGTATGATGCCGGTAGCTTGGGGGCAAATACACGAACAGCTCTCTTGAGTTGTCCAAGCTGGCGGAATAAAAGTTTTCGACTCGCAAAAGGCTCGATCCGTTTGTCATCTCATTCACCCCGATAAGCGCTCCGACGCCGTATCTATCCAATCTTCCACCTCATAATGCAGCACCTGGCGGCCGTCCGCCGTGAACGTCCGGTACGGAACTTCCCGGCCCCGGGCATCGACCTCGTGCCGGCCCAATCCGCGGGAAATGCGGAACACGAAGGAAACGTCTCTCGGTACCTCGAACGTCCCGCCGTACCAGCCCTCGCGAAGAAGGGGCAGCTCGATGCCCGCGTACAGCTTATCTGCAGGCGGCGTGCCCTCCGGTACCTTCACGTACATCTCGACCGGAACCGTAGCGGGCACATGCGGGACGACGGCGAGCTCGTGACAGACTGTCACCGCAGAGCCGTTATACGTAATTTTCGTGCTTCCGGTCCGCTTAGGCAGCAGCTTACCGTCCGCGCTCGCCTCGACGATCCCGGGATCGTCCGCTACATAATGCGCATTCAAGTCCGTGACCATAAACCCGCTGTCGTAATGGACGACCGGGTTCAGCGCACGCCTCGGCCCTTCCAGCCCGATGACGGCGGGGCCGTGCAGCTCCGCTCGGACCGGCTTGCCGATCCCGCCGAAAAAGTACAGCAGCGGAGCATGGACACGGGCGGCCCAATCCCTCTGGGAATGCCCCGAGCCGATGGCCACATGGAACATGAGATCGACTCCCGGCTGGAAGCCCGCCCGGATCAGAGTATCGGCGACATGCCGCACATGTTTTTCCATGACGGTATAACCTTCGGAATCGCCCACGTCCATCCAGATTTTCAAATCCTGCTTCTCCGTATATACCCGGCTTAACCAGCGTTCCTCCATTGTCGCCGGATCGACGCTTACGAAGAACGGACATAATGCGCCGATCATGCCGAACGTATCCGGATGCCGGAACCCGATATTGTACGAAACCAGCCCGCCGGCGGACGAGCCCATCAGAGCGGTATGCTCCTTGTCCGGCAAGGTGCGATATTCCCTGTCGATAAAAGGCTTCACTTCGCGCAGCAGGAACAACTCGTACAGCTCGCCCTGGTTCGTCATCCCGAACACGTCGCGCCCGTCCGGGCTTGCATGCATATATTCGGCGATGCGTGCATCCTCGACATGGGCGACCGCAACCACGATAATTTCGCGCATGCGTCCTTCCGCAACGAGCCGGTCTACTGTAAGATGAACGTCCCACGACTCGCCCTTCCGGTCTTTGTGGAAGACGTGCTGGCCGTCGTGCATATACAAAACCGGATAACGCGCATCCGGATCGCTATCATAACTCGGGGGCAAATAGACGAACAATTCGCGATTGTTGTTTAAAATGGCGGAATGAAACGATTCGAATGCGATCAACCGCGATGAATTCACTTGGTGCCTTCCTCCTGTCCTTGTCTTACGAGATAACGGGCAAATAAAGGAACTTCTCCGGACTGCTGTGATCCGCATCGTGAATGTTGCGGTCCATCATGTCCACAATCCGCTTGTAATCGCTCAGATCGAACGCTACCTTGGCGATCCGCTCCGCCAGCATTTCCGGACAATCGCTTGTGCATACAGCGACGATCCGGTCATGAGTCCGCACTGCCTCGCCTGCCAAAAATTCGTTGACGACGATTCCCGGACTGCCGGGGTACTTGGCCAAAAAAGCGTTCAACCCTTCGGCCCCCTCATACACGTGAATCCGTTCCTCGTCCATACCCGACAGCCGCTTGATTTGCCCGACAAGTTGCGAATCGTTATACCCGTCCATCACGAGGAAATGCGGCTCTTCGCCAAGTTTCTCCCGCGCGGACCGGAAGCCGGCCGCGAAGTCGGGAAGCACTTTATGGAAGATCGTATCTTCGATATGGCTGTCGATCGCAAAGACGGGAATGCCGAATCCGAAGTAGCGGGAGATGGTCGCAAATCGCTCCTGGTCGACGTTCATCAGAAACACCCCGTCCAGATTCCGCTCCCGGATCATGTCATAGGATGGAGCGTCCCCTTCGATCTGCATGAAGATCGTATGGTAGCCGAGCTGGCTGCACAGCCGTTCGATCCGGTACAACGCTTTGACGTACTTCAGCTCGGACCAGCGGTGGGGCTGCAAATCTTTGAACAATAAAATCCCGATCAGCCCGGTTTTCTGCAGCTTCAGCGAACGGGCGCTCCGGTTCGTCACATACTGGAGCTGCTGGGCGATTTTCAATACTTTAACCCGTGTCTCGTCGGAGATCGATTGGGTTTTGACGTCGTTCAAAATATAGGAGACGGTGGCAATCGACACGTTGGCCGCCTTAGCAATATCTTTGATAGTCGCTTTTTTCATCTCAAATCTGCCGCCTTTGCTTAAACGTTTCAGTCGATTTAATCACACGCCATCCGATTTGTCAATCGCTCCCGGACACCGCGATCAGTACGTGCCAGCCGAACGGAGGCAAGGTGACGTTCGCCTTCTCCTCCGCCATCTGAACGACGCCGTTCCCCCACACCGGAACGGGCGAAACGTGCGGCTCGACGGCGAACACGAGATGAGCCGGAGCGGCGTCATGATTGAAGCACACGTACACGTGCCCGCTGGCATGAGTTCTCCGCACGACCAATTGGCGGCCCCGGGCATACAGCCATTCGAACGAGCCTTCCTGCAGGGCGGGGTTCGACTTGCGCAGCGAGACGAGGCGGCGGTAAAAGTCGAGAAGCTGCGCGTTTTGCCGGTGCGGGTCCCACACCATCGGCCTCCGGCAGTCCGGGTCGGCCCCTCCCTGCATTCCCGTCTCGTCACCATAATACACGCACGGCGTCCCAGGCAATATAAATTGAAACAGCGCGGCCTGTTTCCCTTTCCGCTCGTCCCCGGCGACCGTAAGCAGCCTCGGGGTATCGTGGCTTCCGACGATATTAAACGCTGCCTCGTTCACTTGCTGCGGATAGCCGGCCAGCAGCCGGTTGATCCGATCCGCTAACGTATCGGCATCGATCTCGCCTTTGGCAAAAAACTGCAGCACCGCCTCCGTCGCCGGATAGTTCATCACCGCATCGAACTGGTCGCCTCTCAGCCACGGCATCGCATCGTGCCAAATTTCCCCCAGAATATACAGATCCGGCTTCAACGACTTTAACGTCTTGCGGAACTGCCGCCAAAACCCATGGTCGACCTCGTTGGCCACGTCCAGTCTCCATCCGTCGATATCGCACTCCTTAACCCAATACTGCGCCACGTCCAGCAAATAATCGCGCACTTGCGGATGGGCCGTATTCAGCTTCGGCATGTGCGATTCGAAGGCGAAGCAGCGATAGGACGGCCGCGGCTCCCTCGTCAGCGGATATTCGTCGATATGGAACCAGTCGCGGTAAGCCGACGCCTCCCCCTTCTCCAGCACGTCCTGAAAAGGCGCAAACCAAAAGCCGCTATGGTTGAACACCGCATCGAGGACGACGCGAATGCCGCGTTCGTGGAACGCCTGCACCAGCCGTTTCAGCAGCTTGGCGTCTCCGAAATGGGGGTCTATACGCAGATAATCCGACGTATCGTACTTGTGGTTCGTCCGCGCCTCGAACAGCGGAGTGAAATAGACCGCATTGACGCCGAGCGACTGGATATAATCGATCCGGTCCAGCACCCCTTGCAGATCGCCGCCGTAATAATCGTGCGGTCCCGGATCGTCCTGATCCCAAGGACGGACGCCTGCCGGATCGTTCGCCGGATCACCATTCGCAAACCGTTCGGGGAATATTTGATAAAAAACGGCCCGCTTGACCCACTCCGGCGGCTTCAACACCTCGCTCGGCCACAGAAACGGGTAGTCGAAGCAGGACAGCGGATCTTGCGGCTTCCGCTCCGAGAAGCCCTGCTCCGTATACCACAGCTTCCTGGTGCCGGACGCCAGCTCGAACGCATAGCGGAGCCGGCCGTACGGAGGCGTCAGCTCGGCCTGCCAATAATCGAACAGCTCGTCGCTGGCGATCTTGTGCAGATGTTTCTCCTTCGCGGTATGTTCCCAATCGTATTTGTCTCCGTATAAAGCTTTGAGAGTCCGCAGATCGCCTTTTTTGGCGCGCAGCCGAATGTGGACCGTCCGGTCGTCATAGGCGTAACAATAACTGTCCGTCGACCTGTGATAGATCGCTTCAACGTGCATGGCGCACTCCCCCATCCTCCAAATACCGGCTTCGTCAGCCTTTGTCGGCGCCGGCCGCGAGTCCGCCGATCAAATATTTCTGAAAATACATGTACAGCAGCGTAATCGGCAATGCGACGAGCACGGCCCCGGCGGCAAATACGGTAAAGCTGGAATTCGTCTCGTTGGCGACCATATTGTACAACCCTTGGGCAAGCGTCATTTTCTCCGACGACCTGAGGACGATTTGCGGCAAGATGAAATCCATGAACGGCGTAATAAAGCTGTTCAGCGCCACAAACGTCACGGCAGGCAGCGACAACGGAAGAATAATTTTGAAAAACGTGTCCTTATGGGTAGCGCCGTCCAGAAAAGCCGCTTCCTCCAGGCTGCGCGGGATCGTATCGAAATGTCCCTTCATCACCCACGTTCCCATCGAGACGGCCCCTCCGGCGTAAATGAGCACGATGCCCAGATGCGTATCGAGCATCTTCGTTTGCAGCAGCAGCACGAAAATCGCCATGATCGACAAGAAGCCCGGGAACATTTGCAGGACGAGCAAGGTCATCAGTCCTTGCTTCCTGCCCTTGAAGCGGAAACGGGAGAAGGCGTAAGCCGTTATCGCGACCAATGCCGTCGACAAAACGGCGTTGCATACCGCGACCTTGACCGTATTGCCGTACCACAGCACAAAATCGGTATCGCCGATCAGCTCGGCATAATGGCCGAACGTCGGATTCGCCGGGAACATGCTGCTGACCAGTAGTCCGGTGCCGGGGTTCAGCGACGTCCCGATCACCCATACGATCGGATATACGATCGCCGCGAGCAGCAGGGCGAACACCGCGTAGATGCCGGTTACGATCAGCTTCTCCCGGAACTTCGCCGAATTTGCGCGTATTCCGTCACGTCCATTGTTTTTCAGCTTCGACATTCAGACCAAATCCTCTTCTCGGGTAGACTTCATCCGCCTGTAATTCCATAACGAGAAAGCCGCGATAAACACAAACATAATAATCGAGACGGCCGAGGCCATATTGAATTGGCTCTGGTTCAGCGTCATCTTGTAAATCCACGAAATCAATATATCGGTGCTCCCCGCATAGTAATAGCCGGGATGGTCCGGGCCGCCGTCCGTCAGCAAGTAAATCAGGTTGAAGTTGTTGAAATTAAACGCGAACTGCATAATGAGAATCGGCGCGGTGGCCGCCAGCACGAGCGGCAGCGTAATGCCGACGAACTTCTGCCGTCCCGACGCCCCGTCCACTTCCGCCGCTTCGTACAAATCGCGGGGCAGCGTCGTCAGCACGCCCGACATCAGAGCCATTAGAAACGGAGTCGAAAACCACAGGTTGACCAGCACGATCGTCACTTTCGCCATCAGCGGGTCGGAAAGCCACGGAACGGCCGGGATGCCCAGCTTCATCAGCATATCGTTTACCGGACCGAACGATCCGTTGAGCAACACCCGGAACACGAGAATCGAGATAAATTGCGGAACCGCCCAAGGCAAAATGAACATGGTTCTCCAAAACCGCTTGAACCGGATGCCCGGGTAATTCACCATCAGCGCCAGCAGCAGCCCGCCGAAAAAGACCGATACGGTCGAAGCCGCCGCCCATGCGATGTTCCAGACGGATATGCCGAGAAAGGTCGAACGCCAAGCTTCCTGCGTGAACAAATCGGTGAACGTCCGCAGCCCTACCCAGTCCACCAGCGCCCGGTCGGGAATATGGGCGGGAGCGGAATAATTCGTAAAGGCGATCAGCACGTTAAACGTCAGCGGAATGACGGTGACGAACAGCGCGAAGCCGCAGGCGGGCAGCAGGAGCAAATAAGGCAGATGCCGGAACCTCGCCGTCCGGAACGAATCGATAAGGCCGGGAACGCGCCGCCCTTCGTCGCGAAGTTCTCCGTTTTTGCGGGCGTCATAAATATTCAGCACATAAAAGCCGACGAACAGCAGGACGATGACAAGCGTGATGAGACCGCCTATCAGCAGGAAGATGGAATGGTCGCCTTGAACGATTTTGCCTCCGACGATGCGGGTAGGCGCTTTCCCCAGCGTAATCAGTCCGGCAATTCCTTTGAAAGCGATCGGATAATAAGTCCAGAACAGCAACTGCGCCCCCGTCATGAACAGCAGGCCTTTGCCGTATTGCCTGTTATACAGCTGACCGAGCCCGATCAGCAGCGCGGATAATAAGCCAGCCTTCGTCCGGTACCGCCCGGCTTCTTGTGTCAAGTTCATACGTGTAACCGCCTTACTTCGTCGTCTTGATTGCTGTTTTGATCTGCTCGACCGCGTTGTTCAGGGCGGTGCGCGGGTCCTGATTGGAGTTCCAGAGCGAGGAAAGCGCAGCGCCCGCCGGCACCCATACGTTGCCCATTTCCGGAATCGACGGCATCGGAGTGGAGTATTTCGCCTGCTCCAGGAAGGCCGAAGCGTTCGCGTCCTGGGTAAGAATCGGATCTTCCATCATATCTTTTCTCGGCGGCAATTGCTTGGTCATCTCGAACCGTTTCGTCAGATTCGGCTTGTTCGTCGCATAACTCGCAAACAGCTTGGCCGCAGCCGGATATTTCGTATACGAATTGACGTACAAGCCGCGGATGCCGGAGAAGCTGATCGGGTGCTGGCCGTTCGGCAGCAGCGGCAGCGGAGCGACGCCGTATTGGAAGTTGACCTGGGTCAGGCTCGATTGCAGCCACGGCCCGTTAATAACCGCCGCCGTTTTCCCTTCCTGGAAAAAGCCCGTAATGATATTGTCGTTGATGTCGTTCGTATTTAACGGCAAAATCTGCTTAAGCGATTGGATATAGGATGCGCCTTCGACCGCTTTTTCATTGTTCAGCCCGATATCGCCCGCATCGGTTCCTTTGCTCCCGAACACGTAACCGCCGTAACCGGCCAGGAACGAGTAAGACTGGTACAATTGGCCGACGTTCCACATGAAGGCGTATTTTTTGTTTTTCGGGTCGTTGTACCCGGCGGCGAACTTGACGATATCCTCGTACGTTTTCGGAGGGGCCGCCATCAGGCTTTTGTTGTAATACAGCGCGTACGTATCGATGGCCGTGGGAAATCCGTACAAAGTCCCTTTGTTGCTCACCCCGTCGATGGCCGACTCCATATACTCGCCCCTCGCAGCCTCATCGAATACGTCGTTTTGCAAAACAAGCCCGGCCAGCACGGCATTGCCCAATTGATCGTGCGGAGCGGCGAATACGTCGGCCCCGAGGCCGGCCGGACCGTCCGTCGTCAGCTTTTTCACCGAATCGATCGCGGGCACGGGCTCCACTTTCACCTTGACCCCGTATTCTTTCTCGAATTGCTCTGCGATCGCTTTCAAATAGTCCAGCTCCGGGCCCTTCGATTCCCATACGAGCAGCTGCGCTCCCGTCTCCGGTTTCAACCCACCCTCCTGCTTGACGGTTTCGTCCGCAGGACGGCTTTGCCCTTGATCCGCCGCCGGGCTGGCCTTGCCGCCGCAGGCGGCCAAAAGCGCAAGGCTGGAAATAACGGCGACCGAGGTGAAAAGATGCAATCGTTTGAACAACATACGTTTCCCCCTTGTTTATTATACTTAATCGTTTAAGTGAAGTTGGTACTGAAACGTTTAAGTATTAATTTGCCCCTATCTTATCGCGCCCTAAAAGGAAAGTCAATGGAAAATAAAGGGGGATTGAGGGTACAAACCGCTCTTAATTGGCTCTTTCCCGCTCACGAGCAGGGAGGTACGAGACCGCCGCTCCCCCGCGAATATATGCCCGCTGCCGCGTAAGCGGCAAGCGCCTAATCATGCAAGCGAATTTCGTGCCCAGCTTCGCTGCACCCTGATCCGTTTGGGCCTCTAATAGCAAAGGCAGCCTATCGTTTAGGATAAGCTGCCAGCCGGATTTTCATGCACAGGATGGAATCCCTTTCCAGGTTCATCCGATCGGCTTTCACTTTTCAAGCCGCCGTTTGCTTACTTCGCTGCCGTAGCGGTTATCGCCTGGTCGGTCGCTTCCGCCGCTTGGCGCAGCGCCGTATTGACATCGCTTCCGCTCGCGTATTTGTTAAGCGCATTCAAAATTTCTTTGTCGGCGACATCCTGGAACTTCGTTTTTGTCGTCGCAGGCGCGAACGATTGCGGCATAAGCGACTTCACGTTTTTGCCCGCATAGATCGGGTTCGTTTTGCCGAAGTCCTCCATCAGTTTGGACGATTCGCGCACGACCGGGAAGCTTCCTTTTTCCGTCAGCCATTTCTGGTATTCCAGCGAGGTGACGTAATCCATCACCTGGAAGGCGGCATCGCGTTTTTTGCTCATATTTGTCAAATAAAAGTAGTTCGGATACGCCTGGGGCCCTGCATTGCGCTTGTCCGCGAACACCGGCAGCTGCACCGCATCCCAGTTCATCGCGCCGAACGATACGGCCGATCCGCTGAGCGACAAGAACATCGCGATATCCTGCACTTTGTAGAAGTCGTCCCGCTGCGAACCGAGCGCAAACTTGTTATTAGGCAGCTCGTTGCCTTGTATCCGGTAAAACCGTGCCAGGTTTTCAAAGGAACGGACAAAGCCATCCTGCAAAAACGCCGCTTTATTCGTTTTCTTATCCACATGGGGAGCGGACAATTGGTTTAGGAACAGCACATGCTGGAACGCCATCGTGAGCCCGCGGTATTTGACCCCGCCGTCCTGACGCGTCATTTGCTGCGCCAGAGCAAACGTCTCGTCCCACGTCATGCCGTCCTTCGGATAACCGACGCCGAACTTATCGAACAGGTCCTTGTTGTAGAACAGTGCCGCAGACGTATTGGTCACCGGCAATCCGTAGATGCCGCCGTCCGCCAAGTCCCGCTGAATATCGACCAGAGACGTCTCGAGACGGGTCAAGTCGTAGCCGTACTTCTTGATCAGATCGCTGATATCGCTCTGCAGCCCGTAATTCAACAGGAAGGCCGGCGTCAGCCCGATGGAGGCCATCAGAATATCGATTTGCTGACCCGTTGTCAGCAAGTTGGGCAGCGTCTGGCTGTTTTCTTGCGTCACGAATTTGAGCGTGTAGTTCGGAAATTTCTTCGCAATCGGATTGCCGTACTCTTCCATAAACCGCTCTTGCGTCCAGCCGTTCGACGTGTTGTAAAAGACGAGCTCGGTCGGTTCGCTGGCGATCCGGGCCGCTTCTTCCTTGGCCGACGGAGCTCCTCCCGCCCCTTCCTTGTTGGCGTCGGTGTTTGTGGCCGTGCCGTCATTGCCGCATCCGGCGAGCAATAGTGCCATACATCCTGCTGCGATAAGCGATGTGCGCGTGCGTGTCCTGTTCATTGATCTACCCCTCTCTGTTTTGGAACGAACTCCCCTATGCCCTTACCCTTGGCTAACGATTAACGTATGACTGGCTCCGGCTGCTTCCAGGCCGTCCCTGTTCGGCTGTCCCGGCTCCCCAGCGGCTCCTCGCCCCAGAAGTCCGAGGGCGAAGGAAAAACCGGTTCGGCTGTAATCGTAAATGCAATCGCCGCAGGGTCGCCGGCAGAGACGCTTTCCCGGTTGAGCCGGTCCGTCCCGAACGTACGATTGCCCTTAAACGTTGCCATCGACGGATCAAATGCCGGTGCTTGCTCGTGCATCGTGTAGTCTTTGGCTCTGGCGGCCGAAAGGTACACGTCGTTGTCCTCGATCCGCAGCGCGGTCGGCAGCAGCGGCCACTGATCCGGCTTGTAATTGCGTCCGAAGACGAACGCCGCTTCGCTCGGCCGCACGATGATGTTGCCCGTAATAAGCGAGCGGTCGGACTGGTAATACGGGGCGGCGACCTGCTCTTTCTCGCCGGTCTTCGTGTCCGCTGCCGGGAACTGGATGCCGATCCGGCCGCCTGCCAGATAGTTGCGCGCGATCGTCTGATCGTACCCGTACGAGCGAATCCCTTTCTCCGTATTTTCGAAATAGTTGTCCCGAATCGTATTGCCCGCCCCCAGACGGATCGTCAATCCGGACGGATTGTTCAGAAACGAATTGCGATAGATCGCGTTGCCGCTCGTTTTGACGCTGATAATCTCATCCAGGTCGCCCGCAACATGCTCGAACACGTTCTCATACACTTGAGTCCGGTGGACGACATGCACATCGCGCCCCTGCCCCAATTGAACCGCTTCCATTCCATTCGTTTTGTTGTACACGCTTTTCACCGTCGGAATGTTGTAAAACAAATTGGCGTAGATCCGATTGTCGGTGTTGTTCACGTCATCCGGCGTATGCCCGTTGTAGGTCGCCACCGACTGCCCGTAGCTTTGATCGAACGTATTGTGATGAATCTCGTTGCGGGCCGAACCGTTGCGAATGCCGACGATCTTGCTCGTCGGGGTGCGTCCGTTGCGGTAAAAGTAGTTTTCCGTCACGTGAACGTCAGACGACCCATCCAACACGACGCTGTTGTCCGACGTTACGGCGTCGAACCAAAAACCGCTCAGCACGACATGCCGGCTGCCGCGAATCGTGACAAGCGAAGCCCCCGTCAAGCGGACGCCGCCGTCTTCCCGGGCCCGGATCGCCACAGGACCTTCGCCCTTGTAGGTCCAGACAAATTGCCGGTCTGCATAAGTACCCGAAGCGACCCAGATCGTCTCGCCCGCTTTCGCTTGATCCAGGGCGTCCTGCACCCGATCTATCGCCACAGGCTGCGCGCCCCCGGGAAGCTCCGCCGCCGCTTGCGGATTGATCCGCCCGCGCCGTTCTTGACTCGTGTTCATGTGCTCCGCCTCCTGAATGTGCTCTGCTTCCCTTATCGGCGGAGACGCCGTGCAAGAGACAAGCAGCAGCAGCATGGCTGCCGCCGCAGCTCCCCGACTCGTCCGCCGACACATCCTGAGTCTGGATGGAATGGGACACACCTCCTTATTGTTAGGCGAGTACGGCCATCTGCTCCTCCTTTACCTCTCCTTCCAGCGGCTCTCCCTGCTGCAGCCGTGCGATCTCGTCAACGGCGAAGGCGCCGAGACGCTTCAAGCCGTTCGTCACTGCTCCCGCAATATGCGGGGTCATCATGCAGTTGGGCAGTTGACGCAGCGGATGATCCGGCGGCGCCGGCTCGGGATCGGTCACATCGAGGCAGGCGATCAGCCGGCCTTTGCGCAGCTCCGCCTCGAGCGCCTTCTCATCGATGATCGAGCCGCGTGCGGTATTGATAAGGATCGCATCGTCCTTCATCGCGGCCAGACGTTCTTGATTGAACATGTGGTACGTTGCCGGCAATGACGGCGCATGGATGGAGATGACGTCGCACCTGGCGAGCAGCGTATCCAGATCCGCCTTCGTCCCGCCATGCGCCGCTATCGTCTGCGCGTCCATGACCGGATCGTACACCAGCACGTCGACATGGAACTGGCGCAGCAGCCGGATGTAGTGCTGGCCGGCACGTCCTGCGCCTACGACGCCAACGGTTACCTCGTAGAGCTCCCGCACGTCGCCGCGTCCTTTTGTCCACTGGCCGTCCCTCATGTTCTGCGTCAAGGCCCACATGTTTTTCAGCGTCGCGATCGTGAATCCGAGCGCCGTCTCCGCGACGCCGATCGCCAGCGCGTTGTTGCCGCTCGATACGCGGATGCCCCGCTCCCACAGCGCCGGGGTCACGATCGGTTTGACGGTGCCGGCCGCATGGATGACGGCTTTCAATTGCGGGGCGCAGTCGAGCAGCCGCGGAGTCAGCGCCGGAGTTCCCCAGGACGTGATGACGATATCCGCTCCGGTTATCAGCCCGGCAATCGAATCCTCCGTCGGTTTTTCCTCGATCTCATTGCACGCCACAGTTCCCATCGATTGGAGTCGTTCCCACGCCCGCGCGGAGAACAATCGCTTCTGACCCGCAGGTGGTGGCAATACAGCAATTCTCATCTAGTTCCACTCCCATTAGCCGCATTAACAATCTTCTATTGACTCATATCTAACCCACATATACTGTCATTATAACGTATAACCATCAAGTGTCAACGGTGAAAATAAAAAAAGACTGGCACAATGCCAGTCAGTTGCGAGTCAATGTGAGGTTGTTTATTTCGTCGGCATCATCGGCTGGAGGCCTTGGCCCGCTTCGGTCAGCGTCTGCTCCACCCGGCGGCAGAAATCATACGCGTTAAGCAGGCCGGTCCAATACAGCTTCACGTCCCGCTGCATACGGGACAGCTGCAAGTAGCTTAACTGCAAATCCCCCACAGTCCGGTACGAAGGGACGATCTCGCGGTACATCCCGTACCGGGACGGCCGGTACCCCGACTCCTCGCCCCGCCATTCGGCGGCACGCCGGTTCGCCGGTATGCTCATCGTGTTTTTGCGAATATGCTGCTGCGTCTCATACCCGCTCATAAATTCGGCAAGCAGCAACGCTTCTTCGCGGTGAGCGCTCTGCCGGTTGACGGCGGCCCCGATAAGCACCAGCATCGTCCGGAATGAATCAAATTGCGGCAGCGGCGCTATATCGTAGGTGACGTTCGCCCGCTTCAATTCATTCAGGCCGAAATACGTCGTCATAATCATCGACACTTGCCCGTCCCTGAATAAATCCTCCGCATCCGTATCGCTGGCCGACAAAGCAATCGGGAAGGCGTCGGCCATGCCCAGCAGTTGCTTGCCGACCTCGAGGCTGGCGATCAGTTTGTCATCGTCCACGACGTACCGTCCTTCGCCGTCCCTTTGGAACACAACGCCGTTCTGCAGCAGAAAAATCGGCCAGCGGTTGCGCATGAACATATTGAAGTAAAAACCGAACCGGACTCCGGGCCTCGCCAACTGCACCGCATAATCCAGCAGCTCCGGCCACGTCCATCCGCTGTGGGGCTCCGGCAGCGCGCACTCTTCGAGGTGGTCCTTGTTGTAGCAGATGATCACCGGCGAGAAGAGCAGCGGCTGGACGACCGGCGGGTTCATCGGCGGCAATAGCGGCATTAGGAACGGATACGTATCCGGATGGATGTCGCAGGGCTGCAGCAAGTCCGCCGCTCCTTGCGCCATCAGCTCGCGCACGTTCATCTCGTTCACCGTCACGACATCGAGCAGGCCCGTCTGCAGCTGCTCCAGCACGAACGGGACGTAGCCGCTCGTCGGCAGAGCCACCGTCTGCACCTGAATATGCGGGTATAACGCATGAAACCGGTCCAGCAGCCCGCGAACTCCCGCATCGTTCTCCATCGTGCTGTGGTACCCGAACCGAATGACCGTATGCGGCTTCTCGGGCTTCTCCGTCACTTTATTGCCGATTCGCGGAATTTTCTCGATCAGCCGTTCCTGGACGAGCACGTCCAGCCCTTTGCGAACCGACTGGTTGCTCAGCCCGTACATCCCTTCCAGATCGCTCTCGGACGGCAGGAAGTCTCCCGCAGCGTATTTGCCTGTCACGATACCGGAACGAAGCTCCTCGATCATATGCTCCAACCGCTGTCGAAAAAATTTGCGACTTCCTTTGTCCACCATCGATTCTCCTCACATTTCCGCACGGTTCCTACGAGTCGCTTGCTCGCCGCTGTAACTCATTTCTAACCCGTTCATTTCTCTTCAATATAGCCTATGTCCGAAATTCAAGTCAACTCTCGCACACCTTCCGCTCCGCAAACCGAAACAATAGGGCGTATAACGTCGGTGCGATCATTGGGATTTTTTCGGTAATCGCATGTTTGGCGAATTATTTAAAGATCCCGTTACTTCCACCCTCACAAAAGTCGAGGGGGAAATCGAACATGTTAGGGTACATAGATTTGGAAAGTAATTCTACTACAAAGGAGCTTTCAAAATGAAAACAAAGAAAGCATGGTCAATCGCAGCAGCTTGTCTGGTGGCAACAAGTCTTATGGCAGGATCCGCCTTCGCGGCCAAGCCGAACGACAACGGCAACGCGGACAATAAAGCGGAAGCTGCGGCTCATTCTAATGCGGCTGCGAAAGAAAAGGAACCGAAGGTCGAGTCGGAGTCACAAGATTCTGTTACCTCCGATACCTACGGCAACAACGGTAAACAAGGATATAAGGGGCTTCTGAATGCCTTGGAGAATGTGAAGGACAAGCCGGCCGGACCTGTTATCGCAGACCTGCTGCTGAACAAATACGAAGTCATGCTTAGCGCGGAGCAAAAGGCTGAACTGGAAGCGTTAATCGAGAAGGACAAAGCGCTTTCCGCCGTTGCCGATATTTTGGACAGCCAAGGCAATGTAACCGATGCGGTCTATGTGCAAAAGGATGCAATAAGAGCTAACCTGAAAAATATCGATTCTTACAAAAAGTTGGGCAAGCTTTATGAAAAACTGGGGAAAAAAGGCGTTAAATTGTATGTAAACGGTGAAGAACCGGCAGTCGAAGTGCCGCCATTCATCCGTGACGGCAGCACGCTGGTTCCTTTCCGCGCCATCTCGGAGGCTCTAAAAGCAGAAGTGAGCTGGAATGGCGACGAGCGTTCCGTCACAGTTACGCGTGACGATATCACCGTGAAGCTGTTTATCGACAATGCAACCGCTTATGTGAATGGGAAAGAAGTGACTTTGGAAGTACCGGCTGCAATCGTTGAAGGAAACACGGTAGTACCGGTTCGTTTCGTTAGCGAGGCTCTAAAAGCAGCTGTAGAATGGGAAAGTGAAACGCAATCGGTTGTGATTACTGAAGAGGAATAAGGCGTACTATTCATCTAGATTTTAAAAAGCAATAAATAAATTTTTCTAAACGAAGCCCGAAAGCTCCGGCCAGGATCATAAGCCGGAGCTTTCGGTACGTTTATTGCAGACGGCTCGGTAGTTAAATGTCGATCGACATTAGCCTGATCGGATTCGTCTGTAAAGCTAATTTCTTTTCTCCATGGCAATCAAAATCGTTTTGATAACAATAATTCACGCTCTTTTTGGTAGCCTGAATTCTGGTAAACTTGAATTGCCCTTTCATTAGTTAACCCCGTGAGCAATTTGACACTTCGCACTCCGCGCTCCCGAAGCCCCTCCTCCAGCAACGAGATCATCCCGGCAGCCAGTCCTTTCCTGCGCGCGTGTTCTTGCACATACATTTCCGTTATTTCTCCATACGGATGATCGTAACAAAATGACGAAAACCATTGGGCACAAGCGAATCCTACGACTGTATCATCCAAGCAGGCCAGCGCAACAAGTTCCCGGTTACTTTCAATTGACGCCTGTACCTGTTCAACGGCCCGATATCCGCCGTTAAATTCCCGGTTTAAACGGACAAGATCTTCCGCGTCCTCGATGGTCGCCCATCTCACATGTGTAGCTGCGTGATCCACTTCATCATCCTCCAGCTTGCTTTCAAAGTAGGTGTACAGTTTTAAATTTCCTCGGCTACTGTTCGAAACGCAACGTAAAAATGATTGCCCGCTCGAGCCGGCTTAAGGATTCCGGAGAGAAATCCGCGGTGTGAATTTCATTATTGCTAGTTCCTTGCATCCCCCACACATGAACGGAGCCCTCGACCGGAAAGGAACGCGGTTCGGCAAAAGAGATCACTCCTCGCGCGGTCAGCTGTTCGTCCCACGGAGCAGTAAAGGTAACGAGGCTGGACCCGGAGCTGACTTTTATCCGTATCGAATCCTGCTTCCCTTCCACAGAAACGGGCTCCATCGATATGATGACCTCCACCTCGCGATTCGGATCATCCGCTGAATGGAGGAACAAATCGCCGACGGAGCCTAATGAAGCCGTTCTCCTCCCATTTTGCCAGATGCCGATATCCAGACTTGCATTCGGCTTGTTTCCTTCATAGTGCAGCCGGAACGCTCCGGACATAGCGCCCAGGAACGGTTGAAACTTGGCTGCCTCGCCTTTGAACAGATCGACGGGCGTCACCGTTACGGCAGCGGGCTGCTGCTCGCTTTCAGGTACGGGATTCCCGACTTTCTCCGTGCACCCCGTCAAAAGCAGCAGCAAGATACAAACGCCCGTTATGAATCGCATAAATCCTCCTCCGTTCACACAAGCTGTCCCGATAATATTCCCTACAACCTCATCACAACCATTTTACCTCAAATTTTGGAAAATCGCTCCACCTTCTCCCACATACAAACCCAGCACTTTCGGAGTGCAGGCCAATCGCACTGAAATGTACCTTCATTGCCCCCTGCCTCTCCGATGAGATATACTAGAAGGAATGTAAATTATTTTTTCAACCTCTAAGGAGCTTCAGCCATGCCGGACGTGCCTCTTGTAGATATCGCCTATCAGGAAATTCGCCAAAAGCTGTTGAATGGACAATATTTGCCGGGGAGTCTTCTCTCGGAGAGCGACCTTGCCGGCAAACTGAATATGAGCCGTACTCCCGTTCGGGCGGCAATCTCCCAGTTGGAGAAGGACGGCTTCGTCGAAACGTTGAATAAACGCGGTGTCCTGGTAAAAGAGATCGACGTCCAGGAGCTGTACGATATGTTCGACCTGCTGAATGCCTTATACATCTATGCCCTCGATCAATTCGACGAGCATGCGTACGAGCTGGATCTGGAGGCGTTCAAGACGTATTTGGACCGGCTGACGGAGGCGAGCGCGGAGAAAAGAGACCGCGATTACTACGAGAACGGGCTGTTGTTTATGCGAACGATCCTCGAGGCGCTCGATAACCGGTGCATGGAGCAAACGTTCGATCGCTACAAAGACAAAATTTTGTTTTTCGTCGTCGCTCACCGCTCGATGGAAGGCAAGCATCGTCCCTATACCGGCAAAAAGCTGTATGCAGACATTTACCGGGTCCTGTGCGACAAAAACTACCGGGAAGCCAAGCTGATGATTCTCGAATCGAAGCGAAACCTGCGGGAGGAATTGCTGCGGACCGGTTTTAAAGCCATCTCACACCGACATGCGTGAACTTTGCTCGGTTCTTATCCCCCATACACTCGCGACTTCTTCCCGGAGGACGCGAGTTTTTTTGCGCTTACCGCCGAATACCCCCTTTTACAAAATCGATAAATCCCGTTAACACTGATCTTACATACAAGATTTATAGTTCTTGTATACAAGTTTATTTTCGTTCCACAACCTACACTTTCCTATTTGGAGGCGATTTCGATGAAACCTATTCAATTCGTGCACCTGACGGACACCCACATGAACGCACCCGACACAGAAGGCCCGTTCGCGAAGCTGCAGTTGGCGGAAAAAGTCAAACACGTTTTCGGCCATATTCAACAATCCGGCCTCCGCCCTTCTTTCCTGCTCATCACAGGCGATTTGTCCCATGAAGGCGACACCGCAGATTACGCCTACATCCGCAAACTTCTTGACGAAGGCTCCGAAACGATTAGCGCGCCCGTCTATGTCGTACTTGGCAACCACGATCACCGCGCTCCTTTCCGTGAAGGGTACTTGGGCGAGACCGCATCCGAAGAACCTTACTACTACACGCAAACGATCGACGGCCTGCGGCTCGTCGGGCTGAACTCGCAAGTTCCGGGAGCACACAACGGAACGATCGACGACCGGCAGCTGGCCTGGCTGGCCGAGCAGCTCCGGACGCCGGCTCCCTGCGGGACGATCGTCGCCATCCACCATCCGCTGCTGACGATCAACGGCATGCCCGGCGATCACAGTCTTACAAACCGTGATGCGCTCATGGATGTACTCGCCGGTACGGACGTCATCGGAATGATGGCGGGGCATGTGCATTCGAACAATGTCGGCTCGTTCCGCGGCATCCTCAGCGTTGCCGCAGCCGGTACCGCATTCGGCGGGGAACTGGCTGACGCCGAGCATTTCCGCATGTTCGACGCCTGCAGCTATAACGTGGTGACCGTCGATCAAGACGGCGTCGCCGTATCGACCGTCACTCTCCCGACTTCGAACGCCGAATTTTTCCGTTTTCCGCTGAAGGCGCTGGCCGAGCAGCACTAATTATTTCAATAGAGACAGGAGATTTCGATTCCTTATGACTAGCCACACGATCCCGCAACCAGAGTGTCTTCTTCCTCTGGAAGGCGCCTTTAATTTCCGCGATATGGGCGGATACCGGACGGCTGACGGCCGCACCGTCAAGCATGGTCTGTTCTACCGCGCTGCCGAGTTGACGGGGTTAACGCCGGGCGATCATAAAGTGCTCGAGGCGCTTGGCATCCGGCATGTGCTGGATTACCGCAACCGGGCGGAAGCCGAGCTGAAGCCGGACCCGCAGATCGGGCAAGCCGTCCTTTCCCGCGTTCCCGCCAATATGGCAGCCGAATCATCACCGCACGTTACCTTGGAGCAAATGTTCGAAGCCGGCATGCATAAGGCGTTTACAGCCGACATGCTGACGAAAATGTACGCGGCGCTGCCGATCGGCAACGAAGCCTACAAGCATCTCATGAAGCTGCTGGCCGAGCCGGAGCTCCACCTGCCCCTCGTTCATCACTGCGCCGGAGGCCGCGACCGGACAGGGGTAGGCAGCCTGCTGATTCTGCTGACGCTTGGCGTTCCCTATGAGACGGCGGTGGAAGATTTTCTGCTGTCCAATGTAACGCTGACCGCCTATCACGATCATTTGTTCGAGATGGCCTCCCGGTATGTAAGCAAGGAGGAGCTCGAATCGTTCCAGGAGGCGATGCTGCTCAAGCAGCCGCTTTTGGATGCAACGAAAACTTCCATTCATGAAACGTATGGGTCGTTCGAACGTTATCTGCAAGCCGAATTCGGAATCGACGCAGCCGCCAGAGAACGAATTCAAGCCTATTGTCTTCAATAAACATGGCAAGTGTAGTTCCGATCCCACTCATTCTCTGGAGGGCGTAACCATGAAACGGATTACGAAAACGGCAGCCATCCTTACAATCGCAGCCGCAACAGCCGTCAGTCTCACCGCATGCAACTCCAACGCCGGATCTGCCGGCCAAGCGGAGCTGGGCAAGCTGGACCCGGGCAAACCGACGAAAGTCACCTTTTACTCGTACAGTCTGGCCTATCCGACGATGAAAGCCGGCATGGAGCAGCTGATTCGGGAATTCAACGAAACGGTAGGCAAGGAGAAGGGCGTTGTGGTGGAGGGCGTAGCGGATGCGAGCTTTCAACAATTTAAGGCCGACATTTCCGCCGGAAAGCAGGTCGATGTCGTTCAGCACGCTTTCGGCCCGCTCGACAGCTCCCGCTTGACGCTCGGCTTTAAAGCTTATGAGGACGTATTCCCCAAGGACGTCTTGGATGAGCATTTCAAAGGCATTTCCAACAACGCGTTGGAGCTGGGCAAAATCGACGGAAAGATGTACGGCCTCGCCTTTACGTTCAGCACGCCGATCGTGTTCCTTAACGGCAAGCTCTTCCAGGAGGCGGGATTGGACCCCGCCAAGCCTCCGCAAACGTGGGAAGACATCAAAGCCGCCTCGCTTAAAATTAAAGCCGCAACCGGGAAGGACGGCTTCGGACTTGCGCCGAACAACGGCTGGATTACGGAAGGACTCATTCTCAGCAACGGCGGCGAGGTGCTTGCCAAGGACCGCAAATCCGTGACATTCGGAGAGGATGCGGGCGTCAAGGCCATGCAAATGTGGAAGGACTTGTACCAGAACGGCGCTCACGCCAAAGGCAGCGACGCCGAGCTATCCGAGCAGTTCATGGCAGGCAATCTCGGCATGTTCGTTACGTCGACCGCCCTGCACAGCGGATTCAAGAAGGCATCGGAAGCGGGCGGCTGGAAACTGTACGGCGCCGGGCTGCCGCGATTCGGCGACAAGCCTGCGGTGCCCGTCAACTCCGGAAGCGTACTCGCCATCCGTCCGGACAATCCGGTAAAAAGCGCTGCCGTCTGGGAGTTCGTCCAATTCGTAACGGGCAATCGAGGTTATACGATCATCACGTCCTCCGTCGGGTACTTGCCGCTTCGCACCGCGCTCGCCGACGATCCGAATTATTTAAAGAGCTTCGTCGACCAAAACCCGCTGTATAAAATCAATCTGGCGCAGCTTGAACAAATCAAGCCGGTCGCCATCTGGCCGGGCGAATATGCGACGGAAATATCCACCGCCTTCTCCGACGCCGTCGCCAAAACGATTATGACGAATGAAGACGCGGCGGCCACGCTCAAAAAAGCGCAAACCGAAATCAACGCATTGCTCAAATAAGCGTCCGAAATTCCGAAACTAGTAACGGAAAGGAACTGTTATGAGCCAGGTTATCGAGAACTCGTATGCTCCCCCTTTGACGGGGCGGCCGTCTCTCACCGGGAAACGGAAAGGGAACCGAATCAAGATGCTGCGGCGCCTGAAGCCTTATTTGTACTTGTCGCCGGCTTTGCTGTTGCTTGCCGTCTGGATGTACAAGCCGCTTCTTTCCACCTTTTATTTGGCTTTTCACAAATGGAGCATGGTGCCTGGCACCGAACCGGCCTTTGTCGGTTTGGACAACTTCACGCGCCTGCTAGCCAACAAAAGCTTCGCCGATTCGATCGGCAACACGGTTTTTTATACGATCGGCTTGCTGCCGTTCTCCATCGCAATTCCCGTCCTGCTTGCGACCGTAACGCATCAGATGACCGGCACCATGAAAAACGTATACCGTGCTTTATTTTTCATCCCGATGATCCTGGCCCCGGTGTCCGTAAGCGCGATATGGCGCTGGCTGTTTCACCCGTCCAACGGATTGGTGAATCAGGTGCTGATCCAGACCGGGCTGCTTCAGGAACCGATCGCTTATTTCTCGAATCCGGACTTCGCCAAATGGATCATCCTGCTCATCACCGGCTGGAAGATGATCGGTTTCAGCACGCTTATGTTCTCGGCGGCGTTAACCAGCATCAACCGGGAGTATTACGAAGCGGCTTCCCAGGACGGCGCCGGGCGGCTCGCGTTGTTCCGGCATATTACCGTCCCGCTCCTGTCCCCGATGATCTTGTTCATGCTGACGATGAGCATTTTGTTCTCGAGCCAGTGGACATTCGCTTATATCGATATTTTGACCGCGGGCGGACCGTACGGCACCTCGACGAACATTTATTACGAGATGTACAAGTTCGGCTTCTCCAACCTCAACGTCGGGTTCAGCTCGGCAGCGTCCATGATGTTTTTCTTCGTATTCGGGCTGATCGCCCTGGCCTTGACCGGATTGTCCCGCAAATACTCCTTTTACGACAACTGATGAGGAGACGACGATGAAACGCACACCTCCGGCTTTAAAGCTGATTCAACACGGACTGCTCGTCGCCATGAGCGCGGTGGCCATATTCCCGCTGTATTGGATGATCATTTCTTCATTCAAAAACGAATCCGAAATTTTCACCTCCAGCCTGCTTCCTTTGCACCCGACATGGAGCAACTACAAGTATGCGTTCACGGAAATGCCGATTATCCGGATGCTGCTCAATTCGCTCGGCATGTCTACCTTAATGACCGCGTTTCAGCTGGCTACGAGCCTGTTGGCCGCTTACGCGCTGGTTCGCTGGCGATTCCGGGGGCAAACGTTTATTTTCATGCTTCTCAGCTTAACGTGGCTTATCCCGTTTCAGTCGATCATGATCCCGAACTACGTCTTGGTCAACCAAATGGGGTTAAACGAACAACTGCTTGGCATCGTTATCCCTTTTGCCGTGTCCGCCTTCGGCATCCTGTCTCTCTACCAGAGCTTCCAGTCGTTTCCCCGCGTGCTGATCGAGGCGGCGAGCATCGACGGCCAGAGCGATTTCGGCATTTTGACGAAGCTGATTTTGCCCAATATCCGCTCGACGATCGCCTCGCTCGGCATCATCATGTTCATCAACAGCTGGAACGAATACTTATGGCCGATGCTGATCACCAAAAAGATGGAGAACGCACCGCTGCAGATCGGTCTGAAGCTATTCGTCAACTCGGATACGAACATGTGGGGATCGTTGATGGCGGCGACGACCGTCTCCTGCTTGCCGATCCTCCTGCTCTACCTGACGCTTCAGCGGCAAATCGTCGATTCGTTCGTGCGCTTCGGGATTAAATGACATCTGTGCGAAAAAAACAGCGGCTATCCGGGACGCGAAACGAAAGTCCTGGATTGCCGCTGTGTTGATTTGATCCTGACATACTGTTGTCAGGGAAGGAGGGTTACCATAGAGATATAAACGAACAACACGCCACAATAGACACGATCCCCCAACCATCCCGATAACAAAGGCGGCCAAGCGATGAATACACGAACGAACCGAATGCCCTTAAGCCGAAAAACAGCAGCGGTCCGCAGGTGCTGAGCAGACGTGCTCTCAATCGCGCGCTGTTGTCCCGGCAGATGCTCCTGCAGCGGGCGAATACGCCCGTCATAGAAGCGGTCGAGCGCCTTATCGGGATGCAAGCGCAATCTCCAAGCGCCCCTTATTTCGCTCTATGGAGCCGGCTCGCCGATTTTGAACATGGACAGTTAAGCCGGCTTCTGCTGGAACGGAGTGTCGTCCGTATCGTCCTGATGCGGGGGACCCTCCATCTTGTCTCCGCGGGCGATTGCCTCGTGGTCCGGCCAGCCGTTCAACCCGTTCTGGATCGCTGGCTGCGCGGCACCTTATCCAAGAAACTGCATGGCGTTGACCTGAACGAATTGACCTCCGTAGCGCGAATTTATATCGAAGAAGAAGCTCTCACTTATCATGAACTTACGACGTAACATTTCATTATTGAAAAAGCCTCCTTGTTAGTAGCTCGCCATGATTAAAAAGATCTCCGCACAGTTAAACTTTCTTAGTCAAAGGAAATAAAACGCAATCCTTAATCGTATCGCTATCAGTCAGCACCATCAACAGGCGTTCTATGCCAAATCCCCAGCCGGAGATAGGGGGCATTCCATATTCCATCGCGGTAAGATAATCTTCATCCATCTCCATTGCTTCTAAGTCCCCGCTGCTCTTTAGAAGGGCTTGAGCCTCTAACCTTCTTCTTTGTTCAAGCGGGTCGACCAGCTCGGAATAGGCATTAATGATTTCCGCACCATTCACTACCAACTGAAAACGGTCTGTAAGGGTTGGATTTTGATCATTAGCTCTAGCTAGTGGAGATAAATCAATCGGGTGCTGAACCAGAAAAGTCGGCTTTACCAGTTGGGGGCGGCACATCTTCTTGTACAGAAGATCAATAAAATTACCTCTGCCTAAAACTTCAAGATCTGCATGCTCTAAATCGATATTTTTCCTTTTCGTTTCCCGGTACAACTCTTTAACATCAGGGTACAGGTCTATATCAATCCCTGTGTCTCTTAAGATTAAGTCCCTAAAGGAAATTAGGTCCCATTCTAATGAGAAATCGATTATGCGGCCTTTTATTGTAATAGTTGTCGTATCAAAGGTTTCCTCAAGAATATACAGGATCATATCACGCATGAGTTTCATGGTGTCGACATAGTTCCAGTATGCAGCATATCCTTCAACCATCGTAAACTCTTGAAGATGTTGAGGGCTGATCCCTTCATTTCTGAAACACTTTGCGAATTCGAATATTTTGGTAAAGCCGCCTATAATCAATCGTTTTAAATAGGTTTCCGGGGCAATACGCAAGTTTAATTCCGTATCTAACGAGTTATGATAGGTCCTGAAAGGTTTAGCTATTGCACCTGAGGACGTATGCTGCAAGACCGGCGTTTCTACTTCCAAGAAATGTCGATCCTCCAAAAATCGCCGAATAGCACGAACCATTTTCGTTCTGGCTAACAAACGTAATTGGGTTTCCTCGGTCATGATTAAATCCAAGTAGCGCTGCCTGTACCGGGTTTCAATGGAACTTAACCCGTGCCACTTATCCGGTAAAGTACGCAAAGCCTTCCCAAGAAATACGCAGCTTTGAATCCGCAACGTTTTCTCATTAGTTCTAGTCGTATACATATGTCCCTCGACCCCAATAAAATCCCCAATATCCACCAATTTATGGAATTGTTGAAACAACGCCTCTCCAATCTCTTCCTTATTCAAAAGCAGCTGTAAACTTCCTGCTATGTCCGATAGGGTGATAAATGTGAATTTACTGAAGTTTCTAATACCCCGTATTCTTCCCGCGACTCGTACATCCGAAATTCCGTCTTCAAGCAGAGAGGCTTCAGAAAGTTCATAATTGGCAGAAAATCTTTCGGGATATACCGGGATTCCTTGAGATCTTAAAGTCTCTAATTTCTCTAACCTAAGGCTCGTTTGTTCATTACTCATTCATCTCACTCCAGTTTTCGTTTATGTAACTAAAAAATCAAAAAACTCCCGTCTTCAAGATCATTAATCTTGAGGACGAGAGTTATTCACTTCGTGGTACCACCTCAGTTTATCGATATGTTGCCATATCAACCTCTTCGGGTACGGCAATTTTATAAAAAAATTGATTATACCCTATCTCTATAACGGGAGATCCCGTCGCAGCATCACTAAGAAAACAATCTTAGATCCATGCGAAGCTCCGAGTCTTTTTTCATTTAGATCCCTATTACTCCTTTCCACCAGACAGGAGCTCTCTGTAAATAATGAATCCAAATTACTTTTCTCTTCATAGCCGTATGTTATTTTTTGAAAATTTAAAATTAACTTAGCAAATAGAAATGGTTGTTGTCAACTTCAATCTTCCTGCGCCCTTTATTAGTGAAGAATCATTAACTATTTTTAATCCATTCAGCTATAGTGATCGTATTTCCGTCCGGGTCAACCACATCAAAATATTTTGAACATGGATCATTATCGTATCGTTCGCCTACTTGTACTCCGTCCTCTCTTAATTGAGCGTAGAACGCTTCAATATCGTCTGTCTTCAATTCGAAGAGTGAAGCTGGCACCCCTTGTCGGATGAAATGTAAAGGGGTTCTCTCTGCTTCTTCATGCAAGAAGACATTTGGACCTTCATCGCCAAGTTGAATAATAGCATTGGCACCCGAGGAGGAACGCATCGGTTCCCGAACCAATTTGCAGCCTAAGTGCCGGACATACCACTGTGCAGAAATATCGACGTTTTTAACCGGGAAATTGAGACAGGAGATCCCGACGATTCGTTTTACTGATTTTTGCTCAAAAGCTTCGCTTACTTTTTGTTTACTCAACGCCTGCTCCGTCAAATCAAACAACCCCTTTTTCAATTTTTCTTCGGCTCTTCTAGTACAATATGCAAGCTTACTTACCTGTTTAACAAGGACGCCGCTTCAAATTCATCTGAGGATATGCATAAGATTCGTGCCCAAGCAGCGAAACCCTCTTGATTACAGCTTGCATTAGAAAAGTTATCCTGCCTCCTCTTCTTACCAGCTGCTCCCCTTCATTTTATCCATATTAAACTTTATAATAGGTGGACGGTTTCGTTCGCAAAAGTAATAATATGGAAGTGAAGTGATGCCTTGATGGAGGATTGGATTCTGCTCGTTGTGATTGTCCTTGCCGCCTCACTGCTGCAGACCAGTACCGGGTACGGCTTTTCAATTATCGGCACGCCGTTTTTGTTTCTGATTTACCCGGCTCATACCGCTATTCAGATCAATATTATTCTGTCGCTCTGCCTTTCCTTTGTGATGATCTATAACATTCGCAAGGAAATCGATCCGGTTTTATTAACCCGATTAATCAAAGGCAGTATCCTGGGGTTAGTACCGGGAATTTTCATTTATTTATACGTGGATGTTCAATGGTTGAAAATGGTCGTAGGCGGCCTGATCCTGCTCTTGACGGCACTTCTGATCCTCAAGCTGACTGTCCGGCAGACCGTAACCAAAGATTATGTCACCGGCGGCATCTCGGGTCTGTTAACGACGAGCATCGGGGTGCCCGGACCGCCTCTGCTGCTCTACTTCGCAGGCGTCGGCACTCGCAAGGAGACGCTTCGCAGCACTACGCTGGCCTACTACCTGTTCGTCTATTTGGCCAGTTTGATCATGCAAATCGGATTGGACGGGACGAATTCCGAGACGTGGATCTCGGCTGCGATTGCGTTGCCTTCGCTGTTCCTCGGGATTTTCCTGGGGCAATTTTTATTTAAGTATATGAATCAACAGGTATTCAAAATGATTACGTACGTCATCCTGCTTTTTACCGGGTTTTATCTGTTGATCAGCAGTATGTAAAAAACCTCCACTCCCGCGTTCTAACGGAGTTGGAGGTTTTTTATTCCATCGGGCCCGGGAGCGTTCCCGGGGTTCATCCGACCGGAGAACCGCAATATTCGCACTCTTTGCTTTGGCCTTGTACCAGCTCGGTCTTGTAGCCGCAGCCCGAGCATTCTACGACTTTCACAGCGGGTACGGCTTCTTTTTTCACGGGAGCAGCAGCGGGCGCCGCCTGCATGCGGGAGTACCCCGTCTCGATCACGATGTTCACGTCATGTCTGTGAGGGACGGCATGCGCGTTCCGGAACAACACTTCGCGGGAATACGAATCTACGAACGCGCCCGGCAATCGTCCGGTATAGATCATATGACAGATATCGTTCATCACCGTATGGGCATTTTGTTTGGTCATGTCCGCGATTCGGTCGATCGATGCGATATGCTTATGTACGGTCAGATTTTCGTAATAGGTGTACATCTGATGCAGCTTACGCTCCTTGCGTCTGGCCCATAAACCAAGGAGGACGCCGGGAAGCGCAAGGAATAGAAACGTAATCGCGGCGAACAGGACGACATCCCCGGGATGCTCCTGAACCATCGCCACCATGTACACGAACGACATGAACGCCCAAACGACCATCAACGACACGGAAATTAATTTTATATCGTCAATTTTCAAATGATTGGCGTGGCGGTGCTTGTAGATCCGGAACAGCAGAAAGAAAACGCCGATCGGAAAAAACAACGTACAGCCAATAAACACCAAACAGCCGTGAACGGATGGCTTTGCCTGATAATTCATCCGATACTTTCTCCTCTCGATGCCTCGCTCCGAAGCTTGCGTCTCCGCGTCTCCAGATCCGTGAGCACGTCCTGTGCGAGCTGCCGGGCCATCTCCAGATGACCGGCATGACCGTTCTCTTCACGCAGCAGACGCACGCAATTCTCCAGTTCCCTCATTTGCCACAGCAAGCTGTCTTCCAGTTGGGAGACAGAAGGGCGGCTGACCGGATCGCCGGCGGACAAGCGCTCGGCCAATTGTTCCACAAGCGAATGCAGCAATTCCTTCTCTCTGCCGCTCCCGTCTAACGCCAGCAGCTCCCGGATTGTGTGCAGGGAACTTTTCATTTGCTTCATAAATACGCTCCGCTGTCGAAGCTCCGTCTCGTGTTTCGCAACGAACCGGACGTACCGGCCGGACGCCTTTACACCTGCGGCGAGCAAGACGAGCATGCCGGCCTGAACCCCGGCATAGACAGGCCACGACAGGCGGAAAGCAAACCCGAACACGAACGTAATCACCAGTACAGCCGCTCCATACAGCACGATCAGCGTGCCTTGCACCAAATAAGCCGGTACCAGCTGTTTCTCCTTCGCTCCGGCTCCGACCCGCTCCCAAACAAAGCGGAAGGCGAGAAGCTCGGCTACAAGCATAGCGGCCCCGGAGACGATACTATGCACAAGCGGCAAGCCGATCCGGCTCAACAATCCGAACGAACCGGCGGTCGCGGCAGCCGCGATTAGAAAAAGCACCGTCATCAAGCCAGTCACGTTGCGTTTGCTCATCGTCTTCTCCTCTCAACCCAGCTTATGTCCGCATTCCTTGCAAAACTTCTCTCCGGGTTGAAACTCCTGCTTACACGAGCTGCACTGCAGCGTCTGACTCTGCCCGCATTCCGGACAAAACTTGGCTCCCTGCGTTATCGAAACGCCGCAATGCCTGCACCCTCCGGCCATCGCCTGCCCGCACTTGGCGCAGCTCCGGGCGTTCGCCGGGTTGTCCGCTCCGCAGGCTGCGCACGGATGGTACGGATCGCCGCAATTGGAGCAAAACTTCGAACCTGCGGTAATCGGGTGGCCGCACTTGCTGCAGCCAGACGCCGGGGCGCTCGCCTGCCGGGACAGCTCGGACATCGTTCTCCCCATCGTGCCTCCGATTCCGGCTCCCATCTCCATGCCGATGCCGACTCCCATAAACGTTCCGGAAGCCGCCTCGTTTTGCGCCGCACTTTGCAAGGTGTCGAACGTCCGCTCCTGATGATACGTGTAGCCGAGAATGTCCATCTCCGCTTTTTTGGCCAAAGCTTCCTTCAGCCGTGCCGTTACGGAGTCGCTTTCCGGAATGTTGATCGAGTCGGTATGAAAGTTCACCAGCCGGATTCCGTAGGATTGGAATGCCGGAGCGATCCGCTCTTCGATATGTTTCGATATTTCGCCGACATACGCATTGATCTCCAGTATGCTGATCTTCTTATGGATCAAGTAGCTCGAGATCAGTTCGTTAATATTCATCATCATGACGGCCCGAAAATGTTTGCCGAGCGTCGCCTGATCGTATTCCTCAACCGTTCCGATCAGCTTGGTCAAAAAACTCCGGGTGTCTTCGATCTGAATGCCGAACTGCCCGAACGCCCGCACCGATACCGGAACCTGGTATACCGGGTCCTTCAACTGGATCGGCGCCGCCGTCCCCCATTTTATATTCAGCGTCCGCAGCTTGTTGACGAACCACACCTCCGCCGTAAACGGCGACTTGCCGCCGAACGGAAGCTTGACGATCGAAGTCAGTATCGGAATATTTTGCGTAGAAAGCGTATGGCGCCCGGCCGGAAACACATCCAGCGCCTGTCCGCCCATGAACAATAACGCCTCCTGCGACTCGTTCACGATCAGCTGAGTCCAGGTGCCCAGCTCCTGATCCGGATATTTCCAGGCCAGCACATCGGCAGGCCCGTCGTATTTCACCACTGTAATCAGTGCCATCGTCCTATCCCCCTGTCGATCGGTCCATTCTTTCCCTCGTAAAGACTATTCTGATTATAGTACGAACAAACTATTTTTTCGATTCCTATTTATAGCTAGTGTCGAAAGAAGGACGGAACGCAAGGAGATCCGGCTGGCCGCAGCGAATAGTAGATTCATGGAAAATAGACTAGGAGGCCGCCTTAATGAGCGACTTAGAGGCAAAAAGCATAAATGATCTACAGCAACTCGAACAATCTTTACAAGCACGGTATGAGGCGTATCAAAGCCGCAGGCTGCGCCTGGACATGTCGCGCGGCAAGCCTTGCCCGGAGCAGCTCGATCTGTCGATGGGCATGCTGGATGTACTAAGACCGGACGAGGCGCTGAGGGCGGCGGACGGTACCGATCTGCGCAATTACGGAGGGCTGGACGGCATTCCCGAAGCAAAGACGCTGTTCGCTTCCATCCTGGGCGTCCAGACCGGCGAGATCCTCATTGGCGGCAACTCCAGCCTGAATATGATGCACGACACGATCTCCCGGGCGATGCTGCACGGCGTAGCCGGCGGCGAAGTGCCGTGGAGCAAGCTTCCGTCGGTCAAATTTCTGTGTCCGAGCCCGGGGTACGACCGCCATTTCGCAATCTGCGAGCTGTTCGGCATCGAGATGATCGTCGTCGATATGCGGCAGGACGGTCCGGATCTGGACCGGGTCGAGGAGCTGGTACGGGGGGACGAGTCGATCAAAGGCATCTGGTGCGTGCCGAAATACAGCAATCCGGACGGTATCACGTACTCGGATGAAGTCGTCGATCGTCTGGCCCGGATGGTGACCCAAGCGTCCGACTTCCGGATTTTCTGGGACGACGCGTACACGGTTCACCATCTGAGCGATACGCCCGACCGCTTGAAGCCGATTCTGGAGGCTTGCCGGGCTGCGGGCCATCCGGATCGTCCGTTTATTTTCAGCTCCACTTCCAAGATCAGCTTCCCCGGAGCCGGCGTAGCGGTGATGGCCGCCAGCGAGCATAATCTGAGCTTCATCCGCAAGCAGCTCTCGGTGCAGACGATCGGACCGGATAAAATCAACCAGCTCCGTCACGTTCGCTTCTTCGGCAGCGTTGACGGCGTTCACGCCCATATGGAAAAACATGCTGCGATCATCAAGCCGAAGTTCGAAGCAGTGCTGGACATCCTCGAGTCGGAGCTGGGCGGACTGGGAATCGCCTCCTGGAACAAGCCGAACGGCGGCTACTTCATCAGCCTGAACACGCCGGACGGCTGTGCCAAGGAAGTAGTCCGGCTGGCCGCCGATGCCGGGGTCACCTTGACGGGAGCCGGCGCCACGTATCCGTACGGACACGATCCGCGGGACCGGAATATCCGGATCGCTCCGACCTTGCCGCCGCTCGGGGAGCTGCGGACTGCGATCGAGGTGCTGGCGCTGTGCGTGCAGCTGGCGAGTGTGCGGAAGCGGCTTGCCGGAAGCCAGTAAGCCGGTACAAAGCCTCATTTCTCTAATTCAACTCAAACACATCTGGTCAGGCAGCCTTCGTTCACGAGTTGAACCGAGGCTGTTTGTTTTACTCGGATAATCGCGATTCTATTGCCGCTTTCGGCAGCAGGCTGCCGCTAATTTGGGGAGGGATTCCAGGATGCGTCAATCCATCGTTATTTGTATTAGCGGTCCTTCGGGTGCAGGGAAAAGCTCATTAATGGAAAGAAGCGTCGAGCTTCTCGAAGATGCAGTCAGTTTTTATTTCGATGCCTATCAATCGACGCTTCGGTTTCCGGACGATTTGTTCGAGAGGATCAACCGCGGAGAGAAGGTCAACCCCCATGAAGTTAGAAATGACGAGTTTCTTAGGGATTTGACTCAGTTACACAATGGAATGGAAGTAACCGATCCTTGGAACAGAAAATTGATGCCAGCCAAGTTTATTATTGTGGAGGAGCCTTTCGGACGACTTAGGGAAGGGATGGACGCGATCATTCATACCTCGGTTTGTATCGATCTCCCGCTGGAGATTTCTCTGTGCAGAAGGATGATTAGAAATCTGACCTATGATTATGTAAACGAACCGCCGCAAGAGCGGTTGGACCGGATCTTGAACTATGTAACCAGCTATCATGATTTTGAAGGAAAGGCGATGCGACACCTCTACGAACACCTTAAATTAAGGTCGGATCTGCTGCTGGACGGTCTTAAATCGAAAGAAACGATCGTTCAACAATTACTGGAACATTTGAAGGAAATCAATCAGCGTCAGCAGTAGCCGGTGTTCGTTCGTGACCGGCCTTTGATTGGTCCTTATCCTCCAGGGGGAATGCGAGGCTAATGATAACCGCAGTTGCCGGGCACGAGGCCAATTGCATTTCGAACCGGATTCCGGTATGATCAAGCTGACAATTCAACGTGTATGTGTAACTGGCGGAGCATGGGGAACCATGAGGGAGCACATGGACGGTAACGGCCGTACGCCTGGGCAGAGGTAAGGGGACTTGGTTTCTCCTTGCCTCTTTTTGGTTTTCTTGCGGGAAATGGGCATGACAAAATAGAACGAATTGAGGGACAAGCCGATGTTGCGTACAACCAAATTGCTGCTGTTAGGCTCTGGAGAACTGGGGAAAGAAGTGATCATCGAAGCTCAGCGCCTGGGCGTGGAGACGGTCGCCGTAGACCGCTACGCGGACGCGCCTGCCATGCAGGTCGCCCACCGCAGCTACGTGATCGATATGCTGGATGCGGAGCGGCTGCGGGCCGTGATCGAGCAGGAGAAGCCGGATCTGATCGTACCGGAGATCGAGGCGCTGGCCACCTCGGAGCTGGTGAAGCTGGAAGCGGAAGGCTACCGCGTCATCCCGACCGCCCGCGCGGCGAAGCTGACGATGGACCGCGAAGGGATACGCCGGCTGGCCGCCGAGAAGCTGGGACTTCCGACGGCCGGCTACAAGTTCGCCGATACGTACGAACAGTTCGTGCAAGCCGTCAAGGAGACCGGCTACCCTTGCGTCATCAAGCCGCTCATGAGCTCGTCAGGCAAAGGGCAAAGCGTGTGCCGGGAAGAGAGCGATATCGAGAGCAGCTGGAATATCGCGATGGAAGGCGGTCGGGTACAGAACGGCCGGGTTATCATCGAAGAGTTTATCCGATTCCAATCCGAGATTACGCTGCTGACGGTCCGTTCCGTAAGCGGGACAAGCTTCTGCGCTCCGATCGGACACATTCAGGAGAACGGAGATTATATCGAGTCTTGGCAGCCCCACGAGATGACGGAACAGCAGATCGCGGAAGCGAAGCATATCGCGAAGACGATTACGGACGAGCTCGGCGGTTACGGCTTGTTCGGCGTCGAGCTGTTTCTGGCCGAAGATAAAGTGTACTTCAGCGAAGTTTCGCCGCGGCCTCACGATACCGGGCTGGTGACGCTGGTCACGCAAAATTTGTCCGAATTCGCCATCCACGTCCGCGCCATCCTCGGCTATCCGATTCCGGAGATCGTACTGGTAACGCCGGGCGCCAGCCGGCCGCTGAAGGCGGATCGCGAGCTGGAGCATTACCGGATCGGCGGTGCGGCCGAGGCGCTGGCCGTCTCGAACACGCAGTTGCGCATCTTCGGCAAGCCGGTTACGAAGGCAGGACGCCGTATGGCGGTAGCTTTATCGTCCGCTCCCACGGTTCAAGAAGCACGCGACCGCGCCAAGCAGGCGCTGGACAAGCTGTCCGTCGAGGAAGCATAGGAGATTCAACCGATCCGGAACAGGAACAAGACACGGGGCCGCCTCCCTGCCCGGGATTCGGGTAATACTTTGCCCCAGTTGTACAGGCTCCCATCCCCTCTACAACAAAGAAAGCAGCAGGCTCCGCGCCTCGCTGCTTCTTTGACTTGGACGTTTAGACCAGAGTCCGATCGCTCCGGCTAGACGTCTGTACGGCCCGTTCCCGGCACACGGCTTCGTTCAAGAACGAGGCCGACCCGGGCACTGACGCGACCTGCCGTACATCCCCCCGCGGGAACCTTACTTGTTCCCGTCGTGATCGTGTTCCTTCGCTTGCAGCTCGCGCAAATATTCGTCCAACCGGTCGTATCGTTCCTCCCATAGACGGCGGAACGACTCCAGCCAGCTCTCCAGCTCGAGAAGCGGCTCCGGACGCAGCCTGTAAATACGCCGATTGGCGACCGGATTCACCTCGACGAGCCCGGCATCGTGAAGAACCCGAAGATGTTTGGAAGCTTGCGGCTGGTTGAGTTCGAGCCTCTCGGTTATTTCCCCTACGGTAAGGGGGCCGTCGCGCAGAAGTTCGACGATGACTAAGCGGTTGGGCTCGGCTAATGCACTGAATGTGGTCGTATCCATGACCTGAACCCCACTCCATACAAATAATGGTGCTACGGATATCCGCCGGCGCACGCGCTAGACCGGATTCGAGATCCGTGCCGCCCTCCGGCAATGAACCGGATAACAGCAAAACAGCTAATCTTATAACGTTATCATGATTAGCTCCGGTTCGTCCATCCTTTCGGCACGCCGGCCGGCAGATTCGCCGTTTTTTTCTGCGCGCGGGCATTCAGGAAACAAACGGATGATCCGAACGGCCCCGGATACGGATACTATATCCTAAGCAGGCTCGTTCAGAAATATACCGGGTTCATCCGATCAGGAACGAAGAGTCCTGTTAAACCATACAAAATGCCACCCCAAACAGCCAAACCCGAAAAGCCTCCCAACCTGTAATCTGTCCAAACTTCCCTTCCGCGGTCCGGTTACTTCCCGTACAGCTCCGCCAGCTTGTATTTCTTGATCTTCAGTCTGGCCAGGCAGATGCCGTCCTCCGGTTCGCCCGCACAATAAGCCAGCAGCAGCGAATCCGCTGTAAAATGAATCGCCGTGTAACAGTACCCGCCCCGCGTCTCTTCTCCTTCTATCGTAAAGCGGTGCCCCCACGTCTTCCCGTCATCCGTGCTGATCGCGCCGACCAGCGGGATGCGCCCCCAGGAATGCCTCTCCAGCGTCCGGGTCTCATAGTTCGGGACCGGATTCCAGACAGCGAACAGATCGCCGCTCTCCGGATTGCGCTTGACCGACAAAGGCGAGGTCGGCGAAGTGAACCGCGACGGAACGGCGGGACTCCACGTCTCCCCCCCATCGAACGAAAACATCTCGTATTGGCGGCCGAGATCGGTGCGGGCGTAAGCCCATAAGGTGCCGTTGGACAACTCGACGACCCCCGGCTCCTGAAGCCCGCTGCCGCAATGCGCCAGCGACAAGGAACATCCGCTTTTCGCTTCGCGCCACGTCGCCCCGTCGTCGTCCGACAAGTAAAAGTAGGCCATACCCCGCTGGTCGAACGATTTCCAGTCGGTCGTGCTGTCGGTTCTCATTTTATGCAGGGCAGCAGGTACTATGGTCCGACCATTAGATAAACGAACGACCCTGTCATTATTCGTTACATAGTAGCCCAGGCCCGGGACGCAGCACACGGGTTCCCCCCAAGTCTCCCCCTCGTCGGATGAACGCCATAACCGGAGCCGCGTGTCATGCCAGCCGTAACGGATAATATAAAACAGCCCGACATCGCCGTTGCCCATCCTCAGCAAAGATACGCTCATCAGATTCAGCGCGTCATAGTCGCCCGGATGTGCCACAATCCGGTCATCCGACCACGTATCGCCGCCATCGGACGAATAGCGGACTGCAATACACGCCGCCGCCTCATCGCTGTGCGAATCTCCGATAAACCGGCTGTACGCGAACATCAGCCGTCCGTCCTTCAGCTCCAGAAATGCACCCTCGCTGTTGCGGGGATTCCCCTTGGCCGGCCTCAAATCGAGCACGACAGTCCCTTTATTGTCCATTCCATTGCCCCTCCCTATACCGAATCCGATGAAATGCACCCGGGCGGCTGATCGTACATTGCGGCTGCTGCATCAACAGATCGCAAGCCAAACCGGGCAGCGCTTTCATTTTAACCGCACTTGATTTGGATCGTCAATCTATTTCCATCTTCAGGATGCCGCCCCGCCGCAGCATCCCCCCTTCACGCGTGCACAGTCCATTCCGCGAGCCGAGAAGCTTCAGCAAGGTTGCCTTATTCCTGTTGCCGCTTAACTGACCAGAGTTCGTGTCCCCGACTAGATCTGTTATGTAAAATATTTGTAGACCAATTGAAAATCAATGAAAATGGTGATAAAATCCGATTACAGTTACCTGACTACGGTAAGGCAACTACTAATTCGCCGAGGGGTCATGCAGGTGAGCCGAAGAGACGAGATCAAAAAAGTTGCGGTCAGCCATCTTCTGCAGTTCGGTTACGAGGGGACGAAGCTGGCGGATATCGCCCAAGGAGCCGGCATTAAGAAGCAGTCGATATACGCTCATTTTGCAAATAAAAGAGACCTGGTCGTTGAAATCCACGAAGAGGCGACCAAGCAGGAGATCGCCTTTCTCACTGCGTTTTTCGATGAACACCGGGGTAAGCCGCTGCCAAAGACGATGCAGACATTCGCTGCCGAGATGAAGGAGCGTTACGAGACGAACCCGAACGTGAAGCTCATGTTCCTGATGGCGTTTATGCCGCCCGAGCCGCTGCAGCAGCTGTTCATCACCTTGTACGACCTGTACTCGCATCATCTGCTGCATCTGCTGGAGCTCGCCTTCCGCAGCGATCTTACGCTTCGTGCGGACCCCAAGGAAGCCGCACTGGCCGTCCATACGGTACTCGAAGGATTGTCCGCGAAGCTTATATTCGGCAGTCCCGATTATTTTATCCAGGCGTCCGAAACGACCTTCTCCTTCTTATGGAAAGGCATTCTTCATTCGTAACTGTTATCGAGGTGTATGATGCATAATGAAAACCAAAAGCTGACGGCCCTGGAATCCGATTCCGTGGGCAAAGTATTCGTCCGTTACCTGATCCCTTCCATGATCGGGATGTTTATGATGTCGATCAATGCGGTCATTGACGGCATATTCGTAGGAAACCGTTTCGGCGAAGTGGCGCTTGCGGGCGTTAATGTCGCGTTTCCGGTGTTTTCGATTTATTTTGCGGTCTCGCTGTGGATCGGCATCGGGGGAGCGGCTCTGTATTCGAGGCATCTGGGCGCCAAGCAGGTGAATCAAGCCCAGTCGGTCTTCACCCATTCGCTTGCGCTTATATTCGGCCTGACGCTGATCATCGCCGGGATCGCTTATGTGTTCCGACACAACCTGGCCATTTTTCTCGGGGCCAACGACGATACGATGCCGTATGTGATGGAGTTTATGAACGTGCTGCTCGCGTTCGGCTTTATCGTAACCGTCCAGAATACGTTCAACATTTTCGTCCGCAACGACGGCAATCCGAACCTGGCGATGATCTCGCTGATCGTGACTTCGATATGCAACGTGGTATTGAACTATCTGTTTCTGTTCGTGCTCGATTTCAGCGTAGCGGGCTCGGCCTGGGCGCTGATCGGCGCTTCTGCGATCGGGACGCTTGTGCTGGTCACCCATTTTCTGCGCAAGGAATGCTCGCTGCGGTTCGTGAAGCTGCGCTTCTCTTGGGAGCTGCTGAGAAATACGTTCACGATCGGCTTCCCGAGCTTCGTCGCGGAGCTGGGCATCGCCGTCTTCATGGCCGGCTACAATATCGCCATGGTCCGCTGGGCCGGAACGCTCGGCGTGTCCGCCTTCTCCGTCCTGAACTATGTTCACAGCGTGATGCTTATGCTGTTCATCGGCATGGGGGCGGGCATCCAGCCGCTTATCAGCTACTACCGCGGAGCGAAGCAGCACGTCCGGGAGCGCCAGACGATCCGGCTCGCTGTCCAGACCGCTTTCGGCATCGGCTCCGGCATCTTTCTGATCGGGCTCGTCGCGGCGGACGGGATCGTGTCGCTGTTCGGCTCGTTCGCCCCCGAAGTCCGGGAGATGGCCGCTACCGGCATCCGGCTGTTTTTTATCGGCTACTTGTTTATGGGCGTCAATTTCGTGATGATGACCTACTTCCAGTCAACCGATCAGGTCAAAATGGCGACCTGGATTACCGTGGCCAGGGAAATGCTGTTGATGGTCGCCATCCTGTTCACGCTGCCGCATCTGATCGGCACGACCGGCATCTGGCTGGCGATTCCGCTCTCCGAGCTGATCGTCGTTATTACGGTATACGCCTATATCCGCAGACGCGCGCGTATCGCTCCTGCAGCGAATTCGGCCGTGTAACGTTCCTGCGGCGGGAGATGTTCGGCTTCCGGACAAGTACACGACGCGGCGGCCCTGCTGGAAGGGACCGCCCGTTTTTGGGTTGGCCTGCGGGGCGCCGGGCTGCCGCTAGACAGCTCGCCTTCGGCTGACGTCAACCGACGCCAGCCGACTGGCCGCCGAACGCCTCCTGCGCCGCGATACCGCCCGCTAGAAGACGTATACGGGACGCAGCGGCAGTCAATGCCGTTCCCCCCTCGACCTGGGAAGGACGTATCTTCCCCCTCTTTTCCCCGCCTGTTACAATAAAGACAGAACCTTTCGCCGCCAACCGAGGAGGGATCGCTGATGGCCCGTGAAAGCTTCGACAAGGAAGTCCAGTTTCTGCGTTTGCTCGCCTTGACGAGCGGTGCGTACAGCCGGCAGCAATTTGCCGAGCGACTTGGCATATCCGTACATACTTTCGATAAAACGATCAAGCGCCTCAAGGAAATCGTCGGCACCGTGCACGGACAATTGCCGGAGGAGCAAGGCAAGGAGCTCTCCGAAGCGGTCCGCTACAGCTACTATGACTGCGCCGATCCGATGCTGCTGTTCCTGTTCCGCGCCAAATCGCTGAAAGAGTCCGAAAGCGAGCGGATCTCGATGCTGCTCGCCGCCTTGAACAACCGGCCGTTCACCGCGATGGAACTGCTCGATCTGCTCTGCGGCCAGCTGCCTGCCAGCTCCGCACAGCCGGATGAGAAGACCGTTCGCTCCGATCTGAAATATTTGGAGGAAGTCGGCGTCATCCGTAAGGAGGCAGGTCCGCGTCCGTACCGGTACCGGCTGGATAACGAATTTATTATGCAGTTGTCCGAGGAGGAGCTGTACGATCTGTACGACTTCGTCGATGTGATGACCCATACGCAGGTGCCGTCGGTTCAAGGCTATATGCTGCGGGACGGGCTGAAGAAGCATTTCCTGCGCGGCGCCGCCGACAAGCCGGCCGTGGAGCCGTTTCTATACAAATACCATTATTATTCGAGAATATTGGACGAAGCTCACCTGTTCCCGCTGATTCAGGCGATCCGCAGCCGCCGCAAGGTACGCTTTCTGTATTTCTCCCCGAAAGCCGACAAGAGCTACGCCTCCAAAAATACGAATCCGCTGTTCGAGCGGGAATCCAGCGGCAGGCTGGAGACCGCGCTTCCGCTGAAGGTGGTATACGATCATCAGTACGGACGCTGGTATATGCTCGCCTCCGGCCGGGAGGGCATCCGGAAATACCGGATGGAAGGCATGACTCAGATCGAAGAAGACGCGGCGGTTGCCGAGACGGAATTTGCCGATAAGCTCCGGGAGCTGGAGGAGCGCACGCGGTTCAGCTGGCTCATCGATACCGGCCGTCCGGTCAACGTGCGCGCCCGCTTCTATAACCCCGGACCCGGAGAGCCGAACTTCGTCAAGGAACGAGTGCTGCTGCAAGGGCAATGGGGGCGGATTACAGAGGAAACCGACGACCGCTTCGACTTCGAGATTACCGTGAACGGTACGATCGAGATCCGCCCGTGGCTGCGCAGCTTCGGCTCGAGCTGCGAAGTGCTGGAGCCCGCCGGGCTGCGCCGGGAAATGATCGAGGAATGGAAGGAGCTGCAAGCCCGTTATGAACCCGTTCGAGAAAATATTTAATTACCGCCTCTTGTCCCGGCTGGACGACTCGGGGACGTTCATGGTGACCTCGCACGAGCGGCAATGGCTGAAGACGATGCTCCGGCACCCTTCCGCCGCCGATGCGTTCTCCCCGGGCACGTTGGAGAAGCTGCGCTCCATCCTCGAGCGCGAGCCCTCCATCGAAACGGCCGTATATGTAACCGAGAAAGCGCGCAGCGCCGACAAACAGCTGTATCATCCGATGCTTCGTCCGCTGCGCCGCTGCTTGCAGCGTTTATCGGGGGTGCGTCTGACGTACTCGACCAAGGGAGGACAGATCGTGTCCGGCCAGACAGGGATGCCGTTCAAGCTGGAATATTCGATGGTCAAAAAAGAGTGGTACCTGCTCTGGTACCATCTGAGGCACCGCGCCTTGATGAGCACCCGGCTGCAAAAAATCGTCTCGGTCTCGGATTTCGTCATCCCGCCGGACGAAGCCGAGCGGATTCGCGGGCAGATCCCCCGGATGCTCGACTCCCGCAAGACGGATGCCCTCATCGAAGTCGTCCCTGCGTACAATCGTGAGCTGTCCCGCATCCTATACGCGTTCTCCTGTTTCGAGAAGGATGTCGAATACGATCCGGCGGCCGGCCTCTACCGGATTCGGGTCTGTTTTCTCGGCGACGAGAGCGAATATTTGCTCTCCAAGCTCCGTTTCCTCGGCAAGCGTGTCCGGGTCGTGCAGGGGGATTACTTGCAGAAGCGGATGCACGAATCCGCGACCAAGGCGCTGGCCCGGTACGGCATCTTCCCGGACGCGGAGGGACGGGAGGAAGCTGCGGCTGCCTCGGAAGCGGCGGAGGGGTAAACCTCCGGTGGGGCGGATGAGGCAAGCTCAGCGGCTGGCGGGCGCGGAGAGCGCTCCGGCGGCATGTAGCAGCGATTGGCGGACGGGATGGCGCTCTCGCGGCAGGTAGCAGCGATTGGCGGACGGGAGGCGGTCCTTTAACTGGAAGCCACCTAATTTTAATCAGAATTTGGCGCGATGCACTAAAATGGCGTGAGGTGCTGCGGCGGTGCTTCTTCAGCCTGAGGCCACCCATGCTACCGGAAGAATGACTTCCGTTATTCTCGCTCCACGCTCGTCAAATCGGTGTTAGCGGAACTTTCATTTCCGTTATTTCCGCCGATTTAGCTTATTTGGCTTTACGAGCAAGCAATAGCGGAACAAAAACTTCCGCTTTTGCTCTCCCAGACGGCTTCCTCCCCAAATAACGGAAGTCGTTCTTCCGCTAAGTCCATACGGTCGACCGATCGCCGCCAGGCAGCGAATCACACTGCGCCGGACGAGCGTCGCTCTGGCGGCTCGAAGCAGCCGCAGACGGGCGAGAGACGGCACCTTGGAGCGATGCAGCATCTGGCGGACGGAAGCCCGGCCGGGGGAGCTACGCGGTGACTGGTGGGACGAACGGTGGAACGGTGCTTTGGCGGCTCGAAACAGCCGCTAGGGCGAGAGACGGGCCGTTGGTGCGAAGCAGCATCTGGCGGGCGGAAGGCGCTCCGACGGCGCTGAACTGTGACCGTGGGCGAGCGGCTCAATTCGGCGGTCCGAGTAGTAGCCGGCGAGCCCAAGTCACAAGACGAGTCATCCAGACGGCTGCCATCACGACGACTGACCAAACAAAAAAACGCCGACGCTTCCCATGCCGGCGCTTCTCCGTTATTTTCTTCTGTAAAATTTCTCCCAATTTCGAAGGATTCTATCCTTGGTAAATCTCGCTTGAAGCCGTGCGCACCTTTCCCACTTTTCTTCGGCCTGCCGCTTTGTCTGGTAAAACCGGTAATCGCAAATGTTCCACGGATTGAACACTTTCCGGTACGATTTCCCGTTCGTCAGACAGCCCGCGTACCGGCGCACCGCTTTCGCGGCCTGGCGCTTGGCCCAGCGTGTTCCGGGCGTAACATGGTCCGTCATAACGGGTGACTTTTTAAAACTTCGGCTCATCTCTAACCTCCTAACGGGAAGCTAGAGACCGTCCAACTTTTTCATCCACCCACCCTTTCCTCGTTCCTACCATCATGTATACGTTATACGCCTCCATACTAGGCTTGGTTGCGCTTCAAAGCTTGGCCGTGCTCCAAACTCAACAAGCTAAGTTACTCTCACTTACGATTTCGCCGCACACAAACGCAAAGCAGCAGCAGTGCGAGGATACAGCCCTTCTCACGAGTTCGGATATCGGCATGCTGGCATTATACTGCAAGACCTGCGCTGAATAGGAACGACTACTTCAGGCATTTCAACAAGGAGCCCCCGAACCCTCCACCCTCCACGCCCGCCGGAAATGCTACGCTCGCATGAAATACAAAAGCGCCTCCGGCATCCCGCCGGAGGCGCATGGCTATATTTGCTTACACTTGAGCTTATCGGTTGACACCGGCCCCTAGAGGGCCATCCCTGCCGTCCCCCGGCCTCGCAACGAGACAGGTACGGGGAATCAAGGCTTCACCGCTCCCGATCGCCTCGTCCCGCGCAAGAAGCGCCAGCTCGTCCGCTTGCACCTGCATCGCCTGGCGAAGGAACATGTATTCTCTGCAAGCGACATACGCCATGTAGGGAGGCAGCACCGTTTGCATCTCGGCAAGAAGGGCGTCCAGCTCGTCCAGATGCCGCTCCAGCTTCCCGCCGATTTCGGCCAGCCGGCTTCTGTCTGTGACCGGTCTCCCCGCCAATCGCTGCTCGGCCTGAACCGCATCGGCAAGTCCGAGCAGCGCGTCGATCAGTCCGATCACTCTGCGGCATTCGAACCGGTTGACGAGCAGGTCGTATTCCCGGCCGGAAACCGGATCTCCCCGCTCAAAGAGCAGCAGCGTATGTTGAGCAAGCGCCCGGGTAATTCGGTACGCTTTATGAATCCCGTCGGAAGCGAGCACGCCTTGTATGATTCTGGAGGGGTACGGGCGCGAAGCATCCCCGTTGCCGGAAAACACGCCGATCTCCAGCAGCAGGACAAACGTCGGGTTGTACTGGAACATTTTCCGCATTTCCTGAAACCCTCTAGCCCACTGCTCCGCTTTTTGGCCGTCTACGATCCAGCCCGCGTATACACGCTCGAACTCGGAGGCGCTTCGTTTGCGCGTATTCCAGCTTTTCTCCGCCAAGAAGGCCGTATTCCGGCGAAATGTCGGCGAATAGAGTGCATAGGCCATCGCTCCCTCGAAGGAATGCTCCGCTCCCTCGTTCAGCCGGTTCTCGATATTTTCCACATAATCCTGATAGAACATGCCCGCCAAATACCCTGTGCTCGGCGCCATCCAGCCTGCCGCCCCGCGAACCGATCGGACGGGAAGCACCGGCATCGTATAGTTCCACCAATGAATGACCACCTTGCCGGCCAGGTCGCTCCGTTCCAGCAGCGTTTCGAACGCTTCGTCAAAACCGGTTAAACTGTCAGCCATGTCGTGCCAAATAATAATTTTCTCCATCCCGTTATCGACAAGAAACCGACCGATTTCCGTCAAATAAAGCTCCAGCAGCTGGCGAGGAGAATGTTTCTTCAAATCTTCGGCACACCAGCTGGTGATTTCGTCCATGCCGATATGGAACCACGTCTGGCCGAACGGCTTCATGTAACGATCGATCACCCGTTTCATCATCCGTTTCAGCATCGGGAACGTCTCCGGATGGGTCAGCGAGTAGCCGGTGCCCGTCGCTTGGCCCTGCCCGTCTACCGACGAGATCGCCGGGTACAGTCTCGGCAGCAGCCGCGAATGGCCGGGACCGTTAAATTGCGGAATGACCCGGACGCCCCGTTCGACCGCATACGCGATAAGCTTACTCAGGCCGTCCTGCTCGTACAAAGCCGGCCGGTACGTCTTCGTCTCCGCTTGCCCCGTCGCGGGATTCCAATAACGGATGCTCCGTTCCTCCACCAGCTCCGGATCGTCCAGCAACGGCGCGAACAGAAACTCGGAGCTGCTGTTGCCTTCCGCCGGGTACCGTCTGGGCCAGCAGCCGTATATCCCGATCCCGAGCGTGTTTAGCTTGAAGGATACCATCTCGTCGACCATCGCTTTCCAGTCGTCCAGCTCCATCAGATCGGAGCCCCAGAAGCTTTCGGCGAATATGCCCCGGACGGCCAGATCCGGCTCGTCTTCAATCTCGGCGAGAGGCAGACTCAGCAGGTCGCGGGTCGTCCCGGGCTGAAGCAGCTGAAGCAGCGTCTGGACGCCATACAGCAGCCCTTGCGGCACTCCTGTGATCCGCAATTCATTTGCATCCGACACGAGCGTATACCGCTCCGCCTCCATGCCTCTCTCCACCAGCCGTACCCGATAAGCGTCACCTTCGCGCACACTTTCGTCCCTCTGCGACTCTTGCATGCGTACCTTAACCGTTCCGCCCCAATGCTCCTCCAACCAAGCAGTCAACTGGCGCACAGCCGTTAACGTAACTGCCGCCGGCTGTGATCCCGCTTCAACCGTCACTTCGACTGTCACTGGCCGGCTGCTGTCGAGCACCTGCTTTCCTTCGTACCTCATCTTTTTGGGTGCCGGTATGAGGATAGGAACACTGCTTCCGTTCACGATACATTCTTCCTTTCCATGGGGGATCGATAATCGCCCGTTTTTCATTTATAATTCGAGTACAACACTGATGCCGGGAGATGCGGCCGATGAAGCCCTATCCGATCGGGGAGCTGTCCCCGTATGTTCATATCATCGTCAGATGGTGCAGCAAGGAACAATTTGTATACGACCGGGAACCGAACGAGACCTGGACGCTGTTTATTCCCGAAAGCGGCGAGTTCCGATATGAGATCGGCAGCCACCGGGGAACGGCGACGTTCGGCGATCTCGTGCTCTGCCCTCCCGGCGTGCTGATGGAGCGGGAAGTGATCCATCCGCTTACGTTTCTCGCCGTGTATTTCGACTGGTATGCGGAAGGCGGGCGCAAAATCGAGAGCGAGCACGAGCTGACGCCCCATGCAGTCGGAAAATGCGCCTTGCAGGATACGCAGCGGCTGTTCTCGTCCAACGAATATTTGAAAAAAGTAATCAAGCAGAAAGATCCGGCCAGCGTCTATCGCCGAAACTTCCTGCTCCAGGACTTATGGCAGCTGTATGCCTGGGAGACCCGCTCGGCCGCCCAAGACAAGATCAGGCAGCCGATCGATACGCTAATGCGTCAAGCGGAAAGCCTGCTCCGGGAATCCAGCGCCTCGCCCGTCAACATGAAAAGCATCTCGGGAGAGCTCGGTCTGAGCGCCGTTCAATTCACTCGCCGTTTCAAGGCGGCATACGGAGTGACCCCTTCCGACTACGTCACGTCTCTCCGGCTAAGCCGCGCCCGCACTCTGCTCGCGGAGACGAAGCTGACACTGGAGCAGATCGCGCTCCAATGCGGCTACGAGAACGGATTGTACCTCAGCCGGATCTTCTCCAGAAAGATGAACGTAAGCCCCTCGCAATACCGGAAAGCTCATTTTGTATAACATCCGGTTCGTACTCGGTTCGGCCCCTGCCGATCGGCGGCGGCATCCGCTTGCAGAAGGCGGACGCCGCCGGACCGGCCGGGATGCGCTCCTTCTACTCTATTTCTGTTTTTCCGCCTCAATCATTTTATTGATTTCTTCTTCGGCGCGGGCCAGCGCGGTATTAACGTCGATCGTGCCTTCCGTGTATTCCGTAAATTTCGCTTTTGCGATATTTTCGGCTTTGGGGCGATACTGGGAAGCGACGGGGTATGACACCGGCTTGCTTTTGAATATGCCTGCTACATTTTTGCCTTGCAGAAACGGCATGTCGGCGCCAAACGATTTTTGGACCGCCTCGCTTTTTAAGGTGGTTATGCTGCCCGACTTGGCCCGTGCGGTCTGGAACTCCTGCGAGGTCAAGACGTCAAGCACTTGCAGCGCCGCTTTCTTATGCTTGCTCGCTTGCGTGATCGTGCCGACGTACACGCTGGAATTGCCGTAAATGTTCGGCTTCTCGGGAAAGCTCGGATACTGCACGACATCCCACTCCAGCCCTTCCTTCTCTGCCGGCTGCAAAGCGGAAAAGATATTCAAATGGCCGACCATCGCAAGCGTCTTGTCCTTCGTAAACTCGTTCAGCACGTTTCCAACCGGTTTATTGCCAGGAATCGAATACATCGCATTCACCAGTTCAAAAATCTTTTTCCATCCCTCGTTGTTAATCGAAGCTTTGTCCGTCTTATAATCGACGGCGGCCAGCGACAGCGGCTGCGAGATCCATATGATCCCCGCTCCCGGGTCCAATCCGCGATATTGCGTCCCGCTTTCGTACCGGGTGACCCGTTTGCCGAGCTCGACCGTCTGGTCCCACGTCATCCCGTCTTTCGGATAATCGACCCCGAACTTATTGAAAATCGTTTTGTTGTAATACAAGGCGTGAAACGTAGTTTCATAGGGTAACGCAAACAGCTCGCCGTTCGTCGAAGCGATTTTAACATCGTCGATATAATTCGTTTCAAAACGGTCCAGGTTGAAGTTGTTCTCTTGGATCAAGGCCGTCATATCGTATAACAAACCTTTGGTGCGGTACGAGCTCAGGTTGCCGTTAAAGGTGAAGATGATGTCCGGGATCGTGCCGGCGATGATCAGGTTATCCAGCGTATTTCCTTCCGCAGGCCGCATCAGGCTCAGCGTAATATGCGGGTACTTCTCCTTCACATACCGGCTGAGCAGCGTGTCGAATACTTCGTTATACGCACCGTCGACTGCCGCCGTAATCGTGACCGGCTCCGCTTTCTCCGGCTCTTTCGGATTGCCGGCCGTACCTCCCGGGTTCTCGCTTTGACCTGCACAGCCTGCAACCAGGACAAGCCCGATCATCGACAGCAGCATCGTTTTTTTTGTAACCACCGGGTAACCCCTCCTTGTTTGATATGGATTTCTTGAGAGCGCTCGCATTCATCGTAATCGATAACCTATGCCGTTCCTATGGACAATCGCTTCACCTTTTATGCACTTCATTTCACCGGGAAAGGATCGGTTCGGACGAGCCTCGATCGCCTGCCTGCTTGACCGGCACGACAAATAAGCCCTCCCTTTGCAAGAATGGCCGGCGTCCCCTCTATTCCCTCACGATCAGCATATACACTTTCGCATCTCATGCTATACTGGTGCCATCATGACCAAGAAGATGGTGATCATTTGAAAAAAGTCCGGATTCTCTCAATCTTAATCGTGGCAGCAGTCTTACTGGGCATCGCGAGCTCCCTCTGGAAAAATCGAGCCGATCCGTTATCCGCGCATCACGCCGAGGCCCGCGCCACAATTGAAGGCTTCTACAACGCGTTCCGGGTCGATATCGGAGGCACAGCACCTTACCTCACCGTATCCCCCGCTTTTTTGGCCAACTATCGTTTCTATTACGGGGATATTCAAGGTTACACGATCGCCTCGATCCGGGAGTCCGGCTCCGATCTCAAGACGGCTTCCGTCCAGGTCCGAACCAGGAAACACGACGGCGCCGAGGTGACCTATACCGATACGCTGCAACTGGAACGGACGGACGGCAGCAGGTGGCTCATCAGCGGCTATGTAACGAGCAGCACCGAAGGATGGCCCAAGCTGCCTTAATGCCTTAATTCCGCCTGAGACCCTCCCGCATGCTATCGCACAATAAGAGCTTCTCGCACCCTTCTCGCACCCTTTATTTTCAACCTAATCGAAAAAACGAGACGAATAAAGGCGATTCGCACCACTTATTTCAACCCGCTGGCGGGGTCTACACCCTTTTCGCCGATTTTAGCAGTCCCAGACCGCTCTTATTTCCCCATTCAAACGGGTTATGGACAAAATAAAGGGTGCAAACGAGGCTGTCGATTCAATGTGTAGAAGTGTTAGCAGGCCGTTCCAAGTGAAAAGTTACCTTCTTCTGCTCAAACAGGTTGTCCGGAATCCCTTGATTGAATAAGGATTGTGAGGTAGGGGATTCCAGACAAAACTCGCCAGAAGGTAATCTTTTCCCTTTCCACTTGGTTGTCCACAATGAATCGACAGCCTCGCAAACCGCTCTTATCCGGTTTTCCCCTCCCAAGCAGGGCCTAGGGCCGACGGACCGCGATCGCGATCACGATCACCATGAACGACCGCAACACCTGCCGGCCCAATTAGCCGACTTAATCACTTAATCAGTATGAGTCATGTGCAAAAACCCCGCCCGGCACAATGCCAGACAGGGTTCCTTCAACTAGCGCCGCCACGGCGAATCCATTACACCATGACTTTGCAAATATTGTTCGTAAATTCCACCGGGTCTTCAACCGGCAATCCTTCGATCAGCAGAGCCTGGTTGTACAGCAGGTTCGTGTACAGATCGAGCTTCGCCTTATCGCCGGCGAACGCATCCTTCAGCGACCGGAACACTTCGTGGTTGACGTTGATTTCGAGCACCTTGTCCGCCTTGACGTCCTGGCCGTTCGGCATCGCCTTCAGGATTTTCTCCATCTCGATCGTCAGCTCGCCCTCGGCGGTCAGGCAGACCGGATGGGTTTTCAGCCGCTTGGACGTCCGGACCTGCTTCACTTTGCCGGCGAGCACGGTTTGCATATGCTCGAAAATGTCCTTGTTCTCGCTCTGCTCCTCATCCGACTCCTTGTCCTTCTCGTCCGGCTCGATGCCGAGATCGCCGCTCGATACCGATTTGAACTCCTTCTCCTTGTAGTTCATCAGCATCTTGATCGCGAACTCGTCGATATCGTCCGTGAAGTACAGCAGCTCGTAGCCTTTATCCGTGACCAGCTCGGCTTGCGGCAGCTTCTCGATCCGCTCGATCGACTCGCCCGAGGCGTAGTAGATATACTTCTGGTCTTCCGGCATTCTCGAGACGTACTCGTCCAGAGTGACCAGCTTTTTCTCCTTGGAGGAGTGGAACATGAGCAGATCCTGCAGCAGATCCTTGTTCATGCCGTAGTCGCTGTATACGCCGTATTTGAGCTGGCGGCCGAACGCTTTGTAGAACTTCTCGTAGTTGTCCCGCTCGTCCTTCAGCATGCTTTGCAGCTGGCTTTTGATTTTGTTTTTGATGTTTTTGGCGATCAGGCTGAGCTGACGGTCATGCTGCAGCATCTCGCGCGAGATGTTCAGCGACAGGTCCTCCGAATCGACCATCCCTTTGACGAAGCTGAAATAGTCCGGGAGCAGGTCCGCGCACTTGTTCATGATCAGCACGCCGTTGGAGTACAGTTCGAGTCCCTTCTCGTATTCCTTCGTATAGTAATCGAAAGGCGTATTTTCCGGAATGAACAAAATCGCGTTGTATACGACGGCGCCGTCCGCGCTAATGTGGATATGCTTCAGCGGCTTGTCGAAGCCGTACCGTTTCTCGTTGTAAAACTTCTCGTAATCGTCAGCCGTCAGCTCGCTTTTGTTTCTGCGCCAGATCGGAACCATGCTGTTGATCGTCTGCTCTTCGACATACTCCTCAAGCTCGTTGTCGTTTTCGTCGGCGCCTTCCTTCGGCCGCTGTCCTTTGACATCCATTTTGATCGGGTAGCGGATAAAGTCGGAATACTTTTTGATAATCGCCTTTAAACGGTATTCCTCCAAATACTCGTCGTACTGGTCGTCCTCGGTGTTCGGCTTGATTTTGAGAATAATCTCGGTCCCTGCCGAATCTTTCCCGCACGACTCGATCGTGTAGCCGTCCGCACCCTCAGATTCCCACTTGAACGCTTCGTCGCTGCCGTGCGCTTTGCTGATTACGGTAACGACATCGGCTACCATAAACGCGGAGTAAAAGCCGACCCCGAACTGGCCGATAATGTTGTGGCCGTCCTTCAGCTCGTTTTCTTTTTTGAACGCCAGGGAGCCGCTCTTCGCGATGACCCCCAAGTTATTTTCAAGCTCCTCCTTGGTCATCCCGATACCCGTATCGGAGATCGTCAAGGTCCGGTTCTCTTTATCTGCGGTGACTTTGATGTAATAATCGTCTTTGTTGAACACAAGCTGGTCGTCCGTTAACGCCTTGTAATACATTTTGTCGATGGCGTCGCTGGCGTTGGAGATTAGCTCCCTTAAGAAAATTTCCCGCTGCGTGTAGATCGAGTTGATCATCATTTCCAGCAATCGTTTCGATTCCGCCTGAAACTGTTTCTTAGCCACGAATAAGTCTCCTTCCAATAGTGAAAATAGCCGCGCCAAAACCGCGATGTCGTATTCGTCACCCGTGAAGAAAGGCGGTCCAATCGTTTTGGCACTCAAGTAACTAGACTGCTACTACTATTATTAGTATATAAAACAGACGGATCTGTCAATAGCAACCGCTGCAAATGGATCATTTGTTTTGGATTAAGCCCGCTGCTCGAAGCGCTTAACAATCTCCACGACCACGTGGGTCGCCTTCAGCATGTTGTCGACCGACACGTACTCGTACCGGCCGTGGTAGTTCTCGCCGCCTGTAAAAATGTTGGGAGTCGGCAATCCCATATACGACAGCTGGGAGCCGTCGGTCCCGCCCCGGATCGGCTGGATGACCGGCTCGATTCCGAGACTCTCCATCGCCTGGCGGGCGATATCGACGATTTCCATGACCGGCTCGATCTTCTCGCGCATATTGAAGTATTGATCCTTAATCTCAATCGCGATGCGCTCTTGCCCGTATACGTGCCGGAGCTCCTCGACGATGCCGGTCAGCTCGGCCTTTCTCCCTTCGAACCGCTGCCGGTCGAAGTCGCGGATGAGGTAGCTCAGCACGGTCTCCTCCACATTGCCGTTTATCGAGATCAGGTGGAAAAAGCCGTCGTAGCCGTCCGTAAACTCGGGCGCTTCCTCCACCGGAAGCCGGCGGTTGATCTCCATCGCTATTTTCGCGGAGTTGACCATCTTGCCTTTGGCCGTGCCCGGGTGTACGATTTTCCCTCTGCACAAAATGCGGACAGCCGCCGCATTAAAGCTCTCATACTGCAGCTCGCCGAGCGGGCCCCCGTCCATCGTATACGCATACTGCGCGCCGAAGGCGACAACGTCGAACCGGTGCGGACCCCGTCCGATCTCTTCGTCGGGCGTGAACGCGACCCGGACTTTGCCGCGCTTAATCTCCGGATGCGCGATCAGATACGCCATCGCCGTCATAATCTCGGCCATCCCGGCTTTGTCGTCGGCTCCGAGCAGCGTCGTGCCGTCCGTCGTAATGAGCGTATGTCCCTTATAACCGGCCAGCTCGGGGAAATCGCGAGGCGACAGGACGATCCGCTGCTCCTCGTTCAGCACGATGTCCCCGCCGTCGTAGTTGTCCACAGTCTGCGGCTGGACGCCCGCCCCGGTGAAGTCCGTCGCCGTATCGATATGCGCGAGAAAACCGATGACCGGTACCGGCTTATCCGTATTAGCCGGAAGCGTAGCCATGACGTAGCCGTTCTCGTCGATCGTCACTTCCTCCATCCCGATCTGCTTCAGTTCCTCGACCAGCATCCTGCCGAGCGTCCACTGCCCCGGCGTGGAAGGACAAGACGGGCTACCGTCGTTCGATTGGGTATCCACCTGCACGTAAGAGGTAAATCTGGCTATCATCTCATTTTTCATATCGCTCAGCTCCTTATCGATTATTGTACTGCAACGCGCCCGGCCTTGGAAGGGAGCTCCGTCCGGCGATAACCCGCAGACGCCTCCGGTTGCATTCTTCCACCTGCTTGGTACAATGACTATGCCAAGTAAAATTCACGGCTCTCGCCTTAGGGAGCTCTAGAACGGACGGCGCACGAACCAACAGCAGGAAGTTTACACCAGGAAAGCGGAATCTAAACAACGAAAGGTGCTGGAATCGATTGGACAAACGAAAAGCGAAAAACGAATTGCCGCCTAACTATGCGGAACTCAAAACGGCCTCGAACCGGACATCGAATTGGCGCGAGCGGCTGACTGCCGTAGAAGAGCTCGGCGCCTGGAAACATGAGCAGGTGATCGACATCTTGACGCACCGGATGAATAACGACACGGTGTATCAAGTCCAGGAGGCCGCCTACCGCAAGCTCAAGGAGTTTGGCGAGAACGTGCAGCAGCCGCGCAGGAAAAAGGGCGAACTGGTCAAGGGAACGACGAAAATTTTCGTCCGCATTAAAAAAAGTTTGCCGGAGGGCCACTCGTTCGAGCAATTCAAGGAAAAACTGCATAAGATGAGACTTGATGTATACGATACTTATGAAGGGGACAAAGGCGCAGAGTTCGAAAAATGGCTGGAAGAGTCGTGGGCCGCGTTAACGAATAAATAGGCGGTGCGAGACGCATCTGACTCTGATTTTTGGAAAAGGCGACATTTTATAGCCGTGATGTGTTATAGTTTACCGAGAACATTAAATTTAGGAGTGATCCTCTGAGAAAACAAAAACCTATGCCCTTTGACGAATTGCTTAAAGAATTGCAGGGTCAAAAAACAAGTAAGGAAGGCCAGACTTCGCTCGACGAACTGTTCACCAAGTCGTTTATGAGCAAGCATTCCTCCTGCAAAAGCTTTAACGAGTTTCTGGAGATCGGCAATTTCCAAGCCGATACGCTCGATGATATCCGTAACATTCCCGACGAACTGTGGGACCGGCATGTCGCCAGGCAGACCAAGTTCGCCGACTGGAAGTCGATGCTGAACGAAGCGACCCGCGAGCAAGCTAAAGCGCAGTCGATGCATAGCTAGAAGCGAGCGTTCGAACGGTCCGCGGCTATAATGACGAAGCAAGTCCTCTTTTTGATAAGAGGGCTTTTTTGTTGCTAACTGCCGACCACGTCTGCACCCTTTTCGCGGATTTTAGGAGCTGCAAACCGCTCTTATTCCGTGTCCAACCCGGTTTGCGGACCAAATAAAGCATACAAACGAGGCTGTCGATTTATTATGGACAACCAAGTGGAAAGGGAAAAGATTACCTTCTGGCGAGTTTTGTCTGGAATCCCCTACCTTACAATCCTTATTCAATCAAGGGATTCCGGACAACCTGTTTGAGTAGAAGAAGGTAACTTTTCACTTGGAACGGCCTGCTAACACTTCTACACATTGAATCGACAGCCTCACAAACCACTCTTATTCGTTACCTCCACCACGAAAAAAAGCGTCCCTCCCCCAGGAAGAGACGCAACCCGATTATCTTACATCACCCCTGATCGGCCGGAGCTCCTCCCTGTCCCGCAGCAGCGGCTACTGCCGCTACTAGATGCTTACGACTCCCGCACCGTCCCCTCCGGGTGCTCCAGATGCAGGACAAGTCCGTCCGGCGTCATCTTCCATTCCACCTGAATGTCGCCATACGGTGTCGGGATCGTGCCTGACGCTTGATGAAACACCGTCCGCACCGGCTCCACCCGAAATACCCGAAAACCCGGCTCGACCGGCCGGACCCCCAGTATATAGGCGTAATAAAAATAAACGGGGATGGCCGACCAGCCGTGGCACAAGCTCCCGGCCTGACCGAACGCGTCGGCCCCGTCCTTCGTCTCCCAGAAGCTCGTCGCGCCGCGGTACAGCATATGCCCCCAATCGTCCTCAATCGTATCGAATACGATCTGCCCGTATAGCTCGGGTTCGGCCAGCAAAGCCTGGAACTTGAATAAGGCGTAGCTGAGCGAAACCGGCACCCATCCGTTGTCCGGGCAAGACAACCGTCTCCTTAAATCGGCCGCAGCCGGCTCCGGGCATACACGGGCACAGAGGGCCAACGATTGGGTTAATTCGGCATAATGATCGCCTTCGTCTCCCCCCAGATACGTCCGGTAAGCGAGCGACGTCGCATCCCAGAACTGTTCATGGACGGCCGCTTTCACCTTATGCGCGGTTTCCCGGTAGCCCCGGGCCGCTGCAGCGTCTCCGCAGGCATCCGCCATGCCGCCCGCAGCCTCCAACGCCATCGCGAAAAACAGATTAAGCGGCGCGTCGAATCTCGTGCCCTCCAGTCCTTCGTAACCCGGCTTGGTTGCGGCCGCACCGTTCAAACCGCGCTCCCAATCGTAGAAGTTCCAGTAGCCGGAGCTTCCCGGAGTGACCAGCAGCCCGTCCCGCAAGCGGGCCGTATGCTGATCCAACATCCGCCGAACGATGCCGAGCATCGCTTGGGCCTGCTCAAGATCGCCGCTGTACAGCAAATGTTCCTCCAGTTGAACGATCCATAGGAAGCTGAAGGACGGAATCGTGAACGGGCTTCTCGCCGGAGCGGTCAGCTCCAGATAACCGTCCTCCTTCAACCCTTCGCTGAACAGCCGGTTCGACGCGGCCGGAAATTCGTACTCGCCGAAGGCGTAATATCCGCACAATGCCTGATTCCGGGAATCCATGGCGTACAACGCCTGCTCGCGCCAGGGCGTATCCTCGTAATGCTCGTGCATGCACAGATGGAGGGTGCGGACGGCCACCTGCTCGATTTGACGGTGAAGCCGGTCGGGGCAGCGGAATTCGCCTTTCCATTCAACCGGGTACTCCACGGACCGAAGGCCTGCGTAATAAAGCACGAACTTCTCTTTAACGCCGCTAATATGAAGCTGCAGGTAGCGCCCCGCCCATCGTTTCATATAATGGGTGAACCTTTGCCGTCCCTTGCCGCACCGGTATCGGGTGGCGAAATGTTTGCCGCGGACCGATGCGCGGACCCGAAGATCGTCCAGATGCTCGCCGTATGCGATATCGAGAACGGCGCCTTCCTCTCCGTCCAGCTCCAGCTCCAGAAAACCGCATTCTTCCCGCCCCATATCCAGCACCAGATACACGCCGCCGTTTTCTGGAAACGCTTCGGGCTTGATCGGCAATCCCCCCGAAGAGGGAAGCGTCAGCGGACCTCCGCCGCCGATGAGCGACCGGGACAGGCGATGGGACAAGTAGTCGCTCTGCATCAGCTCCGCCACTATCGCATCGGACGGCGCCGCTTGTCGCACGTACACTCCCTGGGTGATCAGCTTCGATCCGCATCGCTCTTTCACATCCAGCTTGCGCACCGGTCTCGCATACCATGCCGGATACTCGTCTGCAGCCCGTCCCGGACCGGATCGCTTCCACTCGTCCGTCATCCGGTATTCCGGACTGAGCCAGCCGTCGCCGCGGGCCGCGTCGTATTCGAACGTAAACCCGAGCTGCGCCGTGCTCATCGGGAGCCGTCCGGAAGCATACGTCCGCGAAGGCCGGCAATACGCGCCGCTGCCGCTCCGGATCGTCTCCATCCCCGTCTCCAGCGTGTAGATCAGCCCCGGGGTGCCCGGAATATATTGAAAGCTGTTAACGCCTTGATAATAGGCGAGCACACACAGCACATTATCCCCCTTCCGCAGCAGATGCCCGACGGGCAACCGGTCGTAAGCTTTATGATCCGGGAAATCGTCATATTGACCGGCATCCGCCCATGTCCCGTTGATCCATACGGCGTACTCCGAATCTACGGAAATATACAGGCTCGCCTGCTCCGCTTGCTGCGGCAGTGTAAATTCGTGGCGGAATTCCACATATTGATTCACCTCGTCGCGGCTTCGGCCGTTCCACATCCAGACTGAATTGTCCAACGGATTCATCTTCGCTCTCCCCCTGCTTCCTCTAAAGGAAGAGGCGGGTTCTCCCCGCCCCGTGCCTTCCTGCTTATCGTGCGGATCACTCGATTTCTCCGACATATAGATTGTCGAACCATGCCGTTCCATCCACGTCCGCGTCCGATTTCAAATAAACCTGCACATACTTGGCCGCCGCCGCAGGCGTTACCTCCAACTCGTAATACGTCCAGTCGGAAGCGGGCGCGATCTCTTTCCACGTATAACCGATCGTCGATGAGCCGTTCTCCCGGACCTCCCTCAGCCCGATCGACACGCTGCCGCCGGTAGCGCCGTTTTTGGCCCAGCCCTTCAACACATGTCGGGTACCCGGTTCGATCGCGATCAGGTCGGAGTTGATAACGTTCCAGGCGTTGGCCGAATCGGGCTGCAAGGAGACGGCATAATGACCGCCGTAGACGGCGTCCTGTACCCAGCTTCCTTGACGCATCAGCCAGCCGGCAGGTCCCGTGCTTGAAGCGTTAGCCTGCTCGAATCCCGGATTGGGCAGCTTGTTTTTATCGATCCGGATCTGAAGCGGCATCGACCGGACCGTCTTCCCGTCCGCCTGCACCCGGATCGTCGCCGCATAGACCCCGTCGGTAACGCTCATCGGTACATATACCGTGCCGCTGACCGTAACTTGCTGATTCCCCGGCAGTTGGAAAGGAGCGGGAAGCTGTACGGACAAGGCGGATGAGGGCTCCGTCTCGAATCCGACCTGCAGGCTTCCCGGCACGTTGTTATCAACCTTCACCGTAAACGGGTAACTGCCGCCCTTATTCGCCAGAATGGCGTCCGGTTCGATCTTCGCGCTTAGCAGATCCGTATAAGGAGACCGAATGAACGTATCCGTTAAGATCGCAACTCCCGGTTTGTTGGAGTACTCCAGCTCGATAACGGCTTGCAGCCGGTAACTCTTCTCCAGCAACGGCTCCGCCATGCGGAAGCTGAACGTCTCCGTCGCCGATTGGCCGCTGCCGAGCGGGGAGACGGTCCGGGTTTCCGGCTCCAGGCCGAACGGATCGGGAAACTTCAACGTGACCCGGATGTTTTGCAGTCCGGTCTCCGCTCCGTTGTGCAAGGTGAAGGACAGCTCGTTCCGCTCCTCCTGTCCGACCAGCAGTCCGCCTCCGACATGAAGCTCACTCCGGACATACGAGGCGGCCAGCGGCCCGAGCCGCTCTCTGAGCTGCTTCATAGCGGCCAGCATATCCGGCTTTGCAGATGCGCTGCCGTTCAGATCGGCCCACTCTTCCAACTGGCCCGCCTTGTGCAAAGCCTGAATCGCCGTATGAACGGCTGCAGCGGGATCGGGGGCGGCTCCGGTCAGATAACCCCGGATCACGTTCAGTTTGGCTTCCAGCTGGTTCATGCGGGACGTCCACTGGGCATCCGCAGAAAGCCCCGAAGCATGAGCCGCGATCGTTAATGCTTCCGAGATCCTGTTCTCGAACGGGGTAATCCGGTAGAGAAGCGCTTGCTGCGGACCCAGATGAACCGTCAGTTCATCGCCCTGCCCATCCAGCACCGAGCGCGTGTCCCCATAGAGCAATTCCGCGCGATAGCCCGTTACCCCCAGCGGGACAGTCATCTGACGGATTTGTTCGCTTGTATTGACGGCTGCGGCGTAGCGGACATCTTCATGCTCCCACACGGCCCAGCGGCCGTGGTCCGTCTGCCCTTGGCCGATCCGGCTCCCTTCGGTTACCAGCCGGCCGAACAGCTCCAGCTCTTCCCGGAAATCGACCAGCCCGGGCCAGAGCGCGGATTGCCGCAGTTGGAACGTATTTTCATTGATCGAATAGTAGGCTACGCCTTGCAGGCCATTCGCCAGCGTCTGGTACGCCGCATTGCGCACCTGCCCGATCGTCGGCAGAATCGGCCAGTTCGGCGGATTATACATCGCCTGCAGGACGTTCCAGACCGGCTTTTCCCCTGCCGCCTGCTTGGCCGCCGCCGTCCGTTCGCCGACTAAGGAGATCGGTTCATACGGGATGGTATACACATCCGTTACCAGAATATCCGTCGCCTTGGCTGTCGTGGCGTAATACGGCGGCATGGCTTCGACCATATAGGTCGGATGCGCCTGATCGAGCGACCGAATCAGCCGGTAGGCGTCGGCCAGCTCCTCCAGTGTTTTGCCGTTGGAGAACGGTTCATCCATAATCATCCAGGCGAGCACCGCCGGATGCGTTTTGAACCGGGTTACGAATTGCTCGGTCAGCGCCGCATTTTCTTTTACTTTCATATTATAGTACAGCGGAACCAACACCTTCAGCCCGCTTTGGTGGGCGGCATCAAGCGCGCTTTGCAGCGCATTGGCGTTATTCGTGACGATACCCTGCACCGTATTGATCCCAGCTTCATTTAAATAAGGATAGTCGGTCTGACGCACATGGTAGGCCGCGATCGGAAAAAACGGATTCCCGTCCACCAGAAGCGTTCCGTCGTTCCGCAGCATCGTCGGACGGTTGATCCGGTACACCGGCTTCGTCACGGTTTCCAGAACCGCATTCGATGAGTCCATAAGGCGGACCTCCACCCCGTACGGCTCCTCCATGACCATCTGCGACGGATCGAACGGGAAGCTCATCGGCAGCGCCGCATTCGCATGCGCATACGTCGCAAGGACGACACCGGTCGACTCCCGGTAGATGCGGGCCTCCGCATGCAGCTGATCCAAGGGACCGACCTGCGAGTTGAAAGCGGCCTCCACGTTGCCTTCATCGGCATCGGCATAATAGAAAATCCGGTCTGTCGTCAAATCGATCATGGGCCTATGCTTCAGCAGAACGAAGGAAGCATCGTCAAAAGAAACCGATCCGGTTCCGTACATCCGCAAATAGACCAGGATCAGTCCGGCCTCTTGAGGAATCTCAGCCTCAAACCGCAATTGCTGCCAGTCGCCCGTTATATCCTGGGCCAAAATATTTTTCTGCATATCGTACTGGCTTAGCCGGTTGGCCGGGGTACGCACCTGATCCCGGTAATATTCGAATTTAACCCCTATGCTTCCGGTTACTCCAGGCGACTTGAACCAGACCGACACGTCGTATACGGCGCCCGATTCGACGAGCACATCCTGTGCGATCCACGGGTTCGTCGTCTGTGCCGTCTCGATCCGGATGCCTTCCGCACCCGAGCGTGCCGCCGCGGATGCGACCTGGATCTCGGGATTGCTCCAGCCCCCCATCGCCAGCCAAGGAAGCGGTTTGCCGTCGGTGATTTGCTCGAAGCCTCCGTTATGCATCGCGTCGTCCCCCGGACTATGGGCGATGGCCTGCGGCGCCGCCGCTGCCAGCCCCAGCAGTTGAAACAGCAGTGTGAACAGACATAGGATCGCTGCATTTTGCTTGACTGACATGAATCGCGGATGGGGCAGCCATGAATTGAATCCGTTCATTCCAAACCCTCCATTATGCCGAGTTTACGATACAATCCAGCGCCGGTTTATTTTTTGAGCTTCGCGTCGGCGATCGTCTTCTCCGCCTGCTCCTGCGCTTCGCGCAGCGCCGTATTGAGATCCTTCTTCCCTTCGATGACTTGCTGTACGTATGGAGTGAGCACCCGTTCGACCGACAGCAGGTACGGATTTTTCGTAACGCCCGGAGCGATCTGATTGTCATACAAGGCCGCCCAGTTTTTGTCCTTAAACGGCGTATCCTGCGCGAACGCTTTTCTTACCGTCTCGCTGGTCAAGATCGGCATGTTGCCTTTTTTCGCTTCGGACAATTGGGCCTCTTCCGATACCAGATACTTGATGACCTCCATCGCCGCGTCCTTCTCTTTGGCCGTCGAGGTGATGCCGAACACGACAGGCATCGACTGCGAGCCGACTTTCGGCTTCTCCTTGAAGACAGGCAGCGAGACCAGATCCCAATTAATGTCGTTAATGTTCGGGATCGAGAACGGGAAGCTGGAGTTGAATACGAACATGCCGAGCGTCGGAGCATCGGTAAATTCCAGCCGGTACGGAAGCTTCTTTTTGTCCGTTACGAACTTTTGGTATCCTGCGGTCTTGCCCGGAGTTAATAAGTAGGTCTCGAACAATTTGTTCCAGGTGCCGTCGAGAAACGTCGGTTTTTCCGTCTTGGCATCCACATAAGGAATGGAATACTGGTTGTTGCCGAGAATATGGGCCGGCGACGCCGTAAATCCGATATAGGGGATGCCGCCGTCTTCACGGTCCAGTTTTTTGGCCAGCTCGTGCACTTCATCCCAGTTCATTCCGTCCTTCGGATAAGGAACGCCGAATTTATCGAAAATTCCTTTGTTGTAATAGAGAACCTGAATCATGTTGCTGACCGGAAGCGCATACAACTTGCCGCCGCCCGACGCTTTTAAGCCTTCGATCAGCCGGGGCTCGATCGCGTTCAGATCGACACCGTGCTTTTTGGCAAGCTCGGTCATATCGAATTCGAGTTTGGACCCCTCGGCCAGCTCAAAGTAGTACGAATCCGTCTGGAACAAAATGTCCACCCGCTGACCGGTTGCGAGCAAATCCTGCAGCGTGCTGCCCGCTTTGCTCTGGATGTAAGTGATTTTGTAATCGGGGAATTTCTTGCGGATCCGATCCCCGTAATTGGCGTCGAAGCTTTCCGGCGTCCCCCCGTTGTTCGTATGGATCACGAGCTCGACCGGCTCCGTCCGTTTGGGCGGCTGGTTGTCGCCTTCGGCGGCCGATCCCCCGTTTCCGCTCCCCTGCTCGCTGCCGTTTCCGCAGCCGGACGCTGCCAGCGTCAAACCGGCCAGAAGAGCCGGAAGTACAAGCCCATTCACTTTCTTCCTGTTTCTCGCTTTTGTTCCCATGTTCAGTTCCCCCAGTTTCCCTGAATTCTACCGCAACTTGCATCGGAGCATCGGATCTCACCGGACAGCTTTGCCTTCTTGTGCGGGACATCTCTCCGGAACCCGTATGCCATGTTAGTACCGCTTTTCAGAAATCGATTACCCTATGTTGGCAAACGACCTTATTCAACCTCCCCTCACCTCCCCGGCAGTTTTCTTATATTTATCATAAAGCCAAGACGGGGGCAGGGCTTTGCCGCAAAGGTCAAACGTTTTGTCAATCCGGTCAAAACATTCGGCTCCCAATCAGGAGCTCGCCTGACATCGCAAGCCGTTCTGCGAATGGATACGGCCTTGGAATCGAAAGGTGGCGGCTGTCCCCTCTTTTATCCGGCCAAGAACATGAAATATAATAAGATCATATCGGTTCTGCTCGCTGTCGTTCGTTGCAAACGATTTCAATTGGATCAGGGGGAATCCGGCCGATGCGTCCGAGACATGTGTTGAAGGAAGAACTGACCATTCGCAAGCTGGTCACCTTTTATTACCGGGAAATGTCCAAACATTTTAGCACCAAAGGAGGAGAACGCCACGACTTCTGGGAATTCATCTATATCGATAAAGGGGAAGTGGAGTTTTATACCGATCTGGGGACGTATCACCTCCGTCAAGGGGACATCTTGTTTTTCATGCCAGATCTGTTTCATGGGGGCCGATCGCTAAACAAGACGACCTGCAATATTATTATCCTCTCGTTCGAATGCGACTCGGCCTGCATGTCCGTCTTCGAGGGCGAATGCCGCTTTCGTCTGCAAGAGGACGAATACCAGATCTTATCCTTGATTGTTCAGGAGGGCTTGCAGGCGTTCGATCCCCCGGTCAACTCGCCGATGATCTCGGGGTGCCCGCATGAGCGGGAGAGCGCGGCCTTCGGCGGAGAGCAGCTGATCCGCAATTATCTGGAAATTTTTCTGATTCGTCTGATCCGCCGGAGAAGAGCGGAACAAAGCGCAAGAAGCAAAGCCGCCTTGGTCGGTGAGGTCCCGACAAACGAATCTTTCTCGAAAATCATCCAGTTCATGAAAAGCCATATCGAACAAAATTATACGCTCGACCAGCTGTGCGACATCTTCGCGATCAGCCGCACGGGACTTAAAATGATCTTCAAGGAGCATACGGGCATGGGGGCGATGGAATATTTCAATCGTCTGAAAGTCGACCGGGCCAAGCAGCTTATTCGCGAGGAGAACGGCAATATATCGTCGATTGCCGAAAGCCTGGGCTACAGCAGCATCCACCATTTCTCCAAGCAGTTCAAGCGGATCGCCGACATGACGCCCTCCGAATACGCCAGGTCGATTCTCGCCCGAACGAGAAGGATCGGCGGATAGGGGAAACGGAAGCAGCGAAATGACGACAGCAACGACAAAACGAGCCTGTCCCACGCCGGATGGCCCTTGTATGCGTTTTATGCAGCTGCTTTTCAAAAGCGTACAAACCGCTCTTGTTTGCCTCCTATCACTGAAATGGGTTGAAGGCAGGTTCACATGCAGGCAGGGGATAAACGAACTAGGATGAAAGGAGGTATGAATCGTGGCGGCTTCACCGAAAACGTTAAGAACGTGCAGCCAGGGACACCGGTACTACAAAAGCACCGATTGTCCGACATGTCCGGTTTGCGAGCAGCAAGCAGCGCCTGACAGCGCGTTTCTCTCCCTTCTCTCGGCGCCGGCCAGACGGGCGCTGGAACATAACGGCATTACGAGTTTGCAGCAGCTTTCGACCTATAGCGAGAAAGAGATTTTGAAATTTCACGGGATGGGACCCGCGTCGTTGCCCAAGCTTCGGGCGGCTTTGCAGGAGAGCGGGTTATCGTTCAAAGGTTAGCGTAAAGGGGAGCGTAACCGTAGGAAGGGCAGGCCGGCTGCCCTTATATGAGGTCCCGCAAAGTCGGCTTGTCGCTGCGGGGCCCGATTGCCGGGGAAAGCGGCCCCCGGGCTGCCGGCCAAGGAATTACGAAGGATCGCGGTCCGGAGCGCTTCTACGACTGTCCGTTCAACAGCCTTGCGAATTCCAGCTGCATCTCCCATAGTTCTTTGACGCCGACCGCTTTTCTCGAGGCGCGCTCCACCTCTTTTCCTTCAGCCGTCCATAGATACGGGTACAGTAAAAACGCCTGGTCGCCTTGAATGTTTTGCGAATCGTGCAGCCACTCTTTCCACCGGAACGTCTCGTAAAATAAAGCCAACTCCCCATTCAGCACCCAATCGATAAATCCGGAATAGGGGACTTTCAGGTCTTCCCAAGCTAGCGTGTCCGGAGCAAAATATTGTACGGTTCCCGTTCCCCCGCTTAGCGCAAAACAGCCCCCGACCAAATCGTACGCGACGATTAAAGCGTCTCCGATCGGGTTGTTCCAGGTAAGCAGCGATCCCGAAATACTGGAGTTGCCGGCCCCCAAAACTTTTAACCAGCCGCCGTCGATTAACAGTCCGCCGGTTTCAAGGGCAATGGCTCCCAGATAAGATCGATTCGATAGCTGCAAATGTTCAAGCGTTGCGATCCCTTGTTCTCTCTTGCAAGGGAGTACGGAAACCCGGTTCTGTGCGCCTGCGATACATTCCTGCAGTTCGCCCCACGCATCGTCCGGACTCATCCGTTTTTTACTAGTTTTCATGGATTACCTCACTATTGGATGTTTTCTGGCGGGAGACTTATCGTTATTCCTTCATAAGCAGCAGCTTCATTCTGCGGGAGCCGCCCCTTCCTCACCGCAGTTTAACCGCCCGAACCGGCAGCCGCTGGGGAAGAGCCGCCAGCGGATTGCGCGCACCTCCATAGCCAAATGGGGGAACGCCGGCGTCTTGTCCGGCGGCGCCAATAAATGGTCTTTCTCTACCGTTTATTCGTCTTGTCGAAATCTAGCAACCTATCATATACTGTATCAGCTTCAAACAAAGAGCGCAGCGTAAGACCTCCCCCTTCTCGCTGCGCTCTTTGCTATGTGCCGGCCCTGCATGCCTGCTCGAACGCTTTCGCTGTCCGGTTCCTTCCTATTCTATCGGGTTAAATCAGTTCCCTCCGCCGTTTTAAGTAGCGGTACAGCACGACGCCGAAAGCGGCGCACACAGCGGCGCACAACCCGATAAATCCGTACCCGGCCTGGAGCCCCCGGAGCAGACCGATGGGAGTATCGGCGCCGTAAATCGCCTTCGTACCTTCTATGACGCCTCCAATGAGATAATTGCCGATCACGCTCCCTACCCCCATCAGCGTAACGGTAAAGGTAATGGCCGTGTCGCTGCCCCTCGAATACCGTTTGGCGATAAAGGCCATAACCGTCGGATAAATCATCGCGATCCCCAGTCCCGCCGCTGCGAACAGAACGGCATAACCTTCGCCTCCGATCAGGGCTGCAAACGTACATAAGGCCGAAAATCCCGAGAAAACAATAAGCGACAGGGTGAACCCGATCTTATCGGTCAAGGGCCCCAATATAAGCCGGGCAAGCGTAAAGCATAGAAAAAAAGCCGACAGCATGCCCGAGGCCGTAACGGTATCCCATCCGTAAGCCTTCTCCAGAAAATAAACGAGCCAGCCGCCTACCGCCAGCTCCGACACGACGCCGAAGGTGAGGATCAGCACCATCAGCCAGAGGGCCGGGTCGCGCATCAAGGCTTTCAGCGGAATCCGTTCCTCATGCGTCAGGCTGTCGCCCGGGAACGAGGAGCGTAAGGCCGATATAATGGGCAGAATCGACAGGGACAGCATCACCAGATACATGCCGCGCCAGTCCAGCGTATGCCCGAGCACGGTTACGTTCATTAAACCCGTCGCCACCAGGGGAGCCACCGTGGAGCTGATCCCGTAGAAGCCGTGGGTCAAATTCATCATCGTCCCCGTATTTTTCACGAAAATACGTGCGCCCAGAATCGCTAACGCAATCTCCAGCATCCCGTTGCCGATGTACATGAGAAAATACGACGAAGCAAACGCCGGGTAACTGTGGGAGAAATAAATAAGCACGCCCGAGGCGATCATCGACCCGAACGCAGCGACGCTTACGATTTTGATTCCCCAGATCCGGGTCAGAAATGCGGTGAACGAGCAGGCCAGCAAATAGCCGAGCGCATTCAGCGACAACAGCGTGCCGAGCTGGGATTCATTCAGCATGAAGTCGAATTGAATGCGCGGTATAGCCGGTCCTTTACTATTTTCCGAAAAGCCGAAAACGATAAAACCTGCAAAAATCGTCACCAATTGCATGGCGTAAATCTTGTTGAACTTCTCTAGTCGTCTCTCCACTTCCGGTTAACCTCCGGGCTCTTTTATACTTGAAAGTTTCTGACAAAATCCCCGGGTTACAAGGAAAATTCCCGCCGCAGTCCCCTGTCATTCGGCAGGATCGCGCACACAGCCCTCGCGCCTTTTAATCGGCATCCTTGTCCGGACCGGCCGCAGGCGGCTCCGTAAACCGGACCGCCCAATGCCAGCCGTCCTTCGTCCGTTCCGTCAAATCCCCGGCCTCTATATCCCGGATCAGCCGGACGACCCATGTCCGCTCCGCCTCAAGCAGCGCCAGCGAATATTCCGTCTCGATCACGAACAGCCGGTCGACTCCCCCGGAAAGCGTCGTCTCCATGGAAGAGCGGGTTTCGAGGATCAGCCGGCTCAGACTCTCGGCCCTCGATTGCAGCAGCTCCAGCGCCGCCCCGGGCGGCAAATGGGCAAGAAAGGAAAGCCCGGCCGCGAATTGAGGATACTCCTTCGCAGGCGTGCTTAATAAGATACGCAGCCAATCGAAAAACTCCGCTTTGCCCGCTTCGGCCGGCCGGTAGATCGTCCTCTCGGGATGTTTGCCCTCCCGCTGCGTTTCCACCGGTTCGATCAGCCCGCTCTTCAGCAGCGATTCGATAACCGCGTATAGCGAGCCCGTATTGAGCTTGATGCTGCCGGAAAGTCCGCGCTGACGCATCGTCACCCCGATTTCGTAAGGGTGCATCGGCCGTTCGTTCAGAAGAGACAACACGGCGAGAGCCAGCAAATTGCTGCGCTTCGGTTTCGGCATACCCGTCTTTCGCTCCTTCCACACTCCGGTTAATTCTCGACTCATTATAGCCGATTCAAGCTATTTTGAACATTTTAGTTGACTTCGTTTAGTTAATCCTAATATAGTTTAATTAGACTATTCCAAAAAGAATAAAGGAGATGACGACATGACGAATAACGGACCTCGCCGCCCCCGTAAAGTGCTGATCGTCGGATGCGGAATCGCCGGTCCGGCCTTGGCGCTTTTTCTGAAGAGGGCCGGTTTCGCTCCCGTACTTTTCGAAGCCGATGAGCAGGCCGACGACTATGCGGGGTTGTTTCTCAATCTGGCACGCAACGGGATGTATGTTTTGCAAGAGCTGGGGTTGGATGAAGAAGTCCGGCGCGAAGGGTATGCAATGCATACGATGAAGATGGTCAGCGGCAAAGGCAAGCTGCTGGGTGTTATCGGCGCTTCCGGCGGGGAGCCCCAAGGGTATACGGTGAAAAGAGGCGCGCTCCATCAGATTCTCCGGGAAGAAGCGCGGCGTCAAGGCATTCCGCTCGAGTACGGCAAGAAGCTGAAAGCGGTCGAAGTGAATACGGCGGAGCGCGTGGAGATTTCTTTCGAGAACGGGGGAACCGCATCCGGGGATCTGTTGATCGGCTGCGACGGCATTCATTCGCGGGTCCGGAGAATCGTCTTTCCGGGCGCACCGGAGCCGGCTTATACAGGGTTGATCAGCTTTGGCGGTTTTTTGCCCGACAGCAGACTCCCCTACGATCAGGGCACCCAGACGATGGTGTTCGGGAAACGCGCGTTTTTCGGCTATTTGACGAGGCAAGACGGCGAAGTGTACTGGTTCGGCAACTTGGACTATCGCGGATCGCCCACCCGGCAAGATCTGCAGCGCATCCCCCAGGCGGAGTGGCATCGAACTATCCGGGAGTTGTATGCCGACGATATCGCCCCGCTTTCGGGTATCGTGCATGGGATGGAAGGAGAGATCGGCGTCTATCCGATCTACGATCTGCCCTCCTTGCCGGAATGGCACAAGAAATCTGTAGGTCTGATCGGCGACGCCCTGCATGCCACATCGCCAAATGCCGGGCAGGGCGCTTCGCTGGCGCTGGAGGATGCGATCGTACTGGCCAAGTGTCTCCGCGACCTCCCCGATCAGGAGCAGGCCTTCGCCCTTTTCCAGCAACAGCGCCGCGACAGAGTGGAACAGATCGTCCGTTACTCCAGAAGCATCGGCCGGCGCAAGCATGCGACGAACCCGGTGCAAGTGTTTTTCCGCGATCTGATGATGCCGCTGTTTCTTAGGAGAGCCGATAAGGACGCCCATCGATGGATGTACGAATACCGGATCGATTGGGAAGAGAGCTGACCCAACGTAAGATGCTGCCTCACCCTTTCTGCCGGTAAGAAACGCAAGTCCGGACTTGCCGGCTTAAGCCCGTCGCGGCCGGGGCGCCTCAAGGACTTGCCTTTCCCGGACGGCGCCCGCCTCTCGCGAAGGATATCAGCAGCAGCAGCACGGGCACCGCATATGCGATGCACATTCCCAAGTAAATGTTCAACCTCTGGTACTCGATCAATTTCTGGCTGCTTGGAGGAAGCATGGAAAACCAATACAGCACGGGCAGCATGAGAACAGCGATCCACCGCCGGTTTTTCACCTTGTAAGCTTGTGTGGCGATGATCGTTGCGGCGAAGTACATATTGCCCACACTCGTAAAAACGGATGCCACCCATACGCCGAGAAAAGCCGATTCCAGCCGCTCCAGGATCAGTCCGGGCGCCTCGCTCGTCTTGACCAGCTCCAAAGTCGGCCAGGCCAGAATTCGCAGCTCGTCGACGCCAAATACGGATATGCCGGAAAATACGATAAGCACGTAGATGAACCCCGGGATCGCAACGCCGATGATCCCGGCTGTCATTCGTTTGCCCCCCTGCTCCGTATTCGCCAAAAAGATCGACATCATCTCGAAGCCGAGATACGAGCCGGCCGTATAAAAAACCCCCTTCAGCAAGCCGAGCCAATTCCCGCTGAATATCGGCAGCACGTTGTCCAGCCGCGCGCTTTGCAGGGAAGACAGAGCAATGATGACGACGGGGACGACGATGATCGGCAGCAAAATTTCATTGACGCGAACCAGCACCTGCTCATCGTGCATAACGAAAAACAACCCTGTGAACAGCATCGTCAGTATAACGACTTCCAGAGGCGTTTCCCTCAATACGTTGGTTACGACGACCTCGCCGAAGCTGCGGGCGATGAGTGCGGTAGAAGCCGCCCAATATAAAAAGTATGTGGTGAATAAGGGAAGGCCGATGAGGCGTCCGACCAGAGGGTAACGCTTCGGGCCGAGCAGCCGGATTGCATAGTCGACAATCGTCTGACCCGGATGGCGGTTGGACAGCTTAATGATGACGGACAACGCCAGGATGGCCAGCAGGCAGCCGCCTATGACCACGATCCACCCGCTTTCCCCTGACGATTCTGCGGCCATTCTGGGCAAGGTCAGCACACCGATGCCGATCAACGAGCTGGAGACGATGCTGCCGGACTGCCGGATGTTGGTGTAGAACGTTGGACGGCTTTGCCGATCTGCCGGACCTTTCGGACGGTTCGAGTCTCTGCTGCCGGTTTGCTGTTCGATGCTCGGCTCCCCCCCCTGCCCGGCTCCTTGTGAGCGCCATTGGTTTGCTACATGTCGCTTCTAATTATTTCCGGCGCGGTGTTAAACTATTCCAGACCCCGTTTTCGTCCAAAGGGAAAGAGCGCTCAACTCCAACAAATCCCCCCAATCCGGCTGGAGCGGCTGGTAGGGGGGATAGAGGCTGACCTAAACGTGCAGTTCCCTTGCCGTGCAAACTAATTCAAAGCGAGCATAGCCGCCATATCCTCTTGCGCATCGCCGATCAGCTTCAGGCCGAACAGCTCGACGAGCACGTTCATGACGCCTTCATTGATGAACTCCGGCGCTTTCGGACCGATCCGGATATCGCGGATGCCGAGGCTGAACAAGCCCAGCAGGATGGCGACGGCTTTCTGCTCGAACCAGGACAGCACGATGCTTACCGGCAGTTCGTTGACGCTGCAGCCGAAGGCGTCGGCCAGCGCCAGCGCGATTTTGACCGTAGAGCCGGAGTTGTTGCATTGGCCCAAATCGATATACCGCGGTATGCCGGTGCCGGCTACCGTGCCGTAGTCGACGTCGTTGAAGCGGAACTTGCCGCAGGACGTCGTCAGTATCACCGTGTCGTTCGGAAGCGAAGTGGCCAGCTCGCGGTAATACTCGCCGCCTTTGCCCGGAGCGTCGCAGCCGGCGATGACGAAGAACCGCTTGATCAGGCCGTCGCGGACCGCTTGAATGATTTCCGGAGCGAGTCCGATGACCGTCTCGTGGTGGTAGCCGGTCGTCAGCACTTGCTCGGAATCGATATTCGCCTCCGGCAGCTCCAGCGCCCGTTCGATCAACGGGGAGAAATCGTCGCCGACGATTTTCGTCACATTCTCAAGCCCCGCCACCTCATAGGAGAAAAACCGGTCCGCGTAGGTGCCCTTAATCGGCATCACGCAGTTCGTCGTCGCCAGAATGGCCCCCGGAAACTGCTCGAACAACCGCCGCTGGTCGTACCACGCTTTCCCGATATTTCCTTTCAGGTGGGCATACTGCTTCAGCTTCGGATAGCCGTGAGCCGGCAGCATTTCGGAGTGCGTATAGATCTGGATGCCTGTGCCCTCCGTCTGCTTGAGCAGCTCCTCCAGCGCATACAGGTTATGCCCCGTTACGACAATGCACTTGCCCTCGATCTTGTTCTGCGATACCGTAACGGGCTGCGGAATCCCGAAGTGCGTCGTATGCGCACGGTCAAGGACATCCATGATCCGGACCGCGGCCGTGCCGACCTTCATCGCCATATCCAGATGCTCCTGGAGGTTAAAATTCGAATTGGTCAAAGTCAGGTAGAGCGCTTCGTGCGTAATCCGGTCCACTTCCGGATCGGTATAGCCGAGCTGTCTGGCGTGTGTCGCGTAAGCGGCGATTCCTTTCAGCGCAAAAATAATCGTATCCTGCAAACTTGCGATCGTCTCGTCTTTGCCACATACCCCGACCACTTTACAGCCGCCGCTCGGCGTTTGTTCACATTGGTAACAAAACATAAAGCCATCCTCCATTCGGCGATTCGCTATGTTCTCTTCCAAGAACCAGCTTAACAGAGCCGGGGGGATGGCGACGGTGACGGCAGTCACACCGTTTCTGGCAAAATGATGACATTGCTTACGCCTTGTAGATGCAATAACGTTCGGAGTAAGGCACGGCCGAACGATTGGAGCAGGCAATAATCCGGTTGATCCGGGCCAATTGCCGGGCCGAGCGGATCTTCTGCCTTTCGTCCGGTTGTTCGAGAACCTGAAATCGAATCTCTTCCGCCTCTTCCTTCGTCAGAGATACGCTGTTCACCCACTCCGCCCACGGCTCGCTCCGCTCCCGATGCTTACTCCACACCGGATCTTTCATAGGTTTGCCCCTCCTCCGCCGGCCCGGTATCGGACAGAACAAGCCGGACACGTTTCCTCGCCAGGCTGATCCGGTAGCGGACCGTTCCGGCCGGTATCTCCAGCAGCTCGCCGATTTCGCTGCTGTTCATTTGTCCGACGAGATGCAGAATCAGCACGCTGCGAAGATCGCCCGGCAGCCGGTCAACCGCGTCCTCGATGCGCCGGACGTTGCTTTGAATTTCATACGTTTCCTCCGGCGAAGGGCCGGACGGCCCCCGGACGAGAGCCTCCTGCCTCATCCGGACCTCCGCTTGGTCCCGGGTCGTACGCCTTCGATAATAATCGGTGATTAAGTTCTTCGTGATCCGGAATATCCAGAACCGGCAAGTGTCCCGCCCCATCTCATAACCGACATGGATCTGATTCCAGGCCCGGAGAAACACTTCCTGCGTCAAATCTTTGGCAAGCTCACGTTGTCCGACACGCGTCAGGATGTAGGCGAATACCGCCCGGTGGTACGAATCGTACACTTCATGGAAGAAGGCTTCGTACACCGGATCATTCATTGCGATTCTCCCTCAAGCTGGCCGGAAACCTGGATCGTACTCATCTGTCCGACCGAGAGCGCCATCAGGACCGGCACCAGCTTTTTGTCCGCGGCTTTCAAGACGCCCATCTGAATAATCTCGCTCACTTTCTCCCGGAGAAGCCCGGAGGTAACGTCGGCTTCTATCACGTATTCGCCCATCAAAATCAACGTAACCGGTTCTTTCAAGTATTCGAAAAACTCCCGGCCGAACCTCCCCTGACCCATAAACCATCTCGGGTTGCGGGGGTCATACGGGATAATGTCCCCGCTCGATTGAGTGATATACGGGGTCAGCACGCTTTCGCTGCCTCGCGGGATGAAGAGCTGTCCCGCTACGATGAGCTGCTTGTAGCCGAACTTTGCCGGCGGCGATGTAATCAGCAGTTCGCCGGTCACTAGCAAAATATCGGAGCCGTCGGCTCCCGGCTTCTCGAGGAACTCCCCGCCCAGCCTCATCGTACCGCCGATCAAGTTCACTTTGCTAGCTTCAGGCAGCGTAATGATCGAGCCGACGGCCTTCATCGGAATGCCGGCCAGCGTCCCTTGGAACGCGTCGGATAGAAGAATTGTGCCTACCGACGAAATTCCGCCGATATTTCGCAGCTCCTCGGCCGATTTCATCTGTCTCCAATCCAATACCGCCACCGATGAGATCCGGCCTTTCGCTTCATGGTTATCAGGTTGTTTAACGTCCATTCCGCTTCAACCTCCGTTTGCAGGGTATAGTCATTTAAGCTTTCTATACCTATAAGACGCACGAAGGCGCAAACTGTTGGCTTACCGGTTCTCCCGGCGTATGGCTTGGTTACATACGCTGACCCGGTTGCGGCCGCCGCGCTTGGACACATACAACGCCTCATCGGCCGCGTGCAGCAGCGACTCCAGCGTATCGCGGCCGGGCTCCGCCGCTTGGGCGGCCCCGAAACTGGAGGTGACGGCGACCTCGCCGTCCGCCGTAGTCAGCGGTTCGGCTTCCAGCGCCGCGCGCAGCCGCTCGGCAAGAACGGCAGTCTCTTCAAGCGATGCGGACGGCAGAGCGATCACGAATTCCTCGCCGCCGTAACGGCCGAACAACGTATTTTCGCCAAGTATCCGCTTGCATACGGAGACGACGTGCACGATGACCCGGTCGCCCGTCTCATGGCCGAAGCTGTCGTTAATCTGCTTAAAATGATCGATGTCAAAAAGCACGACCGAGAACGAATGTCCCCCGGTCCGGGATTCCTTCAACAGCTCGCGGGCCTGGTGGATGAAATGAGTCCGGTTGTAGATTTGGGTGAGACCGTCGTAGTAGGCCATATGCTCCAAATCCCGCTGAAGCCGCTTCAGCTCGGTCACGTCGATCAGCATCAGCAGGCTTCCCGCCTGCTCGCCGCTGCGGTGCCGGACGACGGAAGAACGAACCTGGTAGCAGCGGCAGCCGTTGTCTGTCGTCCAGACAATCTCCTCCTTCATCCCCTGAGGCTGACGGGCCGCAGGGAACGGTGATCCCGTCATTAGGGTCCATACCTCGTCTAAGGTTTTACCGATGAGAGAAAGATGGAGCGAAGGAATCATCGCGGCTGCGGCGCGGTTGAAATCGATGAGCCGCTCTGCGGGATCGAGCACGATAACCCCCTCGCCCATGCTTTCGAAAATCGTTTCTTTGGCGATCGGGACCACGGTGAGCATTTTGGTAGAGACTATCGCCCATATAAACAAGGAGGAAGTGACGCACATGACGATTGGCACAGGATCGAGCCCCCCCGGCGCGATCCCCAGCAAGTAGAGGAAGGCGGCGACCATCGGAATGAACTGCCCGCACAGCATCACCGTCAGCTGCAGCCGGTAGGTCCGGCTCGTCTGTCTCCAGCGGCCAATCAGCAAGACGACGGCGGCAAGCAGACAGCTGAATGTGTAGATGCCGTGTACGATGTACCATTCGCCGATCTCAATCTTCACGAGCGGGGCCGGCAGGCCCTCCCTCAATACCATCGACTTGTAGAACAGATGATGATAATCGTTCGTCGCAACCATCAGCAGAGTGATCGCCGGGATGACCAGCATAACCGCAGCCGTTCTCCCGGATACTTTCCTGCCGAGGTAGTTCAGCACGATCATCAGACCCAGAGCGGCCGAGAAAGGCATCCCGACGTATTCGACCGTCGTCCAGAGCTTGACCTCCCGGATCGTATCGCTTGCCAGACAGAAAGCATACCCGTAACAGTAAATCGCCAGCGCTGACGTATAGGCCATAAAAGTTCCCGCACCCGGTATTTCGCGCCTCTTGGAGAAGGCGTAGATGCTGAGAAACACATTGAACACACCCGATACGCAGACAAGCGTAATGTACATCGTCAGTAGCGAATCCATGTTTGCCGGCTCCATCCTAAGTAGCTGTATATTCATCGTAACATACCGATAGCGAGGTCGTGCGAATTGTTTTGCACCATGCCAGCGTAAGTGAATATGGTAAACCCTTTATCCCGTTAAACGTTCAAAAGGCAGCAGTCGGGGGGCCTCCCGGACTGCCGCTGCTATTCAAACTGTTCCGGCCCGCCACCAGGACCCGGGGAGGTCACCGGAGCTCGCCGGCTTTACGTGCGCCCAGGCTGCGGAGCCACCGAACGAGACCGTCGGCTTCGCTACGCTGCGCCGCATCCAGCGGCGTCAAGCCGTCCCAGACGGATACCCAGTTCAGATCGGCTCCGCGTGCGAGCAGGTACTCCGCCGGACGTTGCTGCCCGCCATGGCAGGCGCACCAGAACGAGACGTTAATCTGGTCGGCGGGTACGGCTCCGCTTGCTCCCCAAGGGTGCCGTTCCGGTAATTCAGCGCCGTCAAAGTGGCTCTGTATCGCATCCATCCGGCCCAGCGCTGCGGCATGCCAGAGGGCGAACCGGGCTCCGCGCTCGACCAGCCGCTCCGCCGCCCTCCACTGCGCGAACGCGACGGCATCGTCGAGCGGAGTGCCTCCGGCAATCACCGCGCCCGGCGCTTCCAGATCCGCCCCGGCATCGAGCAGCGCGTCGATCGCTTCGACGTCGTCCGTACTCGCCGCCCAATGGAGCGGGGTCTCGGCGTGGGCGCCGGCGAACCGGGCGTTAACGTCAGCGCCGGATTCCGTTAGCAGCGTGATGACCGCCGCTCCGTTAGGGAAATGCCCGGGCCAGTCGGTGGCCACATGCAGCAAGGTTAGAGACGACTCGCCGGCGTTCCGTGCTCCGTCCGAGGTTTCCCGTCGGACGAATCTAGCCGCCGCCAGTCCCGGATTCCCGGCGAGAAGCCGCTGCAGCGTTGGAACGTCCCCTGTACGTATCGCTTCTGCAGCGGCTGCTGCCAGCTTGTCGTCCTGATCAAGAACGTCCATGGCCTTGCCCTCCTGTGTATTCGTTTTTTAAGTTTATTAAGTTTTTTAAGTTTATTAAGCTTTTTAAGTTTCCTATCCCCATTATACCTGTTGACCGGGTACAGCAATAGGCAAATGCTCCGCAATTTCGGGGGTTGCTTTCGCTTTGCCGGTTCCTGCTCCTCCCGGGCGGGTGTCCGCAGCTACCGAAATCCGAAAATCACGCGGAACACATGAAACGTACGGGCTCTATAACGGAATAAGAGCCTCTGAGTCCGCTTCACCGACGAAAAAAAGCGGAATAGGCGGATGGATGCAGAAATAAAGTCCACCTCGGCGCCTATGGTCTGGAGTGCGTGCGGTCCGCGAACCTGCTTCCTAAGCCGGCTACCCTTGCGTTAGCGGCGGCGGTATGTTTTTGCAAAACAATCCGCTTCGCCACTTCACGCTTTTGTAAACTTACTGCAACAACCCAAAAAGGGCCGCCTTTGCAGCAGGGGCCCCCTGGGGTTTCATTCATTTGTTACTCTGCCTCTACAACCGGAGCTGTCTGTCAAGTCCCGCAAAAGGTCCGGTAAGGTTCGCCCGATTCAACTGGCGGCGCGGAATATGCCTCCTGCTCGGGAGAGTACGCGTAAGGGTCCGCTAGCGCACTTAAAAGCCGCTCCATCACGCTGTAGTCGTCTTGCTCCACCGCAGCCTCCAGCGCTTCTTCCACCCGGTGGTTGCGAGGGACGATAGCGGGATTGCTGCTGCGCATCAACTGCTTCGAATCGGATTCCGATTGATGCTGCCTGCCCAGTCTCGCCTGATACAGCTCGTGCCACCGGGCAAATTCCTCGCTGCCGAACAGGGACGTATCCTCCAGCTTGCCGAGAGTCAAGGAGCGAAACGTATTCGTGTAATCCGCACGGTACTGTTTCATCAGGCCCAGAAGACGTTCAAATAAAGCCGGATCGTCATCCTCTTCGTTAAAAAGGCCCAGCTTCGCTCTCATTCCCGCGAACCAATGCTGCTGAAACAACGGCGTAAAACTTGCTATCGCATTCTCCGCCAGCTTCACAGCCTCGTCTTCATCTTCATGCAGAAGCGGCAATAAAGCTTCGGCGAATCTCGCCAAGTTCCAAGCGGCGATATACGGCTGGTTGCCGTAAGCATATCGGCCGTTCACGTCGATCGAACTAAAGACCGTTGCCGGATCATACGTATTCATGAAGGCGCAAGGCCCGTAATCGATCGTTTCCCCGCTAAGGGCCATGTTGTCCGTATTCATAACTCCGTGAATAAAGCCGACCAGCTGCCACTGTGCGATCAGCCCGGACTGACGCTGAATGACTTGCCGCAGCAGCGTGAGATACCGGTTTTCCCCGGCGGCTTCGGGATAATGCCTTTGCAGCGTATAGTCCGCCAACGATTCGAGATCGCGGGCATTGCCCCAATTGGCAGCGAATTGAAACGTGCCGACCCGTATGTGGCTGGCCGCCACGCGGGTCAATACCGCACCGGGCAGCTCGGTTTCGCGGATAATGGACTCGCCCGTCGTTACTACGGCCAAGCTGCGGGTGGTGGCTATCCCGAGTGCATGCATCGCTTCGCTTATGATATACTCGCGCAGCATCGGCCCAAGCGCAGCCCTTCCATCCCCCCGCCTGGAGAAGGGGGTTCTGCCCGAGCCTTTCAGCTGAATGTCCACCCGCTCGCCTGCGGGCGTGATCTGTTCGCCGAGCAGCAGCGCACGGCCGTCCCCGAGCCTATTAAAATGCCCGAATTGATGCCCGGCGTAAGCCTGGGCAAGAGGCGAAGCGCCTTCGGGGACGCGGTTGCCTGCCAGCGCGGCTACGCCGTCTTCGGTTTGCAGCGCTTGGGCGTTCAGCCCGAGGGAAGCGGCGAGCTGTTCATTCAGCACAACCAGCTTGGGGGAACGTACAGGCGCTGGACCTTGTTTCGCATATAAAATTTCCGGCAGGCGGGCATAACTATTATCGAAGTTCCATCCGGCTTCCGTTATTGGATTCTCCGTCATCGCAGCTCCTTGTTCCTCGGTTGGGATTGGTGATTCGTTTAAGTCCGAGATTTTGCCGTAAAAAACTCTGAAAAAGGACTCTTACCTTTATCTTACTCTTTTTTATGGAGGAATTAACAGTTTATTCGCTTCCTTGCCTTATTTTCGATCAAGTACAAGGCAGGTTCCTTTAGTTTTCGCTCCCGCCCCTGATTTATTCTTAGGACTGGAACACAAATACCGGTCCGTCCCACTTGTCATTCCGAATGATCTCTTCTTGGTAAGCTCCTTCCCCTGCGTATTGGGCAATCACTCGTTTCCAAAATTCGTAAGCGGGCTTATTGGCCAGCGTTTGCCGGATCTCCCAAGTGCCGCGAAACTGTTGAAATAACGAAAATGCCGCTTCCTTACCGACTCCTTTGCGCCTATATTTCCGCATAATAAAGAAATCGCCGATCGAGTTGGTTTGCTCCGCAGTGCTTAGCTTCATATATTCCCGGGGAATATCGAGACTCACCAGGGCAAAGCCTGCAATCTCTCCGTCCGCATTCACCAGAAAGGGACGACGGTACTCGTCCGTCCACTGGTGATCCAAATATTTATACATATAGAGCCCATGTCCGTTCAGAACATGTCCATCATATTCACTGCTGTCATAACGGTACAGCTGGAGCAGATTACTAAGAATCGACTTATCTTCATAGGGTACTAACGATAGTTGAATGTTCATATTAATCTCCTGGCTCCAAATTAGTTCCGTACGATGCGGTTACTCCCGTTTCCGAAGACTTTAAGGTAGTTATCAACGATGCGGTTCTTCCGTATCGGGTATTGAATGCCGGAAGTTATGTAGAGGTGTGCCGAAGCGCAATCGTTGACAAGAAGCTTAGCAAGCTGATCCCCGCCAGATTGGATCTTACACTTACTGGATTAGAGAAAGAATTACATCTTTAGAATGATCCACAAACGACCGGTCAGGCCGGGACTTCATCATAACGGTTAATCCGATTAAGGAAACAACGAGGGTTTGAGATAAAGCTTTGCCGTTTAATTCACGGTTTAATTCTCCGGTAATGACGCCTCTCTTTAACGTCTCTTCAAAAATAGCCGACAAATACATTTGATGTTCTCTCGTCAAAATTGCGAACTTCTCATCGTGCGGAGACAGCTCCACCATCGTATTAATACAGAAGCACCCTTTATTGTGAGCTCCCGTGTATTCCTTCTCGATCAGATCCTCAAATAAGGATCGAAACGCTTCTTTCACAGGCGCAGGCTTCTGCAAAATAGCCCGGATCCGGGAGGAGTGCTGCTTCGAATACTGCCGGAGCGCCGCTTCGAACAATGCTTTCTTATCGCCGAAGGCCGCATAAATACTTGGCTTTTGGATTCCCATCCTCTCCGATAATTCACTCAAGGAAGAGGCCTCGTATCCTTTCTCCCAAAACAAGTCCAACGCAGCGTTTAGTGCCTGATCCTCATCAAACTCCCTCGGCCGAACCATCTGATCGCCCCTTTAGTTTCATACCGATTAGTACATTAAACTTTAGGATACACAGAATCATTTGTCAACGGAGTATTGACAAAATGCTGAATAGTTATTAGGATTTACTCATCTTAATTACATACCGATCGGTAAATAACGAAGGGAGATGATTCAGATCATGAAAAACCACTCTATCGCCTCAGCCGCCAATTTTCCCCGTTACTGGCCCTTAATCTTTGCCGTTGCCAGCGGCATGTCCGTTGCCAATATTTATTACGCGCAACCGCTGCTGGAGGCCATTTCAATTGATTTGAGCATGCCCGCATCCACGATCGGCATCGTCGTCACCGTGACTCAAATCTTCTACGCCTTTGGGCTAGCCCTGCTGGTACCGTTAGGCGATCTGGTCAATAGACGAAAGCTCATTATAAGCCAGTTGCTGTTGTCTGCGGCGGCGCTGGCTGCCGTCGGTTTTTCTCCATCCGGGATAACACTGCTCGCAAGCATGGCAGTAGTGGGATTGCTGGCCGTTATCACCCAGACCTTGGTCGCCTTTGCGTCCACCTTGGCCTCCCCAGCCGAAAGAGGCCGTGTTGTCGGCCTGGTCACCAGCGGAATCGTAATCGGCATTCTGCTTGCCCGGACTTTTGCAGGGATTGTCTCGGATCTTGGCGGCTGGCGAGCCGTCTATTGGTCCTCTGCAGTTGTAACGCTTCTGATGGTTGGCCTGCTGTCCCGCATTTTGCCCAGAAATGAAGCGGTAGCGGTTCCTGCCTCCCTCTCTTACGGACAACTGCTTAAATCCTTGTTCCGACTATTCGTGGAGGAGCGGATTTTGCAGATTCGCGGCGTATTGGCGCTTTTGATCTTCACCGCGTTCAGTACCTTATGGACATCGCTGGTACTTCCGCTCAGCGAGCCGCACTATTCCCTCTCGAATACACAGATTGGGCTTTTCGGTCTTTTCGGGGTGGCCGGAGCGCTGGCTGCGGTCCAGGCAGGCCGTCTGGCGGACCGGGGCCGGGGCCAGCGGACAACGGGTGTCGCTTTAGCCTTGCTTCTTGTTTCTTGGCTTCCGATTAGTTTTACGGATCAATCCTTAATTGCCCTAATCATCGGAATTATCGTGCTCGATTTGGCCGTTCAAGCCGTACATGTCACCAATCAGAGCCTCATTTTCGCCAAAAAGCCCGAAGCTCGAAGTCGCCTAACCGGCGGATATATGATCTTTTACTCCATCGGCAGCGCTCTCGGTTCAATCGCCTCCACCTATCTGTATGCCCATTACGGCTGGTATGCCGTTTGTCTGCTTGGTGCCGGAGTCAGCGCACTGGCGCTGGGTTTCTGGTGGATGACCCGGCGGATGACGGCTTCATAATGGGTAAGAGTCCGCACCAGCTCCCGATCAGGTTTACGAATCCCCAACGAAACGGCCGTCATCAACTGCTGCCAAATCTATGCCGTATCGAGGCCAGTAACAGCTTTAATATCCATTTTATCAAACGCTTGTTCCCCTGTATATATTTTCCTGTCGATCCACCCGGCGTTTCCACCAGAATGGAATAACCCAAAAAGCCCGGCCTCGCTCCCTGGCTGTGCGCGCGGCCGGACTTCATTCAGGCTGTTCATGATCGTTAACTAGCTACCTTTACCAATCGATTAAACATTATCCTTAACCTTGGTCATCCGTTCCCGCATCCGTCTAAACTCTGCTAGTCGCTTTGGCGAATATTTGCTTTCGTCAATCCGCCCCAGCCGGATATTTTTGCGCAAACGCATTTCCAGTATCGTGCAGAGGGTGAAGATCGGGATTGCAGCAGCAATGACCCACCCAATCGATGCTCCCGAAGGAATTGGCATACTAACGGCTCCTTTTCTTAGATAAACATAATTCGCCTACCCTTATTATAGTTCCAATTATACCAAAAATAAACAAATTTGAAGAGGTCTTTAGTAGGATATTAGCTAAAATTGTAAGAAAAGCGTAAAAGGCTGAGTCGGCGAACTTCGGATTTCAGCCCCCCTGCCGTCCGCAGACTTACATCTATTAAACGTTTTTTGGAGCGAACAAACATTTTGGAATATTCAAACGAATACAAAAACCGTTATAATGCTACTAAGATTAGATGAGCTGAGCGAAGAAAGGTGAGACGAGATGGATGTGAGGATTGAACGGGCGCTTACGACCGATGCGGAGGAAATTTTAGCTCTGCAAAAACTGGCTTACCGGAGCGAAGCCGAGCTTTATTGCAACTACGGGATCGAACCTCTTGTTCAAACGATTGAACAATTGAAGCTTCAATTCCAAAACCACACCGTGCTGAAAGCGGTCAGCGATGGAAGCATCGTCGGCTCGGTCAGAGCTTATGCCAACGACGGGACTTGTTTCATCGGCAAACTGATCGTACACCCCGGCTATCAGAGCAGAGGGATCGGCACGACCTTGATGAACGCAATCGAAACCTTCCGCCCTGCGGGCAGATACGAACTGTTCACCGGCAGCAAGAGCGAGACCAATATTCGCTTGTACCACCGGCTAGGGTACCGGATTTTTAAATACGAGACCGTCGAGCCGGATTGGGGTCTGGTGTTCTTGGAAAAAAACAGAGAAATCCAGCCTCTGTGAACCTCTCGACAATGAATGGACGAGCTGCTCCATTTACGGACACTCCAATATCCCGAACCTGCACAAAACCCGGCATCCATAGAAGCGATATGGACGTCCGGGTTTTATTCGTGCCGGATTCAGCATATTACGAAGGGCCGTCGTACTCTAAAGCCGCTTTGAGCTCATTCCGCCTTTCAGCCGCCTCCCGTGCGCTCTCCAGCTCGAGATCGGACAGCGTTACCTGATCCGCTTCCCGGATGTATCTGGCGGCCAGATCGAGCTCGTCCATCCCGAAGGCGATATCGGCACGCAGGACGTACGCTTTGAAACGCAGCACCGCCCCGGCGTCCTCCCCTTTCGATATCGCCAGATCCAGTACTCTGGCGGCACTGGCAGGTTCGTCCTTGGCATACGCGAGCCGATAGGCGGTCTCGAACGCATTTTCATAACTTGACCGTTGCGCCTTATCAGAGGGGGTACTTCCCGCCGGCTCGACTGGAGGGTGCTTCTGGCCGATCAATAAGCGGTTGCCCGCAGGATCGATCAGATTGAATCTTCGGTCTTCCGCCAGATTATTAACTTTGGTCATTCTCGGAAACCCTTTCGAGGGGATTTTCCGGTACGTCCGCTTCCAATTTTCGTAAAATTGGTTGTACACGGCATCGACGTCCGGAACGCTCACATAACACATGCTGTAGGAATCGGACGGATTGAGTTGCTTCAGCACGAAAAAATGAAGCTCCACGATCGGGTGGCCGTTGATGCAAATGCCAAGATCGGCAGGCGAGGCTTCCTTGTGTTCCCGCTCCCTTCTAACGAAAAGCTGTCAACAGGTTTAATGCTCATCCGCAAGTCTAATAAAAAGGCCCGAAGGAAGCCGCGAGCGTTCATTCCCGGATGCAGGTATGTCCTGCGCAGGAGAAGGGGCTCCGATGAGTGGGATGAAATGTCCGGGCAGCTCCCATAACGGTTCAGGCTCAGCAATCCCATGCAAAATTTTTTTTTAAAAAAATGTTCGCGAGATGTCGATTAAGCTGTTTGCCGTTCGTCGTCCTAGTAAAAGCACACGATTCCGGCCGGAACGTCCTGACGTTCCACGGCACGTACATAAGGAGGATTTTATGAACATCGCGTATTCAAAAGACGGCACAACTATTGCGTATGACAAAGCAGGGCACGGACCACCCCTCATCCTGGTGGACGGCGCGCTTTGCAGCCGGGAAAGCGGCCCGAACGGGCCTCTGGCCGCCTTGCTGCAGCAGCATTTTACCGTGTTCACCTACGACCGCAGAGGACGCGGCGGCAGCGGGGACACTCTCCCGTACGAGATCGGGCGCGAGATCGAAGACCTCGCGGCCTTGATCGGGGAAGCCGGCGGCTCGGCTTACGTCTACGGCATTTCCTCGGGGGCGGCTCTTGCTCTCGAAGCGGCTAGGCGGCTCCCATCCATCCGGAAGCTGGCTCTGTATGAAGCGCCGTTCGTCATCGATAACAGCCGCAAGCCGGTGCCGGAAAACTATTTGGAGCAGATGGAAGGTTATCTGGCGGCTGGACGCCGCAGTGCAGCGGTTAAGCACTTTATGCGCAAAGGAGTCGGCCTGCCCGCTCCCGTCGTTGCGATGATGCCCCTTATGCCCGCCTGGTCGAAGCTGAAAGCCGTCGCTCACACGCTGCCCTACGACACTCTTCTGACCGTTAACCATCAGAGAGGCAGCGCTTCTACGCTGGACCGGTGGTCTTCCGTAACCGTGCCCACTCTCGTGGCAGTCGGCGGCAAAAGCCCGGCCTGGATGCGCAACGCGATGCAATCGCTTAGGGACGCTCTCCCCCATGCCAAGCTCGAAACGCTGGAAGGCCAGACGCATATCGTAAAGCCGGACGCTCTCGCCCCGGTGCTGGCACGTTATTTTGCGGACTAAGGCCGCTTATCCCAGAACCGGTTCAACCCTAATCCATCTTGCAGATATTTTAAAAGGAGGCAATGTAAAATGAAATTTCCTGCTGTAATTCTGGCCAGCAAAAGGACGGCGACAGGGATTCAAGTACCGGACGAGGTCGTCGCAGCTCTCGGCTCCAGTAAACGGCCGCCCGTACGCGTCACGATTCAGGGGTACACGTACCGCACCACTGTAGCTTCTATGGGCGGGGTCTTCATGATCCCGCTCAGCGCGGAGCATCGGTCTGGAGCCGGTGTCGCGGCGGGTGACGAAGTGACGGTTGAGATCGAGCTCGATACCGAAGTCCGCGAGCTAGCCGTGCCGGAGGATGTGCTGGCTGCGATTGAACGCGATCCGGGTGCCAAGTCATTTTTCGACGGTCTGTCCTATAGCAATAAGCGAAGGCTCATACTCCCGATCGAGGGGGCCAAGACTGTTGAAACGAGACAGCGGCGCATCGAAAAAACGTTAAGCCTGTTAAGAGAAGGACGCATTCAGTAGACCGGGAGAGACTGGCCTTCGAACCTCTATTCTGCCTTCTGCCAATCGTTGCAGAGGCGAAATAGAGGTTCGCCCTTTACAATTACGATGTATCGGCTATAATTTAATTAGAATTCTAACTATATGAGGTGCATACGGATGAACGGAAGCGGACATGAGGCCTGGCAGTGGGAGAACGGACCGATCGGCCGCCTGGTGAAGACAGGCTATATTACGCTGCGCAGAGAAATGGAGGAGCTGCTCGCACCGGTCGGGTTAACCCATACGCAGTGGAGCGCGTTAAGCGTCATCCGCCATTATCCGGGCATCACGCCGTCTCAATTGGAGCCGATTCTCATGATCGAACGGCCCAGCGTCACCAGCCTGATGAACGGACTGGAGGGCAAAGGCTGCATTATCCGCAAGGATCATCCGTCGGACGGCCGCTCCAAGCAAATCTTTTTGACGGACACCGGGCGGAAGATGGCGGAGGATACGCAGCATTTCACCGCCATTCTGGAGGAACGGGTTAAGGAAGGGATGACCGCTTCCGAATTCGAAACCTTAAAAGCGCTCCTGATCAAAATGGTCGGTTTATTCGAAAAGGAATGACGGCCGTTTATTAGCCCATATAGTTAGAATTCTAATTATATATCTTGGGTTCATGATTCATTCATATCCAGGCAAAGGAGAAGGATCATTGATGACGGAATACCCCCAAGCAGGAGTCCCGGATTCAGGCTGGCAAGGCGTCCATCATATCGCCTTGGTCACCCCGGATTTGGAAGCTACCGTTACGTTTTATGAGAATGTGTTGGGTATGCAAGCGACCCCGGTTTATCCGGCAACCGCGCAGCGCGGCAGGCATTGTTTCGTGAAGCCGGGAGACACGGAATGCTGGGGCATTCATTTCTTCGAATACCCGGACGCCCGGATATTCGAAAGCGCCGATGCCCTGAGACGTCTATCGGCCAATCCGCAGGCGGCGGACCTGTACCGGTTTTTGCCCGGGGCGCTTCAGCATATTGCCTTTGCTGTGAGATCCGAACAAGACGGACTCGCTCTCCGCAGAAAATTGGCCAGCCACGGTGTCGTGATGACGGACATATACGATCAGGGCCGTTTACGCAATTTTATTTTTATCGATAACAACGGGATTCAGTTGGAAGCCGCATGGCCCAAGCCGTAAATCAATCATAGCGGCAGCAGATGCGGTGCGTTACGCCCAGCCTTTCGCCCCATGCTGCTGATCCCCGCGCAGTGCCGCCTCCTGCTGACTGCCCGGTATATGGGAGGCGGCGCTCCTTTCCCGAAGGGCGCCGCCTGCGTCCGATCCCATTTTACCGGCTAAGCCAAACGCCTACAGTCCCTTGCCTCCGATCGGGCGCACCGGTACGCCGCTAACCCCGGCGATCAAAGGCCGACAGCGCTGGATGACCGCCAGCACCCTCTCATTTTTCAAGGACGCGGCATGCGCCTCGGCATTCTCCCACAGCTCCATAATCCATAACACGTCCGGATCGTCGACCGATTCGTTGATGATGTAGAAGATGCAGCCCTCCATTCCCTCCAGCGTGTCTGCGGATTCCAGCATCAGCTTGGCCAGCTCGTCGCGTTTGCCCGGGTGTGCCTTCAATTGGCCGAACATCGTATATTTACTCATCCTAATCTCCCTTTTCTTGTTCGAGTTTGGCTAACATCGCCTCGTAATGCGCGGTTACTTTCGCCCCGGCTTCCGCCATTTTCCGCACGAGCAGCTCCGATCCGATCGAAAGCGCCGTCCCGTACGGCATCAGGAAATAGGGCACATATGTCAATAAAGTCGAACGTTCCAGCAGAAATACGGCCTCCTCCGGCCGCCGCTCCGTCAGCGCGTGCCCGAACAGCCAGTGGCGGCACAATTCGTTCAGCACCTGCTCCTGAGCGGAGATCCGCACCGTTTCCAGCTCCGCGGCCCCTTGCGAACCCGGAAGCAGATTGCCGAGCAGAAAGTCCTTCGCTGAAAAGCCTTCCGGACGTTCAAACCTCGCCTCGGTCTCGCCCAGCCGGACAATCCGGTCCACACGAAAGCTCCGCAGCTCCCCCCGGTACGCGCAATGGCCGACCGTATACCAGCTTCCTTTCCAGTACACGATGCCGTACGGGTCGAACCGCCGCTTGGAGGAGCCCTCCCCTCTGCCCCGGTCGTATTCCATCTCCAGCGTTCGTCCCTGACCGGTCGCCTCCTCGAGCACTTGCAGCAACGCCCGATGCTTGCCGTCGATAGGCGGATAAATGACCGATAAGCCGCCGCTGTGCCGCTCCAGCTCGTCCAGCTGCTTCTCATTCGCGTATCGTCTCAGCTTGTCCATCGCCCTCTCCAGCGCTTCCGAATGCGGATACCCCGCTTCCCTGGCGAACACGGAGGCGTGGATCAGCCCCTTCTGCTCTTCCGGATCGAAGACGAGCGGGGAATCGGCGAACCGGCTCAAGATGCGGTACCCTCCGTTCGGGCCCGAATCGGCGACGATCGGCACCCCGCTCGCACACAACGAGTCGATGCAGCGGTAGACGGTCCGCACGTGAATCTCCAGCTCCTCCGCCAACTGCTTGGCGGTCATCCGCTTGCCGCTGCGCAGCATCCAGAGGATCGATAACATATTGTCCGCTTTGGTCATTCTCCAAACCCTCTTTCCCGGAATCCGGCCGGCTCGACCTCCCCGAAACTACCTATTACTCCAGCGGCTTCATCCCTTGGTCGATCCAATATTCGTAGGTCGGACCGTAGATGTCGGGAGCCCGGAGTCCGGCTTGTCGCATCAACACCGTCATCTGCCCCCGATGGTGAGCTTGATGCATCAGTGTAAAGTGCATGGAATCGCCATTCCGCCATTCTTCCCCCATAATCATGACCGTCCCGTCGAGATGATCGTCGCTCCACTGTGTCTTCACCGCCTGCAATACAGCCGCGCTGATACGCCGATATTCTGCGGCGATCTCGCCGGCCGATTCCGGAGCCTGTTCTCTCTGTGCCACTCCTTCGAAATCGAGGCCGAGCGCGGACATATAACCCGCCGATGTGGCCAGATGCCACGCCAATCCGCCCAGCGTCCGCCGCCCGGAGACGACCGGCTGCCGCAAAGACTCGTCGGTTAATACGCTCAGCACCCGTTCGGTCCGCTCCGCCTCCTTCTCCCATTCCTTCGCAAAATCCGCTATCGTCGTATACATAACCGTTCCTCCCGGATGTTTTTTTACTCTCGAATGGAGTATACTACTCGATCCCTGACAGAAACGGTCAGTGATTTTGCACGACGATCAATTTTTTTTAAGGCGACCACTTAATTGCGGCCTTCCGGATTCCTTGTTTTGCGATAAGCTTGGGGGTGATGCCCTCCTGCCTTTTGAACATACAGCTGAAATACGACATACGGTTGAATCCGACCTCTTTGAACCATATCTGCAAACGACCAGTCCTCTGCCGATTCTCCAAACCAAAACTTATGCTAATCTTTTGTCTCGGTACTTTCAGCTTAACCATGAAGGATATTCAGTTCAACATATATTGCAAAAGCACCTGTTGCCGGACATATCCACACTTTATCTTGACAAAGTAAATTAACTTGAGTTAATTTATTTATTAGAGTTAATCTTTTGGGGGCGAACGAGATTCCACATGCGGATATTCCTTTAAGAGAACTGAAGAAGGCGCGAAGCAAAATAGCGTTGTACGAAGCTGCTTTGTCGCTTCTAGGCGATAAGATGTTCAGGGACGTGATGCTTGACGATATATGCCGGAGGGCGGAAGTGTCCCGGGTGACGTTTTTCAAGTTTTTTCAAAGCAAGGACGATCTCCTCCTGTATTTTATGCGGGTATGGCTGACCGAAAGGATCATCGAGATCGAGGAGGAGCGCAAACGCGGGTTCGGGGCCATCCGGCATCTGCTCCATCATGTCGCCGAACGGTCCAGACACCAGGCCGGGCTCGTCCCGAGTCTGATCGCTTTTCTGGCGGAGAAAAACATGCATCCGTGCATGCCGGAGCTGAGCCAGGCCGAGGTGCGGCTGCTGTTTCCCGGCCATGAGCGCCAGGGCGCGGTCAGCCCCGATATGTTCGAGCTGTTTCGCCGGTGCATGACGGAAGCGAGCGCCGACGGGACGCTGAGACCGGAGATTACGGCGGAATTTGCGGTGAAAGGATTGTTCACCATCTTTTACGGAGCTTTTCTGACCGCCCAATTGTATGCTTCCACCGATATAGCCGGCCTATATGAAGCCCATCTTCAACTGTTGGAGAACAGGTAAAGGAGCGATGCGCGCGTGAGCATAGTTAAACCAGGCCGGTACACGGCCCATATGGAAGGGTCCTTCGTGGTGTTTATAATCGGGATGCGGATTAACAAGCTGTGGGCGGTACACAAATGGCTGCCGGTAGTAAAGGCCATGAACCCGATGATGCAGGAGCTGTACCGGAATAAAGAGCTGGGCTTTCTGGACGCGAGCTTCCATCTGTCGTGGCGCGGAGTGTCCGTCGTTCAATATTGGCGGTCGTTCGAGCAATTGGAGGACTATGCGCGGAAAGGGGCGATCCACCTGGAAGCGTGGCGTAACTTTAATCAAAAGGTCGGGACGAGCGGCGGCGTCGGGATTTACCACGAAACGTATCTGATCCAGGAAGGACAGTACGAGTGTCTGTACAACAACATGCCCGTATCCGGCTTAGCCAAGGCGGGAGCCCACGTTCCGGCCACCGGCAAGCGCGAGACTGCAAGCAGAAGACTGGGCCGCGACAGCGAGCCGGCTGTCCCTTCGCCTGCTAATCCGGGGTAAGCCAAGTGAAGCCGGGGCTCCGCCCCTGTGCCTGCATACGCGCAAAGGTCCAGAAAGATACGCCCCGTTCGAATACTCCGGACGATCGCCGGCACTTGCGCCGAGCGGGAGGATGCGGCCGGACGCCGTCATGCAGCGAAGCACCGGTGCGCTGAGGGCTGCGCGCAGTACGATGCCGCGCGGCCGACAACTTGGCGAGCGCAGCGGCGCCGCCCTTATGCGATTTGTCCCGCCAAATCCTCCAGATCCTGCAGCAAATCGGGAATCCACTCCTCCGAACCCGGAATGGAATCGGTCCCTCCGCACCCCAGCCATCTTAATGTCTTGACGAGCCAGCAGATCCCGCCTATATTCAGTTGCCAGTGCAGCTGCTCCAGGGACAGATCCGGACCGGCTTCTCCGAGAAATGCCGTTACTACCTCCTCTTTCGATACGCCGTACCGATTGCGAGCTTCTCCGATCCAACAATACAAGTCTCCCAGATGGGGGCTCAAATAGGCGATAGACCAATCGATCGGCAGGATGTTGTTTCCCTGAATCAGCAGGTTTTTAGCGTGATAATCGTGATGGACGATCGTAATAGGAACTGTGCGGTAAAGCCTATCAAGTTCAGCAGGGAGCTTATTTTGCAGCAAGATAAGAACCTTGTCGCCGGAGAAACGGGGCAGCCCCAGCAGATCGTCCAGCAGCTTCAGAATCTTCGCAGCCGATATCGTATAAGCGTTGACGATCTCGCCGGAAAGCTTCGATCCCAGATTATCCGCCGCAGTCCGCCGCAGTCTGGCTAGTTCTCTTGCCGCTTCCAGAACATGATCCCGGCTGGGCTGCTGCTCCAAGTTATGCAGGCCGGCATCCTCCATCACCATAACGGCGCTGCTCTCCAGCTCATAATAACCGAACAAGTAGGGAGCTTTGATTTGCAAAGGATTCACCAGTTGCTTATAAATAGAGGCTTCCCGGGCCATTTCTTGACCGCCCCATTTGATAATGCGGGTTGCTCCAGTATTTAACGTTACCCGGTATACTTCGGAAAGCGACCACTGTCTCAATAGTGACCATTCAGTCACATCACCCAGCTGCGGTATTCTCGAGCGATAGGCAGAGAGACGTTCTGGAATCATAGGATGATCTCCTCCCGTAACTTAGGTTAAGAGTACAAGAAAATATTTACACATATACCCAGTAAAGTATAGACTTATATTTCCTTTCCGATATGATGTTGAATGAAGTCTGGAGTGAAATGGATCGATCAGATTCTGGCGAAGCGGGTTTCGGACCAAATAAAGCTGCAAACCATCCTTATTCGTCCTCCCCCTACATTTTACGATTTATGGTGCCATCCTTCGAACCGGTTTTCCCCGTAAAAAGGACCTCGGTCCCCGTAATACAGCGGGAGCTGAGGTCCTTTCGTTTGAAAAGCGGGGCGTTCCCATGGCATACGAGCATTTCTCGGACAGCCCCGCCCCCCTTCATCACTTTGCGTTACTTCTAACCAATGCTCACCGTCACCGGACCCAGCAAGCCCGACGGAAGCGAAACGCGATTGTACGCATTTGCCAAGCTGTTCGTTACGCGTATGCGCAGCGTGTTCACCCCGGGACGGACGAGGCCGGAAATGTCCGCGTAACGGTATGGCTTCCAAAACCGGACGCCGGCAAATGTTCCGTTCACGTCCACCTCCGCCATCTCGTGCACATCGCCCAGATCGAGCCGGATCACCCGCTTGCCGCCCGCATCATCCGGCTCCAGCCGGAATTCACTCTCGTAGACGACCGCCCCGGAGAAATGCTCCATCCCGCTCCACTCCGTCCAAGAGACGAGAGGACTGGAGCCGGGTGCGGATATGGATACCTCTCCGCCGGAACCGACAGATCCGGCTTCGGAAGCGGCCGCCTCGGGCCTTGCGCCTACCTGCTGGAGCGTGGCCGCGCCTTGCGCGGATGCGACGCTCGCCTCCAGGTCTCGGCCCTCCAGCTCTACCCGAATGTCCCAGCCGCCGTCGATGCGGATCGTACGTTCCTGCATCGGCGCTTGCTCCGGGAACGGGGCAGCCGTCGGCATGACCAGCCCGGCTTCTTCGCCTAGCCGTACCGGCAGACGCGACGCAGCGGCGCAGTAGATCACGCTGGCTCGCCTCTCGAGCGTGACCGGCACACGGACGCCGCCAAGTCCAAGTGTAGAGCCGTCCGGCTCAAGCACGCCTTGCGCGCTGGTCGTCCCCTCCCAAGCGTCCCACCGCTCGACGTATCCGTTCGTGTCCAGCTGTGCGGTTCCCGCATAGGCGGACTCTCCTTCATTAACGAACAGATAGAAGGTGAGCCCGCCTTTTCGGACCACGCTCACGCGAATGTCCGACGCGGCCGGATGCAGCTTCACCGAACGGAGACGACGCGCATCCAGAATCTCCGGCAGCTCCGAAATGGATACATCCGCAGTATTATCCAGCTCCCCGATCCGGCCCCGGCCCGCACCGGAGCGCTCATCCGACGCTTCGTCCCGGATCGTCACGACGATCCCCCCTGTCTGCGCGAATGCCCGCAATCGCTCCCGCGTATCCTCCCGGTACCGTTCGGGCCGATCCACGATGATCACTGCATAGCTCTGGTCGGCAATAAGCGCCTGCCCGCCGCGGAATTCGCAGGAGGACACGAGCAGCTCCTCCTCCAGATAGTTGAACTCGATCTGATTCTCGTACAGAGGGACGGCCGGTTCCCAAGGGAGCCTGTCTTCCTCGCATAGTATCGCGACCTTCGCCTCGTTGACGCTATCCGTCATGAGCCAGCTCATTCGCCTCATGTAAGTGCTGAACAGCTCGTAGTGCGGCCACCAGATGCTGTTCGGGCCGACATCGGGCGGTCTCTCGTGCTTGCGTTCCTCCGCGATCGAGTAGTAGAACGCGTGCGGTGCAAGCAGATTAACTCCGCGGACGAACAACCAGTCCATGTACCATTTCATCTCGTCCGCAGTAAAATTCCATCCGATGTCGTCCTTGAAGCAGGCGCCGAAGCACTCGTTCAGGTTCCGCCTCCTCCCCCGGTGCCGGGCCGCGTCCGAGGAGCATTTGCCGAGGGTGCTGTGGGCTCCGGTCAGCGATTCGCCGCCGGGCTCGATGTAGCGCCAGACGATGTCCTGGCCGGGAAGCTGAAATGCCTCCAACAGGCCGATCTCGTCGCTATGGCCGGGATGTCCGGTCAACTGGATGCCGTGCTCGTCGCACCAGACCGACAGCGGCCGGTAGAAGCTCTCGGCGAGGCGCGCATTGACCGCCTTGCCGTAGGCGGCGCGGGCGCGTTCCGTCCCGCTTCCCGCCTCGAACCAAAGTGCCGGAAGCTGCTCCTCCTTGAAGCCGAACGGCCCCGCATAGTCGAGAAACCCGCTTGTCCACGGCTTCAGACCGGAACGGTGCGACCTGCCGAGTATATTAGGCTCGTCGGTGAACATCGCGATGACGGTATTCCCGAAGTAACGCTTCAGCTTGGCGTAATACGCCTCATGCGTCAGCCGGATAAATGACGCCGTAGCCTGCGGGTTCAGCAGATCCGCCGCCGCCGGGGCGCCCGGCTCCCCGTCGTCCTGTCCCCAGTAGACCCCTCTGATTTTACCTCCGGAATACGTCTCGACGAACTGCAGCATCGTCCATTCTCCGCCACCTTGCGGACGGAATGCCTGCGCCGCCAGCTCATCCTCGAATACGATCGCCGAGTCCGGATCGACACTGCCCTTGGCCGTCTTGCGCACCGCCTGCACCGATAGGAGCGTCTCCCCGTCCCCAAGCGGCGCCGCCCGCCACCCTGCCGAGCCGCACGGCTGCTCGATCATCCGCAGCCCCCGGCTCGCGTGGGCCGGATCGTCCCGGACGACCATTCCCATCGCAGATCCCGAAGGATACATCGCCTCATCGTACAGGATCACCTTCATGCCCAGCCGGTCCGCCTCAACTACCGCCGTTTCGACAAGCCCGAGGTAAATCTCGGACAAGTACGGGATCGATTCGGACAAGCCGAGCCGCGGGTGAATGACGAATCCCGCCACGCCTTTGCTGTAGAAATCGCGAATTTGCCGGACGATTTCCGCGTCATTCAAAGCATCGTTCCAGAACCAGAACGGCATCGGGGAAAACTCGTCATCCGGCCTGAGAAATTGCCGTCTCTCTCTCTCCAGTACAGTTTCGTCTCTATCCGCCATCATTGTATCGTCTCCTTGCCCGGATCTCGTGTTGCCCGGCGCGTTTGTCGGCCAGTCATGCATCGCGTACGGATTATTTCTTCATCGCACTCTGCAGCTCCGCGACCTTCTTATCCGTCAGAGCCGCCGTCTCACGCATAACCGTGTTGATATCTTTCTGCCCTTTGATTACGTCGGCGATTGCTGCCGAATAGATACGCTCCACCTCAAGCTCATAAACCGATCTGTACGGGATGGGAGCCAGCTTGTTAAAGTATACGCCTTTCCAGTTTTTCCCTTTAAACTGGCTTTCCTGGCCGAACGCCGCTTTAACCGACTCCTCCTTCAGCACCGACATAACGCCTTTCTTGGAATTGGCCGTCTGGACTTCCAGCGAAGTCAGATATTTGATCACTTCCATAGCAGCGTCCTTGTTTTTGGCCATCGACGTAATGCTCATACTTACCGCGGCCGCCTGTCCTCCGACTCCGTTCAGCTCCTTGAAGGTCGGGAAGGCGACCATATCCCAGTTGATCTTCTCCAGCTCCTTCGGCACGGCGATCGGGAATTCCGAATGGAAGTGAAGCATCGCGACATCTTTCGTGTTTGTAAATCCGATCCGGTTCGGCAAAGCGTTTTTCGCCTGCACCTGGCTTTTCAGCGCGTTCTCCGAATCCGTATCGAGGAAGACGGTCTGGATCATCTTCTTCCACGTTTCCCGCTCGAACGTCGATTTCCCGGTCTTCTCGTCCAGATACGGCTCCGAGAACGGGTTCAGCTTCAGCGAGAACGACTGCGAGCCGACGAAGCCGAAATATTGGACGCCTCCGTCTTTACGCGTAAGCTTCTGAGACATCGCTTTCATCTCATCCCAAGTCATCCCGTCCTTGGGATAAGGGACGCCGAATTTATCGAAAATCTCTTTGTTGTAAAACACCATCGGCACTTGCAGGCTGGTCGGCAGCATGTACAGCTTCCCGTTACCGGCTCTGCGGATTCCGTCGATCACCGAAGGCTCGAATGCCGCCAGAGCGACCCCGTGCTTTTTCGCAAGCTCCGTCATATCGTACTGGATGCCATAGTTCAGCAGCGGCTCCAGCACGTAATCGAACACGTTGTAAATGATGTCGACGCGATCGCCTGCGGCAATAATCTCCGGAATCATCGCACCTTTTTCCGCACGCGTATACTTGATCGTATACTCCGGAAATTTCGCCCGCAGCGTGTCGCCGAACTTCCCGTTAAAGCTTTCCTCCGCCTCGCCCGAATTGCTGTAGAAAATCAGCTCGACCGGCTCCGCCGGCTTCTTCGGAGTCTCCTCCGGCTTGGCGCCGGGCGCCGGCTCCGCTCCGCCGCCTCCATTCGCGCATCCCGCCAGCAGCGAGCCGAACAGCGCCGGAAGCAGCGTCCAATAAGTAACTTTTTTCATCGTATAGCCCCTTTGTCCCGAATATTGGATGAATCCCGATTTCATACGTCAACGTCTGCCTACCGACAAGTCAAACCTTCGCAGGCCAACCGCCTCCTCCTTTCCTCCGCTTCGATGCGAGCCGTCCGATACGGCATGCCCGTGTAACTCTAACTATATCGCCGCCCCTCCCGCGGCTCCATGGCCGCTCCGGACTTTTACTTTGCCGATTCGGTCATTTCTTGCCAAAAGAAAAAGACGCCCGAAACCGCAGGCGTCCTCTTGCATGATTCATTTGTATATCGGCAGACGCCGGTTTGCAGCCTCCCGGCACGGCCCGCCGGCCTATCCGTTAAATATACGGAGCAGTCCCGGCCAGATGTGCTGACGAACCCCGCAATGCGGGCAGTCCGTATCGCCCGCCAGCTCGGGGAGGTGGTGCAGCATCGTAGCATCCCCGACAAGCTCCGCCTGCCGATACAGCACCCGAAAGCCGCCATCCTCCATCGTCTCCGGCTCTCTTCTCTCGATCCGGCTGCCCGGCTGATCGGGCTCGTTTACCGGATCGTCCTTGTACACGATTAATGTCTCGCACTCGGGCTCCTCCGGCCACAGGTACACATCTTCGCCGCATTCCGAACAGCCGAACACATACTCATCGCCGCCCGTGAACGTAAGCAGCATGCAAGCCGCGGCCTTTGAACCCGCATAGGCGGCAGCGGCAGCCAAGAAATAACGTTTCTCCGATTCCGGCTGCGTCCGCACATAAGCTGTCAGCGATGGTCCTATGGCCGCCAGCTCGGCTACCGCTTTCCGGTAGGAACGGTAGATGTCTCGAGCCGTTTCGGGTGAGACCTGAATCCCGTCTCTGGCATATTCAGCCGCAACCTCGTTTTCCGGTCCGTTCCCATTATTCGCCTCGAAGATACCGCATTGGATATAAATGTCCAGCTTCGTCTCCGGATTATCGGTATTGTGCGCAAGCACGGCCAAATAAGGAACGGCGGCGTATGTGCAGCTGTACAGCGTATTTTGGTGATACAGATGTTCCCAGATCAACTTGTCTTTGTCCTCGGCATCGTATTGCTCCTGCAGCCGGGTGAGCAGGAGGGGAACCTCCTCGGACGATCCGTACGGACCGCGCAGCTCGCGCCATAGCGGATCGGATAGCGGCAGCATGGCTTCAGCCTCTTTTCTGTATGTAGTCGGTTAGCAACCTATCCCAATTATACTCCGGGAGGAGAGCGGCGTAACTCCGACGCAAACCCTATTTTTAGGGGAAAATGGGGCCGCTCCCTCCTCTTCCGCCCGCCCAGGAGCATCAGCGGCTCTGTTCCCGGTATTTGCCCGGCGGGCAGCCGACCTCCCGGGTGAAGGTCCGGCTGAACGAGGCAGCATCTTCATAGCCGACAAGCTCGGCGATCTGATTGATCTTCTCGTCCGTCTCGACGAGCAGACGCTTCGCTCGTTCCATACGGATTCGCTGAACGTACCCGATCACGCTCGTCCCGAGGTGGCGGTTGAACTGCCGGTTCAATTGCCGGACGCCGATGTAGAACAGCTCGGACAGCAGCGGCAGCGTAATTTTCTGATCGTAATGCCGCTCGACGTAACCGCACACCCGGCGAACAAGCAGCTCGCTGGAACTGGGCATGCCGATGTTCGTATTCCGTTCGTTGTAATACCGGGACAGCAGGATGAACAGCTCGGTCATCCTCAGCTGGACCAGCGCCTGATATCCGGGTTTCTGCTGCTGCATCTCCTGGTGCAGCTCCTCGAGAATTCCCTTCGTCTTATCCGCCGTCTCGCCGCGCAGCTTCAGCTTGTGGTAAAACCGGGCGTCCCCGTTCAGGAACGGCTGAACGTAGAAGAAATCGAGCGCGTCTGACAGACTCAGCTCGCGCAGCAAGTACATCGGAATGAAGCCGGGCTCGAACAAACAGTTAATGACCTGAATGCTCTGCCCCGCTCCCACCATATAACCATGTTTCTCCCCGGGGTTGATGATGAACACATCCCCCTCCCCGATCTCGTAGGAGATGTCCTGAAACAGGTGGGTTGCCCGCCCCGAGGCGACGTAGATCAGTTCCACGAACTCGTGGATGTGCAGATGGGGCATATCGCGTTCATCGTGGCGGTTGCGCTGAATCCAGAAAGGAAAGTTGCGCGGATGCTTGTATTGGTTTAAAGATTTGATCAACATACGGACGGCACCCCGTTTCCGTTTGGTTGGTTGGATCGGCAAGCTGAGTTCGGCACCCCGGACAATCCTTTATGCAAGCGCCTTCACAAAATGTTGCAGGAGCAGGTATATAATCCCTTGCTTTCGACTATACGGAGAATTTACTGGATTTGTCAATCCATAGTCGCAACGCACAATACCGCGATGGTCCGCAATCCAATGCAAGCTAACGATCGTTCGCGCTACTCTCTTCTTCCCTTTTCGACTCGCCATAGAATCGAGTGCAGCCCAGCCTCTGCTTGTTTTCATTCGCTTCAAGACGAGGGTGTGTCGACCGAACGTGATCTGCGGAACATGACCGTTTCTGCAAAGCGAATGTCCATTATTTCCCTATACAAAGATCGGCCGGCCGTGGTACTTTGAGTTCGCTGGGAAAGAAACCGTTTTCTTCGCAACCGTACCTTGCGTACGACTGCCATTGGCGTACAGCGTGCCAAGCTTATTGCCGATCGGAAGTCACTGAACCGTAATTCGTGGATATAGAGGAGGCGCCTCAAGATGGATCGCAAAATGAGCAGAAGGGTATTGCTCGGCTCGGCGGGTGCGGCCGGGGCCGCCCTGATCGCGGGCAGCCTGCTGACCCTGGATCACGCCGACGCATCGGGCGACGATAAAATCAAAACCGTCAGCGACATCGCGGAGCTGCAAAGCTTAACCGCTGCGCACGAAGGGCAACAGATCGTTACCCGCGGCTATTACGCGGCAGGCGATGGCGGCGGAGCCGTCTACACCGTGGTCAGCACATCGGCTTACGCGGGCACGCCGGATCAGATCATCGATTTCCCTCTCGCCGCTTCGGGCAAAGTGGCGGTGATGAACGTTTCCGGCGGTATCCATATGAAGCAAGCGGGCGTTCAATCGGGAGTCGACTGCACCGCCAGAGTGAAGGCGGCCTATGCCAGAAACGCCGCGCATTATTATTACGAAGGCGATCTGGCCCCGCTCATCGATTGCGCCGATCCCGCTTATCCGGCCGGCAAGTTCGGCGGGGGAATTCAACCGCCCAGCAACAGCTATCATTGGTTCGACGGGCTCTTCAAATTTCAGGCGAAGCCTAACGGGTTAGCCGAGTACGTGCTGTTTAATCTGCAAGGACGCGAGCATGTGACGCTGGTGCGCCCGTGGATTGTCGGCGACGTGCAGACGCATACCGGGACGACGGGGGAGTGGGGATTCGGATATTATATCTCCAATGGCTCTAAGCACATTACGATTATCGAAGGCAAGGCGGAGAAGTTCTGGGGGGACGGGTATTACATCGGCAACAATTCGTCCGCCAGCTCCCTCCCGATTCCCGAGCACATTACGCTGCAGGACTGCATCGCCGATTCCAACCGGCGGCAGGGCCTGTCCGTCACGGCGGTGAAGCAAGGGAGAGTCGTCGGCGGCAGCTACAGCCGCACAGGCGCGATCTTGTCTACGCCTCCGGCTTACGGCATCGATATCGAGCCGAATGCGGTAGCGAGCGCTTATATCGATATTTCGTTAATCGATGTGCAGACGAGCCACAACCTTCGGGGAGGACTGCAACTCGTGCCCGGCTTCCTCTCGGGTCCGGCGGTCGCTGATCCGTTCTTCAACGTATATGTGGAAAACTACCGTTCCTTCGAGGACGGCCCCGTCGGCGCGCTCCGATTTGCCTATCCCGACTTGTCCAACGGCGGCATCCGGCTGAACCGGAAAATATTCGGGCAAATCGTCATCCGGAAAGCGACGATTCTCCATTCCAAACGAAAAGGAGTCGAATGGGCCCGGTGGATTCCGAATGCGCCGGAGGTGGTCGGCACCGATATTTCAGTCATCGATCCGAATATGGAGGGGATTACGAATCCGGCCAGCAACGGAGAACGGTCCGGCTTCTCGATCAACGTCACGGCGGATGATGTAAGCAAAGGCATGACGGGCCCGGGCGCGATTACCCTGATCCGCCCTCAAGCGATCGACAGGCGGACGGCCCCGAAGCTGTTCGCGGGATTCTGGATTCAGACGGCGGCGGGAGCTTCCGTGAGCCATTTGACCGTTCTCGATCCCCATATGCACAATGGCCTCGCGGCCCATCAAGGCTTTCTGAGAGTCAATCAGGCGGACAGCGTCACGCTGCAATTCGCCGGAGTTCGTCCCCGCTTCGAGCTCGATCAGAGTGTGACCTTAACGGACGGAGCGCTGGCCGGTGTAGAAATTTTCTTGCCCGCCTCTCAGACGGGCACCCTGGACGTTCATCTACCGGATGCCGGCAAGTCGTTGGGACTCGAATATGTAGTAGTCAACGGTTCGCAGGCAGGCGGTATCCTTAACCTCGTCGCGAGCGGAACGAATAACCTCAAGGAAAACGGGCTTCCCGGCGTCACTCAGCTGGCAGTCGGTCCCGGCGACTCTTATTGCCTGCGAGCGCTGGTTCCGGGTGTTTGGTCGGTGGGGGGATTGTAGGGCGAGCTGGGCAGGCAAGATGTAGAGAGACGGCCAGGATGAATTTCAGACTAAACACCCGCCTTTGGCTGGAAAGCTTGGGGTGGGTGTTTCTCATTTTTTCTCGTGGCTTCATTTATGTCATCCCCAGGTTGAAGAGCGTTGTCGTCCTGACGGCCAACTCCGACGCCGCGATCACCGACATGCAGGCGGCGACGAATCCTGTCATTAAAGACCCGGCTTGGATTCTGAGACGGTTTTTGATGGAGAGCACGGCTTCGGCGCTCTTTTAGATCATTAAGCATATTGACCTGCGCAGTCGACGAAACATATAATTTCCATATTAGTTACATATTTCAACAACAATAATTAATATCCCAACCCATGAAAGGATGGTGCTTGATGAAAAAGGGGTCCATACCGTTTCTATTCTTGGCGTTATTCATTATCGCCCTCCCCCATCCAGCCTTGACTTCCAATAGGCTGGAGATCACGTTGCTTCCCTTCAACCTAACCGCGGGTCCCAATAAAGCCCCCTTGCCGCTGGGCGGCCCTATTCTGAATTATGACGGAAAAGCATATGCGCCTGTCCGGGCATTGGTGGAAAGCATGGGCGGCCAAGTTTCCTATCAGGAGAATGAAAGAAACATCGAAATCCTGCACCCGATGCCCAGGAGCAAGAAATCCGCCGTAAGCTCCATCAAAAAGCAAGGGGACTTTACACTTTTCCTTCATTCCGGCAAACAATCATATGCACCTGATGAGGCTTTAGACATATGGGGAACTTTTATGTATTCGGGAGAACAAGAAGTTACGATCGGGCATGGCGCTCCGATCCTCATGTTTTACATAACCGACGCCGAGGGAAATATGTCCGGTGATTCTACCCAAGACTTTTTGAAAGAAGAGCCGATCGGCACCAATACCGTATTCACCTCTTCCCTATCGTGGAATGTTCTTATGAATATGAACTTTATGAAAAGCGGGGTTTCGGATCTCCATACCTTCCATGCGGCGAATCCGGAACCGTGGTTATTGGATAAAGGGGAGTATACGGTCGGAGTCGTATTCAGAAACCTGATAGATGGCGAACTCGTTACGATGGAAACGGAGATCGGAATTGAGGTGAAAGAGGGCGTGCAATGAATGCTCCAGGTACCTCTTTATGGAGATTTCATCCAACCGATGACCTTGCCTCTAATCGACTCTTTAAGATGGGGTCCGGAGAATCCGCTTCTCCACCATACATCGCTCGCGAGAAGAATTTGCCCTTGTAAGAGTACGATCGGCCGCTCCAGATTGAGAGCTTTGTCCGTTCCGTTAATAAATCCGTTGGTATAATATTCTTTGCCATAAAAGGTGTCGAGTACGCGATCATTGATGTAGATTTGACCTTTCTTCACCGTTACCGTTTCTCCGGGCAGAGCAACTACCCTGGAAACATCATACTCCGTTCTTTTTTTATTTGTAATCTCTTCTTCAGTGGCATCCGTTTTATAAGAAACGACATCGCCTCTAGAAATTTCCCGATTCTTATAGTAGTCAGGTTCGATCACTAAAATTGAATTTGCAGCGAACTGTTCCGAACGATACATGCCGTCATGTTGAATTAGATGTGTGATCTGATTTGGACCCCTTTGTTCAAGCAGCGGCAGTTCGTATTTTGTAACCTCGTCTATGATCGGCTTTTTGGTGTTGCAACCGGCTAAGATTACCATTGCAAACATAGCAATAAACAGACATTTTTTATTCATGATAACCTCCGGGGAATTATCCGTTATTGAAGTGAACGAAAACCATCTATAGCCTGTCGCTCTATCCTTCACTATATTAATATGTTACTAATAATACCAAATTGAGGTAATACGTCGTGTGACCGATTTTATTAGTCGCTTGGTGTCGAAATAGATCCGTTTTTAGGAGGATCCGTAACATCCATGTATGTCTCGACAACAAAAAACAAGGGCCGCGGCCGACCGTCCGCAACCCTCGCCAAGCTCTCATTTAACTGGACAGTACCGTCAATTCCCGGATCACCTCGCGCTGGCTCCGGTCTACTTCCACAAACCCGAGTGAGGCATACAGCCCGGCCGCCCGCTCATTGTCCGGCCGATGGCCGAGAACGATTTTGCCGCAGTCGTGCTTCTCCTTCATATAACGGACAAGTGCCTCCATGCCTGATCGTCCCAAACCTCTGCCCTGGGACTGCCGGTCGATCATAAACGCCATGATCCAGTAGCTTCCGTCATCCGGATCGACTGCGTACACCGCCAGGCCCACCATCTGTTCGCCCGTGTACAGAGCAAGCGGCGTAAACCCGCAATAAGCCGACTCCGCCAGCCAATAGACCGGCTGCACCGGAAAGACGTTTGTCTGCTCCTCCGTGACTTGCAGCTGCGTACAATCGTACCAATTATCCGCATCGACCGGCTTCAGTTCAACCGTCGGCCGGAACTGAACGCGTATCCGGGCACAGGAGCCGAGCAGCTTCTCTTTGAGCTGTACCGCCCACTCCGGCAATAGCGACACATCCATCCCCTCTACGCTGCGTTGCAATCGCGCTAACCTATAGAGCTCCTTGAATCTCCGAAATACAGGGATCAGGCGGACATCGGATTCGTCCAATTCCCGGACAGATCTGTACCCGGCCAGAAACAGCCGGATGCTCCGCTCCGCCTCTTCTCCCTCCTGCTCCAGAAGATCGGATATGGCGGACGTCACATCCATCATGTACCAATGGACCATCGCATCGTCAAAATCGATTGCGTAATAACGCAATTCCTCATCGGAATAAAAGAGATTATCCGTCTCGAAATCGAAATGGATCAGCCCGGTATGCCCGGTGCCCGATGGAAGCTCGGCGAGTTCTCCTCGCAGTCGTTCGAGCTCATGACGAAGCACCGTTTCCCGGGGGTAACGCTGCAGCACCGAGGAGATCAACGCCAGCGCATCCTCCCAGCCTTGTGGCGCCGCCTGCGGAGTATACGTCCCGGATAACTGATGAAGAGAAGCAAGAGCTTTCCCCCACTCTGCCAGATGGACATCCGACATCTGGGAGATCGGGACGTGCTTGCCCTTGGCCTGCTCGAACACGACGCCGTGATAGAGACCGTTCTCCGTCAATACGGTTTCGATCCAAGTTCCGCTTGTAGAACGGACCGGCGCAACCGTCGGGTAACCTCGATCCAGCGCATACCGTATGAAATCAAGCTCGGCCTGAATCCGGCTGACCGTCTTGTCCGTTTCATGGATGAACCGGAGCCAATGCCTTTTACCATCCCTCTCGAAATGGTAAACAAAATTGCTGCTCGCCCTCCAGAACGTTAACGTCCCCTCGTCATGCGCCCAGCGCTCGATCAGCAGTTTGGCGGGTGCGTCGCGCTCCAGCCCTTTTATCATATTTGTCAGCAGCATCATGTCCGTCTTACCTCCCATATGCCTAATGAGAGGTGTTATTAAATAAGCTGAACTCCTGGAGTTTACTGACTCCGCTTAACCATGGAGGCCAGTAGTTCAACTAATAATTCACGAGCATAGCCCTCTCACCGGCTGTTTTATGAATATGTACGAATGCATACATCATCACTCCTTCAGGTGTAGTAGAGATCACCGACTGTTCGATATAGCTATGCGGCGCTTCCCTCATGGAACATTGTCGGTGATATCTTTAGCTGCATAAAGATACCATTCGTATGAAATTGATTTTTCCGGGGAACCCGAAGGATAAATTTAACTTCTAATGAACTTTTTCCTTGTCAGGGGAGTCGTATAAGGATAACGTCCGTCCGACGTAACGTGGCATAAGAGAGGTGCATGTTAAACGTAAGCCGGATTTGTTACATCGCTTGGCTGCTGGTACTCCTATTGGGACACAGCTCAGATGAACGGAATTACACGCCCACTATAACGCACAAAGAAGCTCACGGCGCTATAGGAACAGAACAAGCAGCCGAAACGGTACAGTTAGCTGCTCTCCGGGACATTTACCTGACGGCTGAAAGCATGCCTAAGGGCGATTTATTGGAGGGAATAACCGTTACCAGCGGAGATCGGAGCAGACAATTCGACTGGGCCACGGTTGCTAACCCCACCTACTCTCCCCGATTGTACGCCGCCAATCTGAATACCGATGCAAACGATGAAATCATTGTCATCCTAACGAAAGGAACCGGGACCGGTGTGCTCGAGGAAGACATTCATGTGCTGGACGCGATGCTTAACGAGATCCTCGTTGAAGATGGCGCTCATATCGGCCCAAGCATCTCCTGCCGTTTTTATTGGAGATTTGGAAGTCACGTATACTTCTTCCGGCTTTGCCCTCCATTGCAGCTCGATCCGGTTTGTAGACTTTGATGAGGAGAAGCAGTCTTTGAAGGCAGAGAGGCTGCTCATTAAAGAGCAGCCGCTTTTTGAGACCCGGTAGATTTCATGGGGGACTTACACTTTGCAACTTTACTTAACGACCGCAATATATCTTTGTAAGCTGTCCTGCACGCATCCAGCTATCAGATGAAGAAAGGGATCCAAGTTGCCGTTCATGCTTGCCTCTTCCAGGCTTTCATAGTAGTTCAGGCGAGCCTCGCTGGCCGCTTTGACAATAGCGGGCGGATAGCCGTGCTTCATTAAAATTAAATTCATTAACAACCGAGCCGTTCTCCCGTTGCCGTCCGAAAAAGGATGGATGTAAACAAATTTGAAATGAAACTCAGCGGCAAGATTAACCGGGTGCAAGATGTCTTTATGCTCCTCATACCATTGAAGCAATTGCTCCATTTGTTCCTGGACCAGCGTATAGTGCGGAGGGGTGTGCTGAGAGCCGGATATGAACACATTAACTGTCCGATAGCGGCCGGCATTAGCATCATCTATAGTTTTAAGTACCAGCTGGTGAACCGATTTTATTACATGCTCCGTTAGTTCGATATTTCGGTGAACGATATCTTGAACGTAACTGATCGCTTCCGAGTGATTGATAACCTCGAAATGCTCCCTTAGTTTTTTACCGCCGATCGCGAGCCCTTGTTCTAATACAAGTTTGGTCTCGAGCAGGCTTAATGTGTTACCTTCGATTGCGTTTGAGTTATAGGTCCACTCTACCCGAAATACCTCATCCAAATTTCTAAGCGCCGCAGACGGCAAAGGTCTACACCGATCCAGCTCTTCCTTTAGCTCATTAATAAGGTCTACATCCATAATGACCCCTCCTCCCCTGCGTTTACTATTAATATACCACAGCAATTAAATAGTTAGACGAGAAAGGACTGCAGGAGATTGCTTTGTAATCGGGACTATACTAAAGACGGTAGTACAACTTTATTAGTAGTTCTCACGTTTACCTATTAATAAAGGCACAATGCTTAATCACTTCCATCCCGTAATACAAGAGGAGGAAACTATCATGCTCTTAAAAGGAGCCCTCGTCTCCGTTTTAAGTATAATCCTGCTGTACATCATACTACCCTATACTTACGCCGATCCCGCTCGTTGGCTCACTTCCAATCGTTTTTCGGATGGAACGGTCCAGTTCGGATTAAGAATAATCGCAGTCATGATCATCAGCATTCCGATCGGTGTCGTTATCGGCTGGAAACAGAAAGCCAATCGTTTATGGATCGTCAGCTATGCTGCCGGCTGGCTCACCACGCCTGTCGTTGTCGGATTGGTGCTGCTAATATATGTTCTCCTAACTATTGCTCCATGAGAACGGACGCGATCGAGCGGCCCGGCAGCCGCAATCGAAACAGCGCCGGCCATCAGCAATGACATTCGATAACGTATCGGGTATAATTAGCCCTGTAAATCAAGCGAACGGCAAATAAACGGAGTGATCCAGGTGAGTGCGACCTCAAAACGATCCGGCTCCAGAACCCGACTGGAGCATATGATACAAACTTTGCGTGAGGAAATCGTCACAGGCCAAAGAAGCGCGGGCGATTATATCCCTCCCGAGCTGTCACTGTGCGAACAGTTTCAATTGAGCAAAAAAACGGTCCGCAAAGGATTGGACGTACTCGTAGGCGAGGGCCTGCTGGAGAAGGTCCCGCGAATCGGCGCACGGGTTACCGCAGCGGCCCAGCCGGAAGACGTCGTTATCAAATTCGGCTATTACCCGAAGCTCGTACGTGAGATTAAGCTGCAGCAGATGATCGACGCTTTTCATGAGCTGCACAGCCATATCCGCATTCAAGCGATTCCGGTCTCTCATCATTACGATAAAACCCGTAATATCCAACGCCTCCAAGACGACAGTCTGGACGTTCTTACGATCAACGCCCATGACATCGAGTACTTTGCCGGTCCGGACAAAGACGAAGACGCAGACACGTGCCCGCTCGAGCCGCTGACCCCGGTCGACGGCGTGTACCCGTTCCTCGAGCAGCCCTTCCGTCGCGATGGAAAGCTGTATGCGCTCCCCTTCGTTTTTACTCCGGTTATCCTTTGCTACAACAAGGAGCACTTTTTGGAGAAGGAGCTGCCTGAGCCGGACAGCAGCTGGACATGGGACGATCTGCAGCAGGCAGGCCGCACCTTATCCAACGGCGTCGACCGGTTCGGGTTTTATTTCCACCTGCCTTCCGGGAATCGCTGGCCGCTCTTCCTCCTGCAACACAACGTCGTCTTTCAAACGGACGAGCAGGGCCGCTACATCCTGAACGACTCTAAAGTAAAAGGAGCGTTGAGCGCATGCCGCGACTTGGTACGTGACCCGAAGCTGTTCCCGGTCTTTTTGTCGGAGAACGACAACGATGCGCACGCCCTATTTATGAACCGGAAAGTGTCGATGATCTTGTGCACGTACGACAGCTTGAACGATTTCGAGAGCGCTCCGTTCGTCTACGATATTGCGCCGGTCCCTTACTTTCGGGAACCCAAGACGCTGCTCGGCGCGATCGCGCTCGCCATCCATGCCCGCTCGGGCAAAAAGCCCGCGGCGAAGCTGTTTCTCGACTTTATGTTGTCGCACCAAAACCAGATGTACCTCCGCTTGAACACGCTGAGCATCCCCGGCTTGAAACGGGCGGCGGAATGGGTCGGAGAAGGCGGGACGGACAATATAACGAACCGTCCTTACCGGTTTCACATGTACCGCGACATTATCCCGACCTTCCGCTTTTCCTCGACCCTCCAGCTTCCAATCGACCGCTTGCTGCAAATGGGTCAGGAGCTAAAGCTGTATTGGTCGCAGCTGGAAGAGCTCGATACGATTCTGGATCAATTGGAAGATAAGTTTGCAACATCGGCGAGCGGCGGTTAAAATACCACAACATGCGTGGTCGATCCACCGCCGTCCTGCAGCGGATCGTACGCACCGGGAGCCGCGCGTTCCCGCTAGCATTGACCACTCCGCATCCCGCTGCTTGAGGATAAGAGCGGTTTGCAACTCTTATGGGGCGGCCTCCGCCTTGTTTCTTACAAATAAGAGCGGTTTGTGCCTGTTAATTCACCCAAATTACCGCAAGCAGGGCCAGATTAGGGTAAATAGAAGCCGCAAACCGCTCTTATTTTCACATCAAACCCGGTTTTGGACAAAATAAGGGGTACAAATCGCTCCTAACTCCCCAGCCCTCTTGCTTGAACCTCCCCCCGCCCTCCTGCGAATTAACGTCGGTACTCGAACATACGCCTGATCCAACTCCCATCCCCATCGTCCACACCGCGCGCGGTGCCTGGTGACACGTCGGCTGTCCAACATCCCATGGCAATACCGAAGGGGACCAGCAGCGAGCCCAACCTTTGTCCGTAACAACAAAAGGCTTACTGCCCGCGACCCGCTCGTCGCAAGCATGTAAGCCTTTCGCGCTATGAATTAATCCGTTTCCCACTGGTCAATCAAATCGCGCGAGGCAGCCAGCAAGAGCCGTTTCGCTTCCGTCCCGGCCGATCCGTCCAGATCGGCGTCCGTCACCAGCTCTACGAAACGATTCATAAACTCGCCAGCCTTCCCCTTGTTGCCCATACCTAGAAAATGCTCGGCCTGACGCAAGCTATTGACCAGTTGTGCGTAAAGCGACTGCTTAAGAACCCCTTGCGCCCGCAGCCTCTCCATCTCGGCTCCCAGCTTACTGGACGAAGCGCGAACGACGATTTCAAGCGCATTGCCCTGCACCGTCCGACCCCGCACGGTTATTTCGGGAACCACCGTCACCTTGCCGGGAGACAGCCCTTCCAGCTGTCCGTATACGACTCTTGTGACAGACGGATCGCTGACGATCCAGCGGCTAGCCTCGGCCGTGCTCAGATCGACGGGGCGACCGTTCATCCAAGTGGCCGATAAGGCGATCGGCTTGCTCGCTCCCCATTCTACGATGCCATCGCCGGCATCGGCGGTGACCGTGCCTAACCGGATCGGCATATAGGCGATATCTTTGGAGTTCGAGGCGTAGTACAGGCTGCCGTTGTGGTCCATGGCCAAAACCGTGGTCGATTTGGCGAATTGCTCGTAATCCAGCGTCTGCGGATCAATGATGGTCACCGACAAGCCAACGTTCGTATAGAGCAGTCCGTCTGCGCCGAAGATCAAGTAGATCGGCCTCCACTGGCTTTTGTCGGGAGCGATATTGTATATAACTCTGCTTTTGACCACTTCCAGCGTATCCGGATCCAGAGCGAAGATCGTGCCGAGGCTCGCCCCCCAGAGCAGCCCGTCTGGCCCGAATTCCAGATCGCCGATGACCAGAGGGGCCGCCAGTCCCGGTACCTCAAGTGTCCGCTCGAGCAATTTCTGTTCGCCCGCTATATCCCACACGAACAGCTTCGCCTCCGTTTCCGTAGGACTTATGCCCAGACCGCCGAATATGGACGTGCTCCCGTACAGCTTGCCGTCCTTATGCGCCAAGCCGATTACGCTCTGGTTCGGCACGACGCGGCTATGGTCGTATTCCTTCCATGCTCCGTACGTACTGTCGTACACGGTCAGCGATCCTCCCAGTTTACCGTAGGCGGGAATCGTCCCGGTGAACAGCTTGCTGCCTGCCGTTTCAAAAATGAACGGCCGGTCTTGCCCGGAGACGACATGCTCCAGATGCGGGTTATCGGTCGGCTTGCCTACGAAATTCCACGGCTCCGCCGGGTCATATTCATACAGGCGGGCCCCGGCGTAAACGCCGAAGTACGTTTTGCCGTTCAAGTAGCCGACACCTTCGATCTGGTGCAGCCCTTCCCCCTTCACGTCGAACCGCTCGTAAACCGTATTGTACACCGACACCCCTTTATGATAACCGCCGATATACAGATTGCGGTCGGGACCGTAACTCATCGTCTGGATAGACACTCCTTGGGCGTCCATATCCAGCTTAGGAATTTCGACAACGCCGCTTTGCGGGTCGTAGATGAACGATTCGCCGTCCAGCGTAACGCCGAGCAGAACCGTATGTCCCGCCATGGAACCTGAGGCCGGAACTCCCCAAGCAAGTGTCTTGATATCCGAGTCCTTCATATAATCCGGCAAAGACGCCATCTCCGTACGGGCATTCGTATTCAAATCGTAACGGAACAGCTTGTCGAGATATTTGTAGTAGAAGTAACGTTCATCGAGGGGATAGGGGGAGGAAATATCTCCGCTGTACGGAAAGCCGCCGATCGTTTGATGCGTCGTTTCGTCGATCACGAAAGCGTATCGGCTGCTTTCTACAAAAAGCTTGCCGCCGTAAATTCGCGTGTCCTGGATAAAGGTGCCCTTGCTCGTCGTCGGAATTTCGAGCTTGGCTCCTGTCTGGCGATCGTACCGGACGAGCATGCGGGTTTCAGTGCCGTTGTAAGGGCCGACTCCAACGTATAGGTACTGGTCGGTCACCCCGACACCCTGGGCGTAGTCTTTTCCTTGCTTCATATTTCCAAGATCGCGGATCACGCCGTTCTCGACCGCATATTCGAACACATGACCCCCCGGATAGGTAGCTCCGTACAAATAGTTGCCATCGGGAGAAGGTTGCAGCGACCAGACGAAGCGGCCGGAAGGATTAACGCCGAGATCGGAGAGCGTCTGCGAGACCGGGTCGTACTTGTAGAAACGGCCGTTGTTAGAGCTGGCGAAATAGACGTTGCGGTCCGCCCCGATCGTCATCGCCCATACGATATTCGTCCCCGGAACTTGCTGGGCGAACTTCCGCTCACCGGTCCATGCATCGAGCGCATAAAACGTACCGGGTGCGCCGTTGGAGAAGAAATACGTCTCCATGTGGCCGTCCGCCGTTTCCCCAACGGCGGCAGCCTGCCCCAGTTGAAGCGGTACCGCATCCGGAATGAGAACAGGATCGTCAAATTTGCCGCGGAAATTCGAATCTCTACGCTCCAGCTTCACATTATCGAAATATACGTCGCACAGCTCGGCCGCTCCGCAGTACAGCAGCACCCGGATGTAGGCGGTTCCGGCCGGCGCCGTTCCGTCGGTTTGCAGATCGAACCAAGCTCCGTTCGTCGGTGCGATATACATCCCGTCGCGGCTGATCCTTTGACCGGAAGCGTTCAAATATTCCAGATGCATCTGCCCGCCGCCGCTGACGACATTCACCTTGGAGGTCGCCCTGAATATTTCTCCGGGCAGAGCCGGAACAGATGCGCTGTATACGCCGCCGCTTTTATCGGTCCATACGTCTTGGATACGAAGCGAATAGGCACCCTCCACCCGCAATTGGCTGTCTAACGAAGCTTCCGTCCCGACATAAGGCGTCCAGCCGGGAATCGCGGTGCTTCCCGGGTTTTGTTCGAAGCCCCCGTTGTGCAACAAATCTCCGCTGGCGTAAGCAGGTACAGGTCCCGATATGGTGAAGACGAAACATACTGAAAAGATCAGAAGGATGCATAGAGCCAATCTGCCGAACAGGGTGTGTGCCGTTTTCCTCATTCCAAACACAACCTTTCCCGAATTCGAATAGGCTACGCCTTTTAACACGCTCCCGTCTGGATGCCTTTCTGCTTGCAGCGTTCATCTAGCCTGACTAAAGCTCGTATCTCCACAGCGCCGAATCGTCACACATGTACAAATGCCCGTCCGCCCCCTTCGTCAAATACCGGTAACCGCTAGCGAGGAACGTCCATTCCATCGTGTCCGGCTGAATTCGAAAAAACTGCCTCTTCGCGTTCGTCCCATACACGTTGCCATCGCTCCCGATCGTCAGATCGGCGTCGGCCCATACCGTCTCTTTCGCAGCGTTCCGCTTCAGCTTCTCTTCCAGGTAACAAATCGCCCCGGTTTCCGGATCGAATTTGAACAAATGGTCGTCCGCGACGCCCCAGATGTAACCGTCCGGACCGTTAAGCAGACCGCTGACCGTACCACAGCCGGGTACCGGGACGATCTCGAACGTTTTCTCGCCGGTTGCCGGATCGAAGGCGAACAGCTTACCGCCGTTTTCCGTCGGACCGCTGGTGCCGAGCCCTCCATATATCGTAGTGCCGCCATAGACGAGTCCGTCCCGGTAAAGAAGCGACACGACGCCTTGATTGTGCACGATGTTTGTATACACTTGCAGAGCCTTTGTCGCGACATCGTATACCGCTAACGCCCCTTGAAGCGAATGCGTGTCGGGTACAGTGCCGATAAACAGCTTGCCCAGCGATTCTACCCCAACGATCGCAAACGGCCGGTCTTGCCCGTCTTTCATTAAATTCCACAGCTTGCGCGGGTTTTGGGCGCTCCAAGGCTGGCCGGGGTCATATTCGCACAATCCGGCGCTGCCGTAGATCCCGACATACACGTTTCCGCGGAAACTGGAAATCGACTCGGCCTGGCCGAATTCCCGCGTTTCGGAGAACGTCCCCGACCTGCTGTCGTAGGAAGCGAAACCCAGCATATAACCGCCGACATAAACCTGCCCGTCCTCTCCTCCGTACATGCTGCGAATTTGCACCGGCGCCCCCTCATAGCGGAATCTGGACTCGGCTGTTCGTCCGGTGGACTTGTTGTATAGGAGAATACGCCCGCCCTCCGTGGACGATACCATTGTAAAGCCCGGCCATTCCGGATGCTCCAGCTCCATAAATTTGGCATCGTAATAGTGAAGCGCTTTCACCGTCTCGTCCGGAAACTTATCGGCAAACGTTCGGGTCCTGATGTTGTATGAGCGTAACACTTGGCCGCCCATATACACATGCTCCTCGTCGCCTGGCATTACCGCCACCGTTTTGCAGCCGAGTCCTATGCCGCTCTCCGGGTCGTAAAATTCAACCGTATTCGTCGCCGTATCGAGGATCAGCAAATGGTCGGGTTTGCTGAGACGGATAAACAGCTTGCCAAGCCCATAGCCCATGCAAAACACCGAGTGGTAACGGGAATAATCGTGCGGAAGAAGTTTAGCAAGCAATTCCTCCCGCTGTCCTGTAGTGAGGTCGATGCGAATCAATCGGGCCGTTTGCCTGCCCAAGCCGGCATAAAGCGCATGATGGACCGGGTCGTACACAAGCGAGTCGAGATACTTCTCCTCTTCGTGCAGCCGTCCCAGATTAGACACTTGATTGGAGTGAGGATCGTAGCAGAACAAAGTGGCGCTCGGGTACGTTCCCGTATAGATTTTACCGTCGCGGCTTTCCGTCAAATAGTACACAACCGTTTCATCGCCAAGCTCTCCGAGATCCGTCAGCTCCCCGATGCCCGGTATATACCGATAGAGCCGGCCATTGCCGTAAGTCCCTATGTACACCGACCCGTCGCTCGCCTGCAGCAGCCCCCAGGCCCCGCTCACTCCAGGCATGCGGATTGAGGTACCTACCTCTGCTGTTAACGCATCTACGCTAGCGAATACGGTGCTGTCGTTCGCTCCTTTGATAACTGTATAAATGACAACCCTTCCGCGCTCGTCGCGCCCCACCGCACAACCGTTGTTGATAATTAGATGTAAAGGCGTTCCCAGGTTAGTCATCGTCCCCATAGTCTGAATCCTCCGATGTGAAAATATGGTCTCATCCGTCTTTAGATGTTGTTTCCGCTTGTTTGCTTCAACAACGTTATTTGATTCTACCGAGCTTGAAGAACATCATGATGGCAGCCCCCCTTCCTAACGGCGCTTGGTAAACCAAACACTGATTATTGGTTCCCTTTGGTATACAAAAAGTATAGATCCGCTTATTTTCATTGTCAATTACTTTAAATAGTCCGTAATTTGTGGTTGTAACAGTACCATGAAATGAACCTAAGGATACTAAAAAGTCCACCTATTATTCGTTGGCTCGAACGAGGAAATGAACTTTTCATTCGCATACCTCCCTCCAACTTGGCTCCTTCCACCAAAAAACCACTGAACCAAAGGGAGGCCACTGAAAAACTTGCGTTTTTTCTGTAAAGCATTGATTTTTTGATTGAAGTGTTGGAAAAACAACGAAAAGACCGTTTAAAGCCTCCTCACAGGCTAAAAACGGTCTTTTCTTCTTAGTAAAACTTCGGTCAGGACTTTTTCAGTGGCCACAACCAAAGGTCAGTGGTTTTTTGCGTTGAATCACGATCCACAACATTTTTTGTACTTCTTACCGCTCCCGCACGTACAGGGATCGTTCCGGCCGATCTTTTCAATTATGACTGCCGGATTCGTCTTCGGTTTCTCGTGAAGCGCACTGCGTTCTATCCCGGAGTAAAAGTCTGCCTTCGCATTGGGTTGAAAACAAGCCCAGCCCTGCAGTTCCTCGATGACGTCTGTAATAAGCTGATATTTGTAATCTTGCCCGCTCTCCCGCAAGACTGCTTCTTTCGTTCTCCTCAGCGTCCTTTGGACCTCATCCAAGCCGATGACCATGGTCTCGATAATCCGATCCTCAAACAATCGCTGAATATCCGCAGCAACCTCTTCCGGATAAAGGTCAACACAACAGCACACGATCTCTGCGTTCAGATAATAGCTGTCCTCCGAACGCTTATCGTTCAACAACTGCTTGAAATAGTCCATGACGAACTCTCTGGAGAGCTGACCGTCAAGAACCAAAATGACTAAAGCGGTTAAGGCTTGCCCGCGCGCATACTGATTCGCTTCGGTATTTTCGATCAACCGCTGCAGCAAATCGATTTCCCCGTTGTAAGTAGAGGCGAGCACACGGCCTACACCCTCCGTAATGGAATCGTCAAAAATCTCTTCACAAATCTCGCCGGGCTTAGACAAAATCTCGATTAGGATCGGGAATAAGGCTTGTTCCCGAAATTGTGCCAGCAAGTAATAAGCGTAAATGAAATCGATCCGTTCCGGACGTCCGATCACCTTCTCGTAATCCTCATTCAGCTCGACCATGATTCGAAGCAGGTGAGGAATAGCCTCCTCCTTCCGTTCGATGATTTGCTGCAGCTCATGACGCGGAAATGTACCCTCGTTATACCGAATGGTTTGCATGATCTGTTCCATAGCCGTTACTCTCCTAATCCAAATTGAAAGGCCGCGCACGATTTCCGATAGCAGACAATTAGCAGACAATCTCCTAAGTTCCTGATTGATTTCGACACAAACGGCGCATATCCTGTATATTCCGGCTTAATCGACCAACGATTGGCTTGCGAATTGAGAGGCGATTCCCTCTTGGAAATAACGAAAAAGCAGCCCCGAAGCTCTACGCTCCCAGACTGCCTGATCCGGTGTCTCCTTACTTCCCAGCCTCGCAATACTTGAGTTGAACTCAAAACCATCCGCGCCTAAAGCGTGCCGGCAGCTTGACCGACCCATGCCGCCAGCTGTTCGGAAGGGACCGAATCCCCTTTACGCAGCTTCAACGTTTTACGCTCCGCGGGGCCCTCGAACATTCCTTCCGGAAGCTCCAACGCAGCGGCATTAAAAATCGTGAAGCTGACGGCATCTTTCGATGTCGAGATCACGGCGGCGTATTTCCCGTTTTTCAGAAAATGGGGTTTCTTGTACTGAATGCGTTCATGCGCGTCCGGGATCGCCTGGTGGACAACCTCGCGTAGAGAAGCGGACAATTCGCGCTGCCACGGTTCTTTTAAAGCCTTGATAAAATCTGCAACTTCAGGGTTCATCTGCAAAACTCTCCTCTATTTAATGGAATTAAGTACGGCCTGGCGGTTGGAACATCTTCTGGAACATATCGAGCTGGTCCTGCAAATCAGCTTCCATCGCCCGGATTCTCGGCTCCCGTAGTGCATCCGCAGGCTTCTTGAGTCTCCGCAGCTCGATCTCGTACTCGCCGAGGCCCGCCGGAACCGGCATACGGAGCGCCCAACTCAGTGCCTCGTCCTCCGACTGCACCTCAATCAGGGCATATTCCGCCATAAGCGTGGTATCGCTTGGAAAAGGGCCAGCCAGCACGCTTGGCTCTCCCCCTCGCGAGGAATAGGTGATCCTCACTCCGCTTGAGCTGGGCCGTAGCTCTTCTGCGGCAAGGAGCACTCCGGCTTGGGCCAGCTCCTGCCTGTACGTTTGCCTTGCCTCGGTATACTCCCGGCCGGGTTCTACTCCCGCCTCCGAGTACCCTGTCGCCTTGATCATCAACATAAATCGCATTCAGGTCCCCTCCTTCCGAATCAGCTTTCTGACGAAAGCTTTTAGCCAAAACTCGCTTTCCAGCTAATTTCTTTTCTCCACTACATTGAGATTTACCATCGAAGATATTTAGTTCAACTCATATAGAATGACGAACGGGAAACCTACGAATCGACATGAGACTCGAAGAAAAAAAATTTATCCTGAATTTCGAAAGTGCTGTTCTTTAAAAATCGAAGGTCAAGACGCGATTGTAACGCTTCGACTATTCTCGACTCGTTCCATTCCTTCCAGTTTATTAGAATTATGAAATTCACAGAGGATGGAACCTTTTTACTTGGTAATCGTCTAATTGTTATAATTTGTTAAATGGATTGGAGTGTGAGTTTGTTGAAAGTCAATGCTCAAAAAGGTCCACTAGCGAAATTTCGATGGTCGGTTCTACTCGCTGCAGGATTGTCCCTAGCGTTATCCATGCAAGTACTGGCCGCACCAGAGAACGACGTAAAGCCTAGCGTTATCGCTTCAGATTATCACAGCGTTGCTCAAACATCGGACGGATCGATATGGTATTGGGGAGGAATAGCGGATGTTATTGAAGGCAAGCATACCCTCCGAGCTAACACCCCACAGCTCATGGCGGACTTGAAGGATGTAGCTGATATTCAATCTTTTCGAAATAAGGAAATCATTTTGAAAAAAAATGGTACGGTATGGGAGTGGGAGCCCCGTTTGAAGGTGATCTCAGAGGTACCATATGAAGCTGTTACCGAATTTCCAGAACCGAAAGGGATCGAAGAATTGTCTAACATTGTAAAAATTTCGGCTGGCAATATTTTTTCAGCAATCGACAAAGACGGATCTGTATGGGTATGGCACCCTTTGGTATTCTACAATGGGTTGCACAAGCTTGAGAATATAACTGACGCAAAAGATATTTCATGGAACGGCGATGCCGGGGTTCATATCTTGAGGGAAGATGGAACGGTATGGAAATGGACGGCTTATAGCGAAGATATTAAATTTGTCCAAGCCGATAAGCAGTTTACAACTCATAAGTTTGAAGAAAACAATAAGTATGCCGTTCGTAATATTGGAGTAAACACGAATTATTCCGCTCTTAAGATTGAGGGTTTGAAAGATATCGTGGCATTATCAAAAGGTCATGGGCGGCAAAATTTTGCGATTAGGAAAGACGGAACCGTCTGGGGATGGGGAGAGAACGTCAAAGGCAAACTGGGCCTGCCAGATGAAACAGAAATCGTAGATCGCCCCGCAAAGATTACAGGTTTATCCGACGTTTCTTCGATTGTTACAGCTATGTTAAACACGCTAGTTCTGAAAAAGGATGGATCTCTCTGGGTCTTGGGACACGATGTAGGTGATTATAATTTAGAATTTAAGAATGGACATAAATTAAGACGTATTGACGGCTTAGGGAAGGTTACCTCGGTAGCCTTGGGAGATGGCCATGCCGTAGCGATTACGGAAGACGGGAAGCTATGGGCGTGGGGGAAAAATAACGGCGGGCAGCTAGGGAATGCAAGCTTTAAAGATAGCTTGACCCCCATCCTCGTTAAAAAGCTCCGATGAAGGAGCACACCCGGCATACGGCTCCTTAGCTCTTTCAACATCAATCCACAACCGCTTGAGGTTGTGGGTTTTTGCTGTACCTGGAGCCATCTAGACGTTGTCGTCGGACGGATTCTCGGCTGCGGGCGACCTTGTCTGCCTTCGGATCTGATCTTGAACCTGGACTCCGTGGCGGAAACCGTATACGGCGATCAAGGCGGTGCAGCTAAAGGAACAATCCGCATAAACCCGGCCGCAAAAGTTACCATCCCTTTTGGCTTTTAAGGGGCAATCCCGCCTTTGTTTGAATGCCGTTCTCCGGGCGGGCAACACGCATTCTTCCACAGATGTTGTTCCATTCCTGAACGAAACCTTAGAACTCATCGGCAAGCGTCCAAGCAACTTTGTGGGATAGCCCCCGTCGTGTTGTAGTCATCCGTAAAGCGCAGCTCGAATGAGCTTGTTATAATGTATGAGCTTTCGAAATTCAGTTTTACTCCGTTGGTGCAGCTCGACACTCCGCCGCCCGGCCCAGCAATAACGCTCGTTCGCGCTCATTCCGTGTCATCGCTGCCGCACGCTCGAATTCCGCGCAGGCTTCGGCGTTCCGCCCCAGCTTCGCCAGAAGATCGCCGCGCACGCTCGGCAGCAGATGATACGCTTGTAAGGTAGGCTCCTCATTCAGCCTGTCGATAATCTGCAAGCCGAAGGCCGGACCGAACGCCATCGATATCGCGACCGCCCGGTTTAATTCGACAATCGGCGATGGGGCGACTCTCGACAGCGCCTCATACAAAGCGGCAATACGAGGCCACTCCGTCTCGGCCGCACTCCTCGCCTGTGCATGACAAGCGGTAATCGCGGCCTGCAGCGAATAAGGGCCGAGCGGCCGTCCGAGCTTCCGGCAGCGTTCCAACGCGGCCAAACCGCGACGGATCAGCAGTTGGTCCCACAACGCGCGGTTTTGATCCATCAGCAGAACGGGCTCGCCCTTGGCGTTCACCCGCGTTTTCAGCCTCGAGGATTGAATCTCCATCAGAGCGACGAGCCCATGAACCTCCGGTTCGTGAGGGGCGATCTCGGCAAGCACGCGTCCCAATCGGAGCGCCTCCTGACAGAGCAGCGGGCGAACCCATTGATCTCCCGATGTGGCCGAATAACCTTCGTTAAACATCAAATAAATCACTTCGAGCACGGCGGACAGCCGGTCCTGAAGCTCCTCGCCCGCAGGCACCTCGAAAGGAACACCCTCGCGGTTCAACGTTTTCTTCGCACGAACAATCCGCTGAGCAATCGTCGATTCGGCGGTGAGGAACGAGCGGGCGATCTCATCCGTAGTGAGCCCGCACAACAAGCGAAGCGTCAGGGCGACCCTCGCGTCCTGCGACAACACTGGGTGACACGTCATGAAGATCAGACGAAGGAGATCGTCGCCGATCTCCTCGCCTATCGCTTGCTCGATATCTTCTTCGGTATACCCGTCCACCGTGCGGGCGATCTCCGCATATTTCCGGTCGCGCAGCTTCGCTCTGCGGAGAAGATCGATGGCGCGCCTCTTGGCCGTCATCATCAGCCAGGCGCCCGGATTATCCGGGATGCCGCTCTCCGGCCACCGCTCCAGAGCGATGACCAGAGCGTCCTGGGCCAGATCCTCCGCCAGGCCGACGTCCCGCACCATTCGCGTTAACCCGGCGATCACCTTCGCCGACTCCATCCGCCAGATCGCGTCGATCGTTCGATCGGTACGGGAGCGGTTCACGCTTGTTTCTGCTCCTGAACTTGCTGGCGAAGCGCCGCTTCTTTTGCCCGCGTCTCGGGATCAGCCATCAAGTCCTCCACCTCGAATACCTGTCTGAGCTCAATCTCTCCCTGTCCGAAACCGTGAGGGTCCGGCATGCGAAGCGCCCATTGGATCGCTTCCTCCCGCGATTTGACTTCAATCAGCGTATAACCTGCGATGATCTCTTTCGTCTCGGTAAAAGGACCGTCCACCACCTTCGGCTTGCCCCCGGGTTCCGGGTACGAAATCCGGATTCCGTTCGAGCTGGACATCAGGCCGTCGGCCGCAAGCAACACCCCGGCCTTCACCAGCTCCTCGTTGTACTTCTGCATCGCCTCAATCAGCTCCTGGCTCGGCATCACGCCTGCCTCCGAATCGGTTGTAGCTTTCACGATCATCATAAATCTCATTTGTAATACCCTCCCATATTTTGTGCTGAGCCGCATCCACCCGTTAAGATTGCCCGGGTAAATCCGCTTCTATCTACACGACGAACGATTGATGACGAAATCGACAGCCGCTATTTTTTTTATACCTTATATTTTCGGGGCTGAGAGCCAAGTTCCTGTCGCACGCCATTGCAACCTATAGCTTGGAGGCTTCAGCATGTAATCGGGCCGCCAGAGCCGACACCCATCCGAAAGCAACCACTCCCGCACTCCCCATAATGACGCCAATCCAACTATTCACTCCCATACCCGCCATAATAAGCAAAGGAGCAAGGCAGGCCGTCGCGATCGAGTAGACTTTCCATCCACGCTCGCCTCGTGCCGCAAAGCGACGGGCAAAAACGATACTTGCCGCAATCAGACAAATAAAGGCTGTAAAGAAAGCCAAAGAATGCAGCGCCGCCTCGCCGCTCATCGATGCCGGCATCCCCTCCGGGGCACCGGACGGAAAGCCGAGACCGGGGTCCGGGCGAAACATACCGGCTGCCATCATACCGGCCCCATAGATTCCAATAAGCAGCGCCCCCCACGTCCCGCCCTTACTCCCCCGCAGAAAACCGCGGATCCCAACGGCCGCGAGCACAGCGAGCAATCCGGTGAGTATGAAATTAGCGCTCTGAATCCACCCCATCTCCCCTAAAGTTAGGGTGCTGATCGCGTGACGCCTAATATCAAATCCTGTGCGTGTAAACACTTGAGCTATGGCTGCAACATAGAACAGCGGCGCACTGATCACCCCGCCGGCCAGAAGCAACCTAATTATGCTGGTGCTACTCTCTTTTGCGTATGTTTTTGGCATAGGAATCCATTCCCTTCTTCTCTCATTTCGCTGCGCCAGTATCGCCCTTAAAAAAATGCCGCCAGTTCCGCCGTAATTGCTTTCGCATCGAGCTTCTTCGTATGCCCCAATCCTTTTTTGCTGAGCAGCTGTGCGTTCGGGAGCACACCCGCCAAAGCTTGAGCGCCGCGGCGCAGCGAAAGCGGACTCTCCGTCCCCTCCAGCACCAGCGTGGGCATCGTAACTCCGCTCCATAAGCGGGCCGGCAGCGGCCTTCCGTCCATATAACCGTCCATCAATGCTGCATCGTAAGGGAGCGTATGTGCAACGGCCATCAGCTTCGACCACACGCCGGGAATGAGCCGCATCATACCGACCACAAACGAAGGCGCCCCCATCCCTTGGGTCATAAAATACTTGATAGCCTCCGCCCGGCGGTCTGCCGCGATATGCCCGGCAACCTGCTTGACGAAATCAGCCGGAGGTTTGCGATCCCCCGCGCCGACTACGAATGGCGGCTCATGCAGCGCCAGTTTCACAATAGGCGCCCCTCTCGCCGCCGCCTGAAGGGCAAGAACGGCTCCGGAAGACAATCCCCAGACATAAGCCGTACCGCCGGCTACATCGATCATCGCCTGAAGATCTTCGATCTCGCGCTCGATCGCATAGGGCTTCGTGTCGCCGCTGTCCCCGCGTCCGCGCCGGTCGTAGTTGTACACCGTGAAGCGCTCCGACAAAAGGTTCGCCAGCTGCACCTGCCCCGGGAATTTCCGGTAGCTGAACGCTCCGGCTACGAGAATCAGTGCCGGACCTTGGCCGACTTTATCGTAGGCGATCTTGGTGCCGTCTTTGGAAGTTACTGTGTTCATTGGATGTATCTCCTTTTCGCTATTGTTCATGATGGATGGGCTGCGGTGGAATGCTGCAATTTCCGCGCCTCTATGAAGACGACGAACCGCTGAATTCAAAATCGACACAACCGACAAAAAAAAATAAAAAAATATCAGATCTTTATTAAAACATAAAAACACAAAACAGATTCCTGCCCAGCAGTAGGAATCTTCCTGAAAATAGTGGTTGATTAAACCAATTCCTGCAAAATCGCAGGAACTTTCCTCAAAATGAGCCATAAGGAGACCCGTTTGCTAAAATTGCTGCGGCTGTGCAGGAACGCGCTTCATTCCCCCGCTCATTGGACCAAAAGCCTGCTTGTGTGCAGGAATCTAAGCGACAAGAGCAGCAGCTAGGCAGCAACGGTCGCTGGATTCCTTGAAAGCAATGACAGAGGCACTGCACACAGCCACACAGCTCCCAGCACACGGTGGAGCGATAACGGTATCAACCACTCCTTACCGGACAAGCAGGTACTCCCCCCGCCCTAGTGGCAGCTTTACTTATAATCGCCTACCAGTAGCTATGTACATCCCCTATCCCTCGACGACTTCAATCATCATTTCCTGTACAACAACAAAACAGCCCAGAAGCTATAGCTTCCGAGCTGCCTTGTCTGCATTCGTCTTTACTTAACCAGCTTAGATAAAACCTGAATCGCTTCCGCACGGGTCAGCTGCCTTTGCGGGACAAATTGCCCCCCGTCGCGGCCGCTCAGAAGGCCCAGCGCTGCTGCGTGCCCGACCGCGTCCCGAGCCCAGTCGCTCATCTGGTCCGCATCGGCAAACGAAGTCCCGGCTGGCGCGCCGGTAAGCTTACCGGCTTGGTACTCGTAAGCGCGAACGAGGATGACGGCCATCTCCTCCCGGGAGATCGTCCGGTTCGGGGCGAACGTCCCGTCGTCGTAGCCGCTGATCAGACCGGCACGGACCGCCGCCTGAACGGCGTCTTCGTACCAGCTGTCCGCCGCTACGTCTCCGAAGGAAGCGGCGCCCGGCGATGCCGGCAGCTGCAAGCTTCGCGCGATCAAAGCGATAAACTCGGCACGCGTCACGTCGGCATCCGGGGCGAACCGATCGTCGCTCACTCCTTCGGCGATCAACTTCGACGCCATCGTTTGAATGACCTTCGACGCCCAGTGGGTACCTGCGACGTCGGCGAACGTCTTGTTCAGCTCCAGCGCGATATACCGCCCCGGTTCGGTTACTTGCGCGGTCAACACGCCATTCGCCAACTGCCCGCCGACATATTCCAGCTTGCCGTCCTCGGACAGACGATACAGATGCGTCAGCTCCGGCCGACCGCCGCCTTGGACGTTAACGGACACGACGATCGGCTCGGCGAATTGCTCCAGCCGGATCGTTCCCTGGCTTGTCGCCGCTGTAACCTGCACGTCCATCCATGCCGACCGTGCCGTTGCTTGTGCATGCCGCTGCTCGCCGATTTGCTTGACCGCCTGCGACGTTTGCGTCTCGTCCGCTTTGGCCAGCGATACGTTCACAGAATGTATCCCGCCCTGCGACGAACCGGCCTTCTGCTGCAACTCCGCGAACAGTTGCGAAGGCAGCGACAGACTCACGTGAGGAGCGGCGATCGTCAGAAGTCCTTGCTCTTTAAGCAGCTCGGCCACGTTAGCCGGCAATTGCACCTGCTCCGTCTTCTCCTGCACGTTCACCTGCAGAGAGCCGTTGCTTTGCGGGATCAGATCGCCGCTGCCGACAACCCGCGTCTTCTCTCCGTCACCTCCAGGGGAAGGCTGTTGTCCCCCTCCGATCGGCGCGCCAGGTCCGGCCGGCGGTGTCTCCGTTTCATTCGGCTCCTCCACCGGAGGCGTCGTGCCGTCATCCTTCTGCTCCCACACGATCCGGTACACCCGTGTCGATTTGCCGTCGGTGCCGACGACCGTTATTTTCGCTTCCTCCCCGCTTTCTTCCAGCTGAACGGCTGCTCCCGGCTGAGTCGCCGTCGCTTGAACCGTACCTTTGGAAGCCGCAGGAAGCTTGTATGTTGCGATTCCCGGGGAGAACCCTGGGACCCCCTCGCCTTTCACGGTAAGCGAGGACAATGTTGCATCGGTCTGCGGTACGGCGATCCGCGCCAGGTCGGTTCCCGCATCCGGCGCATAATAGATGCTGCCGTCCACCCCGATCGACATGCTGTTCAAGAAGTCGTTCACAATAATTTTGTACTGCAGCGTCTCGGGATCGATCACAATGATCTTACGCGCCAAAGTCGTATACAACATGCCGTCCGGCGCCCAGCGCAGATGGTAAGGCAGCCATTTGCTCGTGTTGTAGGAGCTCGGGCGGATCATTTTGCTCTTCACAATCTGCTTGGTCGTCACGTCCATCGCGAAGATCGTACCGTCCACGACTCCCCACAACAGACCGTCCGGACCGAACGATATCTCGCCGATCATCTTCGGCGTTTCATCGATGCCCGGGATATCGAGTGCGAACTCGTCGATCTTCTGCCCTTTTTCCACGTCCCAGACGAACAGCTTCGCTTCCGGCTCGGACGGATCGATGCCCAGCCCGCCCCAGACCGACGTCCCGCCGTACAGCAGACCGTCCTTGTACGCCAGTCCGATAATGCTCTGGTTGCGGACGACTTGATCGTGATCGTACTGCGTCCACTTGTCCGCCTTCTCATCGTAGATAGCGAGCGCGCCGCCCAGATAACCGTAATCCGGCACTGTGCCTACGAACAGCTTGTTATCGCCCGACGTGATCGCGAATGGCCGGTCCTGATGCGCGATTTTGTACTCGTAGTTCGGATTTTGGTTCATTACAAAAGGCTTCTTCGGGTCATAGCTGTACATCACCGCCGATACATATGTGCCGTAAAACACACGCTCGCCGAGAAACCCGATTCCCTCCGGCTGTGCGAAGGCCGAGACGTTCAAGTCGATCTGCTTCGTAAATGGATTGTAAATGCTCATCCCGCGCTGGTAACCGCCGAAATAGAGACGGCCGTCGAAGCCTACCTCGAACGCCTGAATCCGCACCGGCTGCGGATCGATCTCCAGACTAACGAACGTTACGCTGCCATCGGTTGGATCGTACCACATATACTCGCCGTACTGGGTGACGATCGCCAGTACCGTTTGCCCGGCTTTGGCCCCGCTCGTCAGCTTGATCCAGGTCATATCCTTGACGCGCGTCGTATCCGGCAGCGGGTAAGACAGCTCGATCCGCGTGGATTCGTACGTCGTCAGGTCGAACCGGTACAGGTTCGTTAAATATTTGTAGTACATGTACTTCGGATTGGACGGGTCAGGCTCGGAGATCATGTTGCTGTATTGGAAATTCGCGACAACCTCGCCCGTGTTTTTATTCAGCACGACCATATTGATCGTACTGACCGATACGAACAGCAGATCCCCGATCACGAACACGTCCGCGACCGGACCGCCGGGACCGCCCGAATGACCCGGAATCGGAACCGCTTCTTGCGCGCCGGTATGACGGTTCACCTTCAGCAGCTCGATCGTCGTCCCGAGGCCTGCATATACATAGTCGCCGTCCATCGCGATTCCGCGCACGTACTGCTGCCCTTGCTTCAGAATGCCGTAGTTGCGGAACGTCTTGTTCGTAATATCGTATTCGAACAGCTTGCCGCTGGAGGTGCTGTTGTACGTGCCGCCGTAGATTTTGTCGTCAATCGCCTCGAGATCCCATACCCAGCCGTCGGCCGTGTTGTAGCCGAGGTTCTCGAGCTTTTTCTCCGCAGGCAGGTACCGGTACAGCATCCCGTCCTTCGTCCCGGCAAAATAGACGTTCTTGTCCGAGCCGACCGTCATCGCCCAAGTCGCTTCCGTATTCGGGATGACCTGGCTGAACTTCCGTTTGCCCGTCTCCGCATCGACCACGTAGAACGTACCCGGCAAACCGTTGGTTACGAAATAAATCTCATTCTCGCCGAGCGCGTTCGTCTGGATGGCGCCCGCTTGCCCCAGGTTCACGTTGACCATCGGCCCGATCGCTTCGGGAGCCGGGTACTCGCGATCCAGCGGAACTTCCGGCGGCGCCGCCGTTACGCTGATGTCGTCCATATAAGCCTCCGTTTCACTCGGCTCGCCGGAGTACAGCGCAATCCGGGCAAAAGCCGCTCCCGCCGGAACCGTCGTATGCAGCCGCATCGCCGACCATTTGTTCGTCCCCAGCGTTACCGAGCCGAACAAGCCTTCATCGGTGCGAAGAGGGGTCCCGTCAGAAGAATAGTAGTAGATTTGCGGGACAATATTGTGCGTCTGACGAATGACATACACGTTCGTATTAATCGTCAGGCTGCTGCCCGCATTCACCTTGAACCGGTCGCTCATGATACGGAACCCTTCCGTCGCCGAGCCGTCTTTGAAATACAAGCTGTTCGCGCCGTCCAGCACCGGAGATTGCGCCAATTGGGCGGTCCCGCTGCCAAGCACGATTTCCCAGTTCGGGATGTTGCCGCCGACCAGCGGCGATTCGAAGCTCGGATTAGGCAGCGTATCGGCTACTACAGGCGCGGTGCCTGCACGCTCGATCTGAACGTCGACGTCATCCACATAAGCGACCGTCTGCGTCGTCCTGCCGCCGCTAAGCGCAACCACGACATGCGCCGCGCCTTCCTTCACCGTATACTCGCCTTTTACCTGCACCCATCTGCCCGTCCCGATCACAGCCGCCGTCGTAGGGACGCGCAAGTACGAGTCGGTTACGCCGGTCGTCGTCATCTGGGCGTTGTAGCCCGTGAATTCCAGCCCGAAGTTCAAGCTGATATCCACTCCGTATACGTATGCGGTCACCGTCACCTTGTCGCCCTTCGACACCGCGATCGGATCGCTGGATACCGTCAAGGAAGCGTTCGTATCCTTGTTGCGGAAATACAAGCTGGACGCGCCCGACCGGACGACGGTCTGGTTCAAATTCACATACGTGTCCAGCACGTTCGCCGCCGTCGTCACTTTCCAGCCCGGCAGCGTCCCGTCCGGATTAGCCGCCCGCTCGAAGCCCGGGTTCAGCAAATACGGATGATCCGGTCCAGGCCCTGGCCCAGGTCCGGGTCCCGGGGCGTTCGCGCGAACGACGGATACCGCCACGTCGTCGACATACGCGACCGTCTGCGTCGTTCTGCCTCCGCTAAGCGCCGCGACGACAAAGGCTGCGCCTTCCTGTACCTCGTACTCCGCGCTGATCTGCACCCATTTCCCTTTGCCGATCACAGCCGCCGTCGTAGGGACCCGCAAGTACGAGCCGGTTACGCCGGTCGTCGTCATCTGGGCGTTGTAGCCCGTGAACTCCAGCCCGAAGTTCAAGCTGATGTCCACCCCGTACACGTAAGCGGTTACCGTCACCTTATCGCCCTTGGATACCGCGATCGGATCGCTGGATACCGTTAACGAAGCGTTCGTATCCTTGTTGCGGAAATACAAGCTGGCTTGACCCGAGCGAACCGTGTCCGTGCTCAGGTCCACCAGCGTATCCTGCACCGTCGCGGCCGTCGTCACCTTCCAGCCGGGAAGCGTACCGTCGCCATTGCGGCCCAGCTCGAAGCCGGGGTTGAGCAGCTGCACCGGCTCTGCAGTTGCAGCACTGGCTTTTCCTGTCCATGGAGAAACTGGGAACGCTCCCAAAACAATCGATAAAGAGAGAAACACCATAAATAATTGCTTGTACACTCGCTTGCTCATACCATCACTCCCGTAGCCTGAATGGGTTTATCGCGGCAGATCTCCATACTTTTGAGAACGCTTGCGTAAAACACCCTGCACTGTTGCTCTACTGCTCTGCTGCACTTCCATCCTCTCAAGCGGATAGCTCGTGATTGGATCCATCGATCGATCGAAACCGTTTGACGCTCCTCCCTATGTACTGTATCATATCTGTATCATATGTAAGTGATTTTATGACAGGACCCGGTGCTTGTCAACTGGCAGTTTCGTTCGGTATGATCGGAGGACGAGACCAGATTTTCCCGGAAATGAGGTTCCCCAGTGTCAAGCAAACCTAGCCGATCGACCTTTCGGGATCGATTGAAAGATATGGTAGATAGCCTGCGGCAGCAGATCGAGAGCGGACAGCTGGAGCCGGACGCCTACCTTCCGGCGATCCCGCAGCTCAGCAAGCAATACCAGCTCAGTGTCAATTCGGTACAGAAAGGGTTGGAGCAGCTCGTTCAGGACGGGCTGGTCGAACGGATTCCGCGGGTCGGGATTCGGGTGAGAGCGTTTCCCGGCGGACAGCAGCCGGTTACTTTATCCGTCGGGTACTATCCTTCGATGGCAACCGATATGGATCTCCCTGCGTTGATCGGACAGTTCGAAGCCAACCATCCGCACATTCAGGTACGGCTCATCCCGCTGCAATTTTACGATTATCTCGAGGTCGCGACCTATTATCTGGAGAACAACATCGTCGACGTGATCGCGATGAACTATATCAACTTCGGCCAGTTGGCCGAGAAGCTTGCCCCTATCGGCAGCTACTTGCTGCCGCTGCGTCCGGCGGAAGGGATCTACGACTATTTGACCCCTCCTTTTACATACGAAGGGGAGCTGTACGTGCAGCCGGTCATCTTCTCGCCGGTGGTGATGGCTTACAACAAGCGGCACTTCGCAGAGCTCGACTGGACCGCCCCGCCCCGGGAATGGACGTGGAGCCGGTTTATGGAGCTGCTCCATCAGCTGGAGCAGAGCGACAGCGGCAAGCTCGGCTTTTACTTCTACCCGGTGACGGACAACCGCTGGCCGGTCTTTATGCTGCAAAGCGGCCTGACGTTCGGGGAGCTGGACCCCCGGCACCGGGAGGAACAGACGGCCCGGCTGATGGACAGCATCCAGAGCTGCTACGACCTGGTCCACCGCCAGCGCCTGTTCTCGCTCTTGCTGTCCGAGCACGACATCCACGTCGAGCGCCTGTTCGCCGAGCAGAAAATATCGGTCATCATGACCACCTATTTTAACCTGAACAAGCTGCGCGGCACATCGGTCGAATTCGACCTCGCCCCGCTGCCTTACGTGAACGCGCCGAAGACGCTGCTGCTCTCGATCGGCTTCGCCATCAACCGGCACACCCCGAACCCGGAAGCGGCCGAGCTGTTCATCCGGCACCTGACCTCGGAGGCCACCCAGCGTTACATGCGCACCCGCACCTACAGCATCCCGGCCCTGCGGCAAGCGGCCGAGCAGCAAGACGACGAGCAGCAAGGCGACGAACAGCAAGAGAACAAGGCTGGCGGAGCCGGCATCTACCGCCCGGACAATTACAGGCTCTTCAAGGAGCTGGAGCCGAGCTACAGCCTGCTCACCGACCTGCACATGAGCCAGGAGCAGAAGAGCCGCCTGCAGTCGATCTTGGCTTCTTATTTGATGGGGATCGAGACACGGGAATCGACGGAGAAGCGGGTAGGGGAGTTTTTGGAGTTATTGGGTGGGTAGGGACGGATATAAATGATTAAGCTTCGTAAATGCTAATCACGCTCTGCCGCTTCGCAGCGTCCGATTTGTCGTCAATTCCTTACGTTTCAGTTCCTTATGCAAGCAGGAGAAACTAACCGTTCCCGCGAAAAGAAAGGCATACAGAACGCGAAAGGGGCAACCCGATGGGGACGAAATTCGGCAATTTGCAAGTAAGGTCTGAGGATACGGCGGCGGTTATAGCGGCATTCCGGGAGCTTCCCGCGGCAAATGACCCGATTCCCGGCCGCTACTATGTCGGAAGCATCGCACCGGGCTGGGTCTCTATTCTTGGAGACGATTACGGCTGGGGAAATGTCGTTGAAGAAGCGGAGAACGTCTCCTCGCTGACAGGCTCGCCCGTGCTGTCCGTCGGCTACTTCGACGACGATGTGCTGGAGCTCACCGTAGCGGTAAACGGCGAAACGATCGCTACCCATGTAGCCGGACCCGGCCTCGACGTATACGAGCTGGATGCCGAGACGGCCGATGCCGAAACGCTCATCCGTTCGCTCCAGTTGACGGTCGGTGCCGCGAAGTTGAGGGAGATTTTAGCCGATCCTTCTATCGAGGACACGGTTATGCGGCTGCAGGAAGCTATAAACGTACCTTTATGGTTCATGTACGACGCCGTCGAGTACGAGAAGCAATTAAGCGCTTCGCTTGAGCATATCGTCAAGGGAGCTTCGGAACAGCCGGAGGAGAACGAGGATGGACGCGGCATCATTGACCGGTTCGTCAGTCGACACACGCTTGAGCGCAAGTAACGGAATCCGGCACGATCCCGCAAAATAGAGCGAGCCGCCTTTCAGAAAACCTGAAAAGGCGGCTCGTTTGAATTCCCCGCTATATGGATGAAAAAGTTGAACGTGAAAATCTGATCAAATTTAATCAGGAACAAATCGAAACCTATAACTTAACACTCAGTGAGAATACAAGCGAACAAAAAGAACAGATCCTGTGGTCAAAAATACCTAAGGAGCTCGAGATTGCACATAAAAGAACGGATATCGTCATCATAGCCTTATTGTTCGTTTCTGCCGCTCTTTTAATCGTTATGATATTCTTCGTTCGCAAGTATAAGAAGCGTCTGATGAAGCAGATTCATACGGACCGAATGACTGGCTACGGGAATCACGTTCAACTGTTTGAAGATTATGCTGCATTCATCACGGATAATAATCGCTGCAGCTATAGTGTTGTCAATTTGAAAATAGAGAATTTCTCTTATATCAGTGAAGTACATGGATATGTAGAACGAGACAATACCCTCACGCATATCTATTCACAAATAGAATCGGAAATTGTCTTTTGACCATCCAAAGCACTAAGTGTAAAACTTAAACGTAATATTGATTTTATTTGTAGATAACTTTTCTGCGACATTTAAAGATATTCAGCTCTTTATCTACCCTCGTCTATAATCCGTCTACAATTTTGGGAAAACAAAAACCCGACCGTATGTGATCGGGTTTTTACCTCCTTCACATGTCTCGTATATCTATTTACAGTCTTAATTGAGCAATACTGTCATATCTCATTGCGCCGACCTATTCAAAGGCTGCAACCGCATGAACCAACGCTGTCAACTAAGTCTATAACGTCTCTGTACTGAGCGTAAATCCTTCGATTACGGCATCTTCGTCGATCTCAATCAGGATGCATCGTTTCCCTTGATAATTCACCTGTCTCACATACTTTAAATCCTGCGGGCTGACCGAAATCGAGGCTACCTTGGTATCGATCTTAATCGATTTTGAAGTGAATTTCGGCATAACGCTGCTTGCCTTCATTTCATAGTTCCGATCGTCGACGATCGTTTGAAACGCGCGTTCCACTTTTTCCGTCGTCACGTTCTCTATGCCGCTTACGGTCAGTACACGTTCCACTTCTTTATAATCCAACTTCGGGGGTTCTTCCTCATCTTCGTTGGTTTCGATTACCTGGTGGATCTCCTCGTACACCTGTGCGAGAGTGGCTACGTCGAGTTGTTCGCCCGCCACTTCCTTCACGATGTCTTCGAAAATAGCCCTCTCTTCCATGGCCGTCATGGATCTTTCGGCATTTAAGACCTGTTCGATGAAGTGCTGATCCGGATAATTCGATTTTGCCGTACAATACAGAATGCGGTTCACATCAGAATAGTTATCCGTCACGCTAGGATAAAAGAACCCGTGCTCCGGCGAACTTAACTTGATAATCGGATCTACGATGACATTGTACTTAAATTCCCTCTCCACATAATCGAACAGGAGGGTTTTCTTTTGCTTCTCCGTGGAATTCACGCTGCATAGAATGAACGGATTCGCGAACAGTTCGTCCTTCCCGCTCTCTTCGGCTTCTTCATTTCTGCCCTTGGTCGGCCGGAAATACTGTCCATGAACGAACGTGACTACTGTATCCTGTTCATACTTGGCATCCACCAACATTTTATCCACCAACAGCAGCATCAGGTCCTTCCATTCTTCAGGATCGCCTGTCACCAAACCTTGGTGAAGCAGCACTCGCGTTGGATCCTCTGCTTCCTCCTGAAACTTCAACTCGAACAATTTCTGATCCAATTCTCCGGTCAGCAGTTTTTTGAAATTCCCCATATACAGCTCCTGCTTCTCTCGATCCACCAGAGCAAACGCCTGGCGCTCCCAATGATAGACCTCGTTGCTATCCTTCATAATATACACGTTGAGAATGTGGTTAATAGTCATCATCTCGTGATCCAGCTTAAATTGCTTGCGTATATGCGCGATTTCTTTCTTTATCATGATTCGCTAGACAACTCCTAAGAGTAAATTGGTTTTATCAGTATAAACGATATAACAGCCCTTCGCTAGGAGGGCTGTTAATGTTGCTTCTCTTCAGTTCCGTTCCAAACCAACACCACCACACACTCCACATGTGTTCAGACGGTGATAATGATGCCGTATGAAGCGGGTAGCCCCTTGGCGACATGGTATATTTTCGAAAGATTGCTTTTTCAACAGTAATTGCATTTATTCTCTGAATCAATTTCATAAATCGAAAGCCTTACTGGGCTTGAAATTTTAAGGCATAAAAAAAGGAGTACCTCCCCAAATCTCGAAGTGTTTAGTACCACTACCACACACTAGAGAGAGAAAGGATGAACTCCAGATGTATAGTATTCGACATTACAACCATGAACGCATTCATTCATCAATCGGATACAGCACGCCATCTGATTTTGAATGCCAGTACTACTTTAATACGTTAAATCATTAAATTCTGTGTCTACTATCTTGACAGAGGTCCAAAGATAACAAAAGTAAATAAAACACGAATTTTATTAGATTGGAATGATAACATGAATTTAATGGAACTAAGAATACCACAAGGTTTCGCTATTTATTATAATAGGTTTTATGATGTTGAGCCGATATCAGACCCCAATGAAGATGATTTCTTAACAAATTGGACATTCTTTACACAAGACCTACTTCAAATAAGTAAAATGGAACTTGAAAAAGGGAGTTGGAATGTACCTAAAGATGAAAATAGAAGGATACATATTGTTTTAGGGTGGTATCCAGATTCAAGAGCGAGCGGCGAGTATGGATTAGCAATCACTAATGGGAAATGGGATACGCTAATGGAAATTAGTTCAAGGGATAGGTTTGAGATAAAACAGACGCTTGAAAAATGGTTGGAAAAGTTGAACGAAGATCAGAATTATTTAAAAAATGGTTGATGTTTAAGTTGACTATAGAAATATTTGGATTCATGAGTCTTATTAAGACTATACCAGGCATCTAATGTTTTTGAAGAAAACACACCCAGAGCTTTTAAGACGTGTACAGAAAATTCCAACGGAGCTATTCCAGATGCAGTGATCAGTTTTCCATCAGTTACAACAGACTCCATTTTGTAATACTTTTCGCCCGTGTAAGTGGGACAGATCATTTTAAGGTATGCCAGATCATTGCTTGTATGCCAGCGTGAATTCAGCAATCCGGTCTGGGCAAGTGCCATTGTAGCACCACAAATCGCTGCAACCAATATACCTTCCTTTAAACACCTCTGGGCGATTTTTAAGATGGGTTGGTGAATTGTTTCTGTCCATGTATCTCCACCGGGTAAAATCAATGTATCTGTGCTTTCGATTCTGCACTCATCCAGTTTGATGTCAGGCAGTATTGTAAGTCCGCCCATTGTAGTTACAGGAGTCTTTTCAATTCCCACGGTAACTATTTTTGATGGGGCCAGCCCCTATAATATCTTCCCGAGTTCAGTTCGGCAGTTAAGTAACCTATTTCCCAGTCCGCCATTGTGTCAAACACATAAAGATATACCGTATTGTTCATTTGCAAGTTCTCCTTATTTTACAATTCATCAAGTGATACCAACCATCCATCGGTAATCCATGATTATCATCATTATAAAATAGCTTCACTGACATCTGCTGTCAGTGAAGTTATTAAAGTTGATAATATTCCATTAACTCCGACGCAACAGCAACAAGTTTTTCCTTCAAACTCTGTGGTTCGATTACTTGAATGGATTTCCCGTAAGATAGGAGAAAATAAGGGACATATATATGAATTGATTTTTCCTCAAGTAAAAAGATTGCTTGATTTGATGTCCGCTCTTTCAGATGATGCCCCAAAAACCAATGCAGGCATAAGTCATCGAGTGCCTCTGACCTGCCTCCGATAATTAAAGAAACTAACCCGTCCTTCCCCACCAAATCAGGTAACAGATTTTGCATAAAAAATTCACGGGCCGAAAAAGCTTCGGAACGCTTAAATATGATTGGAGTACGCTTGATTTGTAGAATCCGATCTGCCCGAAAGCTGCGGATTTCATTCCTTAGGTGGCAAAATGCAACAGTATACCATTTATTGTTCCAGTAAACCATTCCATAGGGGTCTATCACCCTATTCTTGGGTTGATCATCACGGCGTGTGCGATAATCAATTTCTACAGAGAATTCGTTTGCTACAGCCTGCTCCAATTCCGCCAATACCGGCTGAACAGAAGGGTCTCCCCTGCGGTTTATAACTTCAAATCCGGCTAAATGACGGCTAAGTATACTTTCCTGCTCCTGATTCGAATACATTTTCAATTTTGATGTCGCATTGCCTAATGCCTCACTCAAAGGGTATCCGGCTTCTTTTGCAAAAACAGCAGCATGAAGGAGTGCCTTTTTTTCTTCAATATCAAATAGCAGAGGTGCTCTGATAAAATGATTTGGCAAACTATACCCGCCATTATGACCTGTGTCGGATATTATAGGCACTCCACTGGCACATAGTGCATCAATATACCGATAAACTGTTCGTATATTTATTTCTAACTTTTCGGATATTTGTTTTGCAGTCATTTTTACGCCCGAATTCAGCATCCATAGAATGGCCAGCATATTATCGTTTTTGGGCATAACTTGAACCCTCACCTTTTATTAAACCTCAATATTTAATAAATATTCTCCGGGATCTCACTTAAATTATTAGCTTTGCGAATCACCTGCACGGTGAAAGGGATATTAAAACATGCCCATTTGCAGGAGTTTGACCTGCTATTAATTATACTACTCCTTATTCAGTAGCTTCTTAAGTGTGGCAATATCGTTAACCGAAACTAATTGCTCCAGATGTTCAAATATCTTTTTCTCATCCCAGTTCCACCATTGAAGCTCCAACAATAATTTTATCATCTCGTCACTGAAACGCTTCTTAATAACATTTGCAGGATTGCCGCCAACAATGGTATAAGGTTCAACGTTTTTTACAACAGTCGAGTTAGCAGCAACAATCGCACCGTCACCAATTTTTACCCCCGGCATAATCGTGACATGTTGTCCCAGCCATACATCATTGCCAATGAAAGTATCGCCTTTGAAAGGTAACTGCTCTATCGTTGGAGTGACCTTTTCCCAACCTCCACCAAAAATATTGAAGGGATATGTTGTAAAACCATCCATCCGATGATTAGCACCATTCATTATAAAAGTAACCCCTTCAGCTATGGCGCAAAACTTACCGATAACCAGTTTATCACCTAAAAAGTCATAATGATGCTGAATATTGTTATAGAAATTCTCTGGTGAGCTTGTATTGTCGCTGTAATAAGTATAATCGCCAATCTCAACGTTTGGTCTACTTGGTAGATTTTTAATGTAACAAACGGATCTAATATTTTCATTGGGATAAAGCTTATTTTTATCCGGAGCTATCGTCATACTTACATTTCCTCTCTAATACTTATTTAACTTGCCCCATCGTATATCACTAGCTATATAACTGTAAAGAAGCTCAGATGTAATTATCGTCTGAGCTTCTAAAATAATTACTACTACAAAAAAACCAATTTTGAAATATACTCGAGCAATACTGTCACATCTCATCTATTCATCTCGAACCTTCAATATTAAGCACTCCACATGGGATGAGTGCTGATCGTAGAAAATATTTCTGAGATGCTACAGTGTTCACCCGACACAAACATCTCTTACAATGATACCCTATTTGTAACCTTCATTTGGAGGCCCCTACTGTATAACTACCAACTTGTTACATATAAACTAGTGTGGTATTCTCAGAATTAGAATACACTGCCTGGAAGGAAGTTCTATGAGCGAAGAAAACAACCAACCCGATGCTTTCTACGATCCCTTTTCAAATATGACCTTTAGTTACGATAACTGTTTTTTATGTGGATCCCCATTTTCCGATGATAAAACTGTTGAGCATGTTTTCCCAAAGTGGCTTCAGCATAAGTTTGATTTGTGGAATCAACGAATTACTTTGCTAAACCAAACGGAGTTGCCATACAAGCTACTTACTATCCCCTGTTGTAAAACATGTAATAACGAGCTCCTATCTGATTTAGAGAAAGAAATACAGGAAGCCTTCGATAGCGGATACTCTGAATTTAAGAAACTTGATCCCTTAAGACTCTTTCAATGGATTGGGAAGATTTACTACGGTATTCTATTCAAGGAATTGTCACTTAACATTGACAGATCTGATCCGACGCAGGGGAAAATAGCAACTCCAGAATTATTGGAAAGATATCAGACACTACATATGTTTTTACAATCTATCCGGAAGCCATTCGACTTCCAAGTAACTCTTCCATGGTCCATTTTTATTGTTGAACTCTTGCCAAGCGGGGAAAAAACGGACTTCGATTATATAGATAATTTCGTCACGCTTACCTTTTCCCTGAGAATTGGTAACATAGGAATTATCGCCCACCTGCAAGATAATGGAATTCATAAAGAAATGTTGCAAAAATACTACGATCAATTTGATGGAGTACAATTAGTTCCTATTCAATTTAACGAGCTAGTAGCAAAAGCGATGTATAACTCCACGTTAATGAATCGAACTCCGAAATACACTTCAATTCTTCCTTCGGAAGATAGAGAACCCGTAACAGTTATACCTTTACCACTTCAAGGAATGTCATCGAAACCGATATTTGATGATTGGGTCGAATCACAATATGCTAAGTATCTTTCGTTCTACCTCAGACCGTTTGGAATATCATATGATCAATTATATGATGCCTCTTCCGATAGGGTTATGACTTGGTTAAGGAATGAGGATGGTAAGTTAAAGAGATTCGATAAAGATATGAATATCATCTCCTGAAAATAAGGCACTTTGCTTACATGTAGCAAGCAAAGTGCCTTATTTCATTTAATCATATTTTTGATTGATAAAGTGAGAGTCAATTCAGACGGCAGATATAGTCTTTTAGCTCCGTTGACAGAGAATACCACGGATGCTTCGTTGCTCGCTATTGAAGATGTGATAACTTATCAGAATGGTTCAACATCCAGAAATAGATCAAATTTAATATACTATGCTCAAACCGTTTATGGGAAATGGGAGTACTAACGCAATACAATTACTGGTTTCGGAGTCACGGGTAGTATGAAAACTCCAAGTCATACAGCTCCAGTCTCAGTAAGTTGTGCCCCGTCCTGCACCGCAGGAACTCCTGCTCCTTTTACACTTTTGGTTGAACCATCGAAAAGTGCAGGACATGTTGGTGGTAATACACAGCTTACGTTTCTAGCCGGCGGTGGTGGAACACTATCTTTTATAACTAGAATCATCATGGATGTAAATGGAAATTATAATATCCTTAGTTCATAAGAAATAAAAGTCGAAGGCGTCCAGTGGGCGCCTTTCCTTATGCAGAAATATTTTGCAGAGCCAGTATTTCAGTTGACAACGGTTGTCTATTTTCGGCACACCATGCCCTCATCGTGATGCCACTCTCTTAATATACGAACTTACGATTCCTGTCTGCGTTGCGACTTTCAGTGTAGGATCTTCGCAGCACCTGAAGCGCTTCTTGACAACGGCATTGTCCCCTCCATCACTTCGGCACCCGCCTCGTCCATTCAATAGCCAACGTCAGTGTGTTTATATATTCAAACCGGGAATTCGGACGCTGATCCGATCGATTGAGGCAAAAGCCGCAAATCAGTCGTCCATTCTTGCTTTTTCAGAGTACAATGGCTATCAACAAGATGGTGAACACGGTTCCACCAAAGAGCCTGTTTTTCTTCAACTTTTGCGGAAATTCCTTTTCTTTTAAAATGTGAAATGTACAGGCAGCGATCCAAACGAAAAAGCCCACCAGAGGCATTTCCCTCTAGCAGGCTTGGAGAGTTTATAGGTTAGCAAAGTTGGTTTGTCGTTATTCAGAGCGGCCATCTTTTGATGCTCCGACAGGTAACCCCGGTTTCGCTCTTCCGAGTTAAGTTACTCGATCCCACTCTAATTCACGTTGTCCTTGGCCCTCTAGCAGGCAGGAAGTGTCATAGACTCGATAACACACGAATATTAGTGATTGGCTCAATGGCTTCTGAATCCGTTCTATATCTGAACCACCCTATCACTTGCTTTCTTCCACCACAGCTGCATCAAGCGCCGCCTGCTCCCGCAGCTGCATGCGCTCGAGCGCCTCCTCCACCGTGCTCTTCCCATCCAGCACACTGTCGAATTCCTCCAGTATGATGGAGGCCATTACTTTGGTAAACGCCTCAGGCAAATCCAAAAAATCAAACAGCGGGTCTCTCTTTACACTCGGCCCAGGACTCGCAATTCTATAAAACATTCCGACATCGTGTCCGGCGATTTCCGGAGCGTAATCCTGCCGTGCGGGCAGCATTCCGTTCCGTATACCTGACTCAGAACGTGCAAGTTCGTCGCTGTTCAAGTATTGGATCACACGCCAGGCGTTTTCCTTATGGTCGGCTTTTGCGGAAATGGCAAAGATCTCACTGGAACTAAACAGGCTCGCCGTGGCTTCTTCGGATGGTTTATACGCAACCGCTCCCGTTATCCCCCAACGAAATGGAGGCGGATTGTTGATCCATTCGCTCACCGTCTGAAAGTTGCCGTCTTTTAACGCAGCTTTCCCTTTCGCAAACAGGTCCGCTTCCGTTATATAGTTTCTAGCGCCTTCTTGCGCCCGCTTCCCTCCGAGGGCTCCGCTGGATATTGCGTCCGTTACCAGTTGAATAGCATTTCTCCAGCCCGTTGTGTTCAATGATACTTGCCGCGACTCAACATTAACAAAGCTAAGCCCGCCACTGGATGCGATCGTTTGAACGAAATGAAAAGGATGCATGTTATTCGGAGCCTCATAACCATAGACCCGTTCACCAGCGAGGGCGGTTCGGTTAAAATGGTCCATCAGCTTGTACAACTGCTCCCAGCTCATCGAACCTGTCGGTTCCGCTAAGCCATAACGCTCAAACAAATCTTTATTGTATACCAGCACATTGCTCGTAAAACTGCGGGTTAACCCATACAGCCCTCCGTCGTTTGTCGCCGACTTCAAATAGGTCACGACCACCGGAGAGATCGGGTCCAGATCAAATCCACTTCGCTTGATCAGTGTTGACAGATCTAGCAGGAGTTTATTGGAAGCCAGGAAATCATAATCACTAGGATTTAAAATAAGTAAATCAGGTCGCTCCGTTTCCACAAACCGCGAGTAATCCTTGACATTCGTCCACGCGCTTGACTCCGGCACCACAATCTCAACATCCAGATCCGGAAATTTGGCTGCAAAGGTATCGCCATATTGACGATAAAAGCTTTGTTCCGAACCAAACATAACTTTCAGAGTAGGATCTTCGCTTTCTTTCGTATCTTGAAAGCATCCTGTCGCTAACAGACTTGCACTAAGGGTACACAAGGCCATCCCTATCTTCTTCATGGGTTAGACTCCTATTCACTCTTGCATTCCTTTGTTATCGTTGTTTACGCGCATACTCCTCACTTACCTTGCGCTGCAGCACCTGAAGCGCTTCTTGCAACGACATGGTCCCCTTCATCACTTCGGCAGCCGCCTCGTCCATCAGTTGAATAACCATTCGTTTGAGCTCACCGGATACCGTATCGAGCGGATCAACGACTGGTGTTCCCGGTTTGAGCGTATAGAACGCGCTGACGTTGGCTTGGGTACCTGAGGCTTTTACCCGGTTCAACAAGAGCTCCTTCTGAGGCAAAAGCCGCAAATCAGTCGTCCATACTTGCTTCTGCAGCATGGCTTTGCTATACAGCATTTTCAGAAACTCCCACGCTTCTCGTTGGTTGGGCGATTGGGCGCGGATGGCGACGATCCTGGGTATATCGAATGTGGAGGAACGATCAGGGAACTCCGGATGAACAGGCTCTGTAACCAAATCCCATGCCAGATTAGTACTGGGCTGGAGCAAGCGATTCATGAAACCGGAGGATTGGAGCGTCATGGCCACTTGCTTTTGCAAAAACAAATCTTTACGGCCTGGTTGGTCTTCCCACAAAACCGTTCCGCGCTTGAAGCGATCCAAAACCAATTCCCATACATGCTTCCAACTTGCCGATTCCAGTGTAAACGTCTTGCGAACCGGGTCGATCATCTGCAATTGGTTGGTACGCCCCATCAAGTCGATCAATGTTCCCGGCGAAGAAGGATAGGACACGCTCAGGCCATACAAGGGCCGGCCCTCCCCATCCGTCGTCGGGAAACGAGCAGCTAACTGAAGTAGTTCTTCCCAGCTCATCCGATCCTTCGGGAACGGGACTCCATACGATTCAAACAACTCCGAATTGTAGTACAAAGCCATCCGGTCCACTTCCAGAGCAAGACCGTACAGATGACCCCCGCTTTGTTGACGCAAATCGGTAAGGATGGCGGGATCGATTCCATCCAGATCCAAGCGATCTTGAGCCATCCAGCCATCCAACATAGCGAGACGCCCGTCCAGCGAAGCCTGCTCATACGATTTCGCGTTCATCCATAGGAGATCCACCTGCTCCTCTTCAAGCATGCGGGCGACACCTTTCGGCTCCAAGATCGACAGCAGATTCTCCCCCGGGGCCGCAGTAACTACCTCGAAAGAGATGTTCGGATAGCGAAGCGAGAAGGCTTTCCCGTAATTGCTCATAAACCCATCCGCATGTTCATAAGCGACCTTTAGCCGAACAGAGCGGTTCTCATCGATCCCCTCATCAACCTTTTGCTTCGGACTGCCCATCACGTAGTAGATAAACAAGACAATGGCTATCAACAAAATGGTGAACATGGTTCCACCAATGAGCCTATTTTTCTTCAAATTTTGATTTGGCATTGTATTCTCCTACATAAGGTTCGTTTTCACTTAACTTGTTTCATTCGATAATTGTAAGAAATTCCCTTTAATTTGAAAGAGAAGTGTAAAGGCAGCGATCGACACGAAAAAGCCCACCAGAAGCATATTCCTCTAGCAGGCTTAGAGTTTATAGGTTAGCAAAGCTGGTTTTTGGTTAATCAGGGCGGCTGTTTCAAATCGATGTCTTCCGGCAGTTAGCCCCGGTTTCGCTCTGCGGGAGTCGAATTACTCGATCCCACTCTAATTCACGTTGTCCTTGGTCTTCTTCTCCATGCGCTCACGGATCCGTTTAATCTCCGCCCGCCGCTCCGGCGAGAACTTACTCTCATCCACAAGCCCCAGCCGGATCTTCTTCCGGAAACGGACCTCCAGAACCGTGCACAGAACGAACAGCAGGACAAACGATCCAATAAACCAACCAATCGATGCTTCCGTAGGGATGACCATGCTCACGGCTCCTTTACTCGTAGTTGTCTATCAGCCGGAACAGGCTGACTTGTGTTTTAGTGGCCTTCGGCCATCCGGTGAACCAAAGAAACCGCTACATAGATATGATCGTCCTGCACAACCAGCTGCTTCTGCACCGTCTGATAGGAGACGCCTTGTATGGACACGGCATCGACCACTTCTAGGGCGAAGAGCAGTTGATTGATGCTGGGGACGTTGGTTTCCCAAGTCGTATTGTCGGGGAGTTGCCATTGTATGTTCATGGGATTAGTGGTTCCTTTCAAAAATTAGTAACTGCATTATTCATAATCATGTGCTTAACCAGTATAAATAAAGGAAATATTGGAATTACTAATAATATACTACTTAAACGCAGCTTTTTCAATAATTTTTAATTACTATATAACCCTAATATTTACTGACGAACTTCCCTAATCTTTAATAGAGGTGGTAACATGTCAGACTTACGCAAGTTAGTCGGGGAACGAATCAGAGCCGTCAGAAAAGCTAGAGGTCTTACGCAGCAGCAACTTGCAGAACGTTCTAACTTAGACGATGCCTATATTGGGTCAATGGAACGAGGAGAACGTAACTTTTCTATAGATACATTAGAGAAGGTAATTAGTGCCCTTGAAATTCAGCCAATGGAGTTGTTTTATTTCGAAGGTAGCTTGAACGAGACAGCTGCAGCACAACGAAAAGCCATTGATGAACTAACTGCTGTCATCAATAGCTTATCTGTTGATCAAATTGAATCTTTTATGAGAGTAAACAGGGAACTGGCAAAAATATATTAATAGGATAATTATACAAAAAAGAGGTAAAGCGAATTTTGCATGCATTCAAAAGCATTTTTTGCATGCCCACTTAAATCGAGTTCAACTGGCCGATAAAAATAGTAGCCACCTTCTTCGATGTTATATACTAACTCAGCAAGCGATCGATTGTTTCCATGGGGTTCTGATTGATTACTTCATGAAGTTGCTCACATGAAGTTTAGTCTTATAGAACTTTTCAATAAGACGTTATTGACCATATCCGATTTGAGCCACAACCACAGTCCTTCGACCGAATTCAGATTTGGGCTATAAGGCGGCAGAAAGACCAAGTGCAGATGCTAATGTTACTTCAATAAAGGCTTAATCCAGTCGCATGATGAATACGACCATTGTCTAGCACCATGGCGACCTTCTCATCCGGGTAAGCGGACAGTAAAGCGAATGAAGGCTACTACGTCGGCTTTTTCTTCTTCCTGGTGATGGACCTGTTCTTCGTGCATTCAATCACTTGATTTCATCTGTCTTCATTTTTTTTCGCCATCTCGGCTTCGTGGTTACATTTCATTACCCGATTTGGCGATTGAAGGTTTATTAATTGCGTTCTATATAGTTGTCAAATACTAAAATGGCTTCTTAACTTTGTCAGTCTCGGAATTTGTAAAAATTCTGAGGAGGAGCCTCTTTTAATTTCATTGTTTCCGTTTGTTCTTAGATTACTTGTGCAAAGAATACAACATTCTTTGGCTCTTGTTATTCCCACATAATGCAAATTTATGTCTTGTTCTTTTTCAGTGAAAACAAACTCTCCATTAATTATTCGTTTACTTGGAAAAATATACTCATACAAATCCAAATGGAACACTATCTTAAATTCTAGCCCTTTTGATTTGTGAAGTGTCATAATTTGTACTTCATCATCACCGGCTGGTTTAAAGGTGTTTAACAACTTCTTATCTTTTAACACAATCCCTAAGATATTAATTGCATTTTGATTTTTTGCATTAGGGTAAATTATTTCTGCTATTTCTAAGAAAATATTTATTTGCTGTAATAATTTACTTTCTACTTTAATGCTCTCTAATAATGTTAACTTCTTCATTATCGTATTAGCTTTTTCACTTTGTAATTCAATATCCAAATACTCTTCAATTAATTCATATTTAGTATTATTTTTATCGAAAATAAATCTTAATATATCTGAAAATAAACGTCCCCATAAACTAGAATCATTGTCAAAAGGAGTACTTTCATAGAATTTATGTTTAATAGTTAAATTCTGATCAATAATGGAACCTGTTCTAGTGTTTCTTGTCAGTATACCAACCTCGCTATTTTTCTCTACTCTATACTTTTCCTTCGCTTTATAAATCGTTTCATTTAACCACTTAGCAATGTAGTCCTCTTTACCATTCAGACTAATTGAAAAAACTCTATGTTCATCTGAAGGAAGGAAGTCAGTAAAATCTCTTGAGATTAAAGACATGGAATAATTAATAATTGAGGGATGGCATCTATGGTTTTTAGTCAATCGATGAGTTTCAAATGTGTCATCACTCGCAAGACGAATCAAGTATTCAGACGATTTATTTGAAAAACCATATATTGATTGATTTTCATCTCCCACTGCGATTGCTTTAAGACCTATATTTTTTAATCCTACAAAAACCTCATGTTGTTCTAAACCACAATCTTGATATTCATCAATGATTATATGAGAGAATCTTGCTTGAAGATAATTTACACATGATTTTGTATTTTGAAGAATATGTAACGATAATAAAGGAACAGTTTCTAATATGACGTACCCTTTAATAAAGATCCTCTTTATAATATCTATGTGATTATTCATTATGTCTTCTATTGGTATGTCGTATAAATAATCGATTTCGTGTCCTAATATACTACTTTTGAATTCAATTATTTCAATATCTTTAGAAGGTTTTCCAAATAATTGCCTGCCGAAAGGTAATATTATTTCCGAAATATAAAACTTATCCATTGTACCAAAAAAACTATTCTTCTTGTCAATTCCACCATGTAGGCTTCGCTTTTCAAGTTCTTTACTTGCTTTATTCGTATAAGAAATTGCTATAACCCCCTTATAGTGAGGCGTCTTGTCTAAAATAATTCTAATCTTATTAGCTAAAGTGAAAGTCTTACCACTTCCAGGTTGAGCTATAACAACTATACTATTGTCTGATTCTATGATCTTTTCCTGTTCTGGTGATGGCTTCATTTTGACATCTCCTCAACAAGATGTTTACACTTGGTCAATGGCTTTGCTAAACTATGATCATTCAGCATTTCTAAGTTGCTATAATTATTCACTAGAAAATCATACATGAAAGTTGCTTTATTCTTTTTCATTTTACTAACTGCGTTAGTTAATTCTGTCTCTGATGTATAACTTAAAACACAGTCTTTTAGTGGAGAATTAATAATATCTAATTCTAAGTCGTTATTCGATAAATATATATTATTTTCATTAAGTTTTAATATAACTTCTTTTGCCCATTTTAATTGACCTGGATCAATATTATTTCGATCTGCTATATTTGATACTTTACTTTTATCGCTTAGCAACGATTCTAAGTCAGCTGGAATTACCGTGTACTTCTCAGCAAAAGTAATAGCTCGAGAAAGGCCAGCAAAATAATAATATTCATTATAAGGCACTTTAAAAATATCGTTATCAGTACGAATAACCCATGGTATATTTAGTGAAGTAAGAATTTCTAGATATGAATTAAATCCAACACTATCTACAGCAAGTATACTAATATTAAGACGATCTAAATTAATTTCTAAATTACTTGCAAGTGCTTTGTAGAACAATACCTCAGAAGGCCCTTCTACAAGAAGAACAACACTTGAAAAAAATGCTTCAGCAGGAATAATATTTAATCTATAGCCAAAGTTATTTAAAGATTTTTCAATTATCTTTGAGCATCCATTATTAGCGGCTTTTGTATCAGGCTTACTATTATACAGCCTAATTATTGAATCGTAAGGAAATTCACAAGCGATTTGAGGTGAGTGAGTAGTAATAATTACTTGAGTATTCAATGATTCTACAAGATATTCAGCTAATTTCCTTTGCTGATGTGGGTGTAAATGAGCTTCCGGTTCCTCTATACAACAAATTTTTATTTCCAATGGTTCTTCTGCAATTTTATTTTTTGATGTCCAAAGTGCCAAATAAATTTGATTGTTCCTTCCTTCTCCTCCTACTTCTAAACTTTTATCATTCACCTTAGATACTAATTCCAATTCACTAATAAAATCATCGACATCAGCAGCTCCAACGTCAAATTTAACTATATTGTTTTGATGATGAAGTGATAAATTTAATAATTCAGTATTTAAATTTGATGTAGCATTACTTACATAAGATAAATTGGTGATCCGTCTATTCAAAGCAGTAATTGTTTTTTCAATTTTTCTTGTTACCTGCTCATCAGATTTTAACTGATCTTCTTCCCTAGCTTTTTTCGCTTCCACTAAAAGATTTTTCTTCTCTCGTTTGATGAATGACGACAGTTCCCGATTACTACCAATAAATTCTACATTTAAAACTTTTAGATAATACCTGGCTTCAATTTCTTGAAGATCACTTTCTGTGTGCCCTATTAAGAAAGTATATTTCTTTTCTTTCGTGTTCCTATCTCTCATTGCTCTGTATGCGATATATAGTATTCCTTCATCATTAATATATTTCCCAAGCTTTCCAACAACACAATCGTGTTTTGAGTTTTCGAATTTAACTTGAATATAAATTTCATTTGTTTCGCTATGCACAAAAAAGTCTGAATCCTTAGGCTCAAGTTCAGACTCTGAAATTTTTTTATCAAGTATAATTCTCAATGCATGCATTAAATTGGTTTTTCCTATATCGTTAGACCCAATGATTAGGGTCTTCTCTCTAAAGCAAATATGATCTTTAAGATAGTTTCTAAAACCTTCAATTTTTATCTCCGAAAGAAACATTAAATTAACCCCCTCTAGCAATGACAGTATTATATTATTATATAAGCCGCAATTAATCTTAAAACCTGACCAGTAAACGGTCGAATTGTTTCCATGGGATTCTGATTGATCCGCTTGAATTTGCTCACATGGAGCTTAATCTTATAGAACTTTTCGAAAAAGACGTTGTTGACCACATCCGATTTGAGTCACAAACATTGTACTTCGACCGGATTCAGGTTTGGGCTATAGGGCGGCAGAAAGACCAAGTGTAGACGCTGATGTTCCTTCAAAAAAGGCTGTAACCCAGTCGCATGATGAATACGACTGTTGTCCAGCACCATGGCTATCTTCCCATCCGGGTAAGCGGACAGCAGATCCTGCAGGAAGCGAATGAAGGCTGCTACGTCGGCCTTTTCTTCTTCCCGGTGATGGACTTGACCCGTTTCGTAGTTGATCGCACCGAACAACTTTGCTCCTTCATGCTTGCCGTATGTTGGCACTTTACGTAGCTTTCCACGAGGAAACCAGTTGTACTGCAGCGCTTGATAACAACGAATCATGGATTCATCTTCAAACAGCAGATGATCGATCGCTTCGACTTCCATCTGCTTCTTGAGCTGTGCGAAGGTATGCTTGCGAAAGAACGCCTGCGTCTGCTCATCGGCTTTGGCAAGCGTATAGGTCGCTTTGATGAAGCTGAAGTTCATTCGTCTAAGCATCGCGCTTATGCCGCGCACACTCATGGTGACACCAAACTCCCGTTTGATCCACTCCGCAAATAGCGGCAACGTCCAGGCATGGTGCGCTTGTCAGTTGGCTGCCGTTGCTCCAGCATAGCAGCCAATTGATGGCGTTGCTCTTCCGTGAGCTTTGGTGGTTCTCCAGGCGAGACCCCTCTTTCCAGATCAGCCAAGCCCTGTTCTTGGTAGCTCTGCCAATAGATACTGATAGTTTGACGAATCCTACCGAGCAAATCGCCGTGTAAAGTTTCACAATCACGTTTTAAACTTAATCCATGAAGACCTATATAAATAAGCCTATTGATCTATTTCGATACTATCCGACATTTTCCTCCTTTTGGATTAAAAAGAAAAGCACCCCTAAGGTGCTGTTTATGTTAATCTAGTACACTTGCATTTACTCATCTCTTTTGTTCGGATTCAGGATTTGATGATATCTCGTATACAACAAGCACTATCCCAACTGAGCTATAGCTCATATTCAATGGTGATCCCCGCACTGCCAGTGTGATATGCACGGTTTCCTGCAATGAACCGAAGTGTCCGAAAGCCTGCTGTAGTGCGGATTTTCGGACTTCGTTCCCTCTTCCCGTTTCCTCGGATACCCGTCCATAATCTAGGGTTCGTGATCATAGATGTGATCAAGGCACTTCTACGGCGCTGCTGCAACCAATTCCACCAATATCATCAGATACTAAGACTTGAGTACTTCTTTTAGCAATTCCAATGCATTTTGTTCTCTTGGATCATTTGTTCCAAGTTCACCACGGAAAGCACGGGCAAGAACGGCCTTTTTCATGAGCTCAATCTTATCGATGACGCTCACAAGTTCCTTTGCCTCTTGTTCTCTTTCAAGCATCCTCCCCAAAATACGAACAATTTCCTTTTGTTCAAGGAGTGAAGGAAGTGGGACTTGGCAGTTCCTCACATCACTTTGATTAATACTTGCCTGATTAACGGCCTGTTTGGCATTTTTTCTAAGTTCCGTTAACCCCTTTGTACTATTCAAGTATCGAATAATATATTCAGGCTCAGCAATGCTTCGCTTCAATGTTAACCTCATTATGTTACTTTCAAAGACACACGTATCTTCTAACTTCCTTACGAGAGCGGATTTACCCAGATATTCCATGCTATTGACCCGATTAATAATAACGTCATTATTTCTCAGCCCATATAACTCTATTTCATTATTATCAAGAGATAACTCTTTTAGAGAGTGCCACGGATTTATTGTACCGTCATAAAAACTATCTATGCGTACTATTTTGTCCCCTTTGCCATAAGCACTTTTGGGTTTATATAATCCATTTTGTGGCCCACTATCAATAATAAAATCAAATAGAGTTTCTTCCCAGCTATCCATCCCTATATTGTGCTCTTCACGCCACTTCGCAGTGAGCTCCCCTGTAAAAGCTTTGTGTAGGATAGCGGCTTTACGCGCTTCAAAGCTATCTAATGCATTTTGTGCCAATTCCTTTGCCTGATCAAGCTTAGCAAACAGGCTTTCAATGCGATCAACAATACGTAGTTGTTCAGCATTAGGAGGGAGGGGAACAGGCAAATCCCCAAGATTCTTTCTAGTAATTCTCACCCTAGTTGTTCCTCGTGCAAGGTTATTAGCTAGGTCAGTAAACCACGAAGTATTGCACAAATAATTCACGTACTTATTAGAGACAATCGTAGTATCGCATCTCATAACAGCCACATCGACAGCTGTAATGCATTTCATGGATAATTTAGGAAGAATACAACTTCTTGCTATTGGTTCTGCCATACGTGAGATTAGCACATCACCCTCTCGTAGTTGAGAACAGTTTAATTCATTGAATGTCTGGTCTGATATGAATTTGGAGGATTTATCCAAAAACTCACCAATACCAATATCGGAGAGCTGAATCAGGCGAACATTTCCGTTAGGATCCATATTCTCACTTAAGATCCAATCACCATCAAAAAATGACGTATCACTTTCTCTCAAATAATGGAACCTCACCCAACACCAGTTCGCTGGCACCTCATATGGTTGCTCATCTTCGAGAACAAATGCCTGCCCTAAAAGCTCTTCTGCTCCCGATAAGCTCTGTTTCTTCCCCCTAGCCATTAACGACTAACCTCCAATGACTTCAGTTCCTTCACGACGCTCATGATCAAGTCAACGGCCTCTTCGAGCTGTGCTACGACTTCTTCTCCGCTTTCAATTGGATCTGGGAGATCCTCATAATCCAGTACACTTTCGTCACGAATAAGCCCTAGATCGAGGCTGTTGTTCTTTTCACGGATTTGTTCACGAGTGAACAAATTCCAACGCTCATCCTGTACCTGGTGACGGTCTTCCGCAGTGTAAGCCGAAACAAATGCATCAAAATGCTCAGCCTTGAGCGGGGTCGTTTTGCCGAACGAAGGCATATTGGTACGCAAATCATAGATCCATACTTCTTTCGTATTGTCCTTATCGGACTTACCGCGCGTAAAGAAGAGCACATTGGTCTTAACGCCCTGTGCGTAGAAGATTCCAGTAGGTAGACGTAGGATTGTATGCAAATTACACTTATCCATTAAGTCGTTACGGATAGACGCTCCATCACCGTCTGCAAACAGTACGTTATCTGGAAGGACAACAGCTGCACGCGCTTCATTGTCTGCTTTCAAGCTGCGATAGATATGTTGCAAAAAGTTTAACTGTTTATTTGAAGTAGGATAAGTGAAGTCATCACGTGTCGCACGTTCGCCGCCTTTTTTCGTTCCGAAAGGCGGATTCGTGAGCACTACATCAAAATCCTTCATTGTTTTCCCTTGATTAGACAATGTATCGCCAAGCTTAATCGGGCCTTCGATATCATGCAGCATCGCATTCATCAATGCCAAACGATGGGTTTCGTGCACGAGTTCAGACCCAGAGAATGCCTGTTTCCGCTGGAATTCCTGTAATTCAGGCGATAGCGCAAACAGATCATCCGTCTGATCTTTGACATGACGGTCTGCTGCGATCATGAAGCCGAATGTACCGCAGGCAGGGTCATTGCACCTCTCGCCTGGCTTCGGATCAGCAAGCTTCGTCATCACGTCAATCAAGACACGAGGGGTAAAGTACTGCCCAGCACCAGACTTCTTCTCGTTTGCATTTTTCTCAAGCAAACCCTCGTACAGGTTGCCTAGCCCCTCTTCTTTAGCCGAATACCAGTCGAGTGCGTCAATCGAAGTAATGAGCTTCTCAAGGTTCTTGGGCTCATCGATGTTAGAAGATGCCCCTGCATAAATTTCACGTACTCGCCCTGTCGTATTCTCACCTAAGTAGTTGAGCAACTCCTTATAGAATTTCTTAAGATCAATGCCCTTTGGCTTAAGCAGTTGATCCCATCGATATTGCTCAGGAATTTCTTTTTCCGTCTCGGTTTCTTTTGCCATCTTCAAAAACAAGATATAGGTAAGCTCCGTTACATACTGATGATACGTAATGCCGTCATCTCGGAGAACGTTACATAGGTTCCATAGTTTAGATACGATCTCTTGGTTGTTCAAGCTGATTGTCCCCCGTCTTCAAATAAGTACTGGTTAATGTCTGTAATAATGGTATCGAGCTTTTCACGGAAGACCTTATTAATGCGATTATAGCCGCCTTGATTCTTAAATGCACCCGTGTTAAATAGTTCACGATCCAATAACGGCTCATGCAACAATACCGTTTCAATTCGTCCTAGCCAATCCAGTTCCATCTTATTAAAGGAGTGCTTCTCCTTCAACTTGGCAATCGCTTGTTTCGTTCGTTCTGCACGACTGACGAGTGCAGATCCAAGCGCTTCCTTGCGAATAAAGCTAATGATGTCCGCTGTAATGTCCTCATTAGACAGCTGCTTCCAGGCAGTATTCAACTGCTGTTCCGTAAACCCTTCGCGATCCAGCTCCAATCGCAAGCTCTTCAAGCTTTCTCGCGTAAGATCGCTTGGCTTCGTACAAACCACTTGGAGAGCGGCGATTTTATTCATGTTGTTCGTTATAAATGCTTTGAACTCATCCAAGTAATCCTTAGGCTTTAAGCCTTTGCCATAGCCACGTTCATGAGAGACGAGCTCATCTTCTTTATCCGAAATCACTACGGCTCTTGGCTTACCTTTACCGCCTTCATTCATAATATCAAAGACTTTCCGATGATCAAGAACATAGGCTATGGCCTCTTCAGCAGACATGTGTTTGACTTTCTCGATGAACTGGTCTGGTGTATCACCTTGCGTAATGTCTCGGAAGTGGGCCATGGCATCTTTGGTCATGTTTCTCTTCTTACGCTGCAGCTTCGCCACAATGAGATCAATTTGATTTTGTAGCTGTTTCTCTGTTTGCAGCGTTTCAAGTCCATCCAGCAAATCATCAAAAGATGTAGAAGGCTGGATCACCACTTGTTTCATCGTATTAACATCCTCAAGGGATTCATATACGCCAACTGGATCGTATATTTCAAAATGCGTCTTGCCGATCTCAGGGCAGAGACGTGTAGCACGTCCCATCATCTGTTCAAAGAGGATACGTGACTTAACCCGTCGCATGAAGACAAGAGTAGTAATTTTAGGCACATCAATGCCTGTGGTTAAGAGATCAACCGTAACGACGATATTGGGATAGCGTTCATTCTTGAATCGTTTGATCGCTTCTTGTACCTTTTTAGGATTATTGCCGCCGATGCTGCCTGTAATCTTTATGACCGCATCATTGTCTACTCCGTATGGCTCGTAAATCTCTTTGAGCAGCTTCACGATGACATCGGCATGGCTATCATCAACAGCAAAGATCAGTGTCTTCGCATCGCCTTCGGGATTGATGTCCTGAGCAATTTCCGTTAATACCGTGCGATTGAAGTTCTCTGTAATGACCTGGCGGTTAAACTTCTCCACATCGAATTTTAACTCATCATCTAGCTCACCACTATTTGTAATTTCTCCCGTTACAGGATCATAAATCGGGACGACTTCACCTTTATGATAGGTGATTCCCTCTTTGCTTAGCTTGGTGACAATCGTATGCGGCGCATCATGATCGACAAGGTAGCCTTCTACTACAGCACGACGATATGTGTAATTGAACACAGGCTGACCAAAAATCTGCGTCGTTTGAATAGCTGGCGTAGCCGTCAAGCCAATTTTGACCGCATTAAAGTAGTCGATGACAGCACTATACTTACTCATGTAATCCTCCTGATTACGGTATAGCAGCTCGTCGTTGCTCATTTCTTTGTCTAAGATATAGCCGCGGTGCGCTTCGTCTACAATAATAAGGTCATAGTCGGAAACAGCAGGAATGGTTTCACCCTCATTATTGAGTACACGCTTGACCAAGCTTTGTACCGTGGCGACATGCACCTTGGTCTCTCTATCAATGTCTTTGTCACTGAGCTCCTTAATGTTATAGATGTTATCTAGTGTCATGAGCTCTTCGATTTTGACTTCCTTGAACACATCCTGCGCCTGTTCCCCAAGCGAGGTGCGGTCAACAAGGAACAAGATGCGCTGAAAACGACAAGATTTCAAGAAACGATATAACATTCCCAGAATCGTACGCGTCTTACCTGTTCCCGTAGCCATCGACAGTAGTACCTTGTCCTGTCCGTTGATAATGGCTTGTTCAGCGGATTCAATGGCTTCAATCTGGTATTCGCGGAGGTTGAGGCCATCTGGATCACGCAGTAAATCATACGGCGTTGCACCTAAGGCCTGATCGGCTGTATCCGAATCTTTGCTGAGCAACTCCATAATACCATCTGGACTCATCCAACCTTGAAGGGCTTTGGATATATTCGATTGTTTGCGTACATCGAGGAACCAGATCCCCGATTTCGTCTCAAGCTGCTTCAAGTACTTCCGACCGTTAGTTGCAAATACGAAGGGTACTTTATACTGACTCCAATTACCAACCTGATAGGCTGCGTGTTCTTCACTTACGGATTGTGCATATTCCTTGCACTGGTTATCAATTACGGATGGAATATCGGTGTACTGACGCTTCGCTTCAATAATACCGACCATTTGAAGCCCAACGAATAAAGCATAATCGGCATATCCAGATTTACTGCTGGAATTGCGTGTCGGCCATTCTGCAATCGCAAGGTTACGGCCTTTTTGTGGGCGAGTGCCTTTTGAATATCGCAAATGAACCGTATCTGCTTCCCATCCAACCTTGCGTAGCTGCTCGTCGATAATATACCTCGTCTGCGCTTCGGACAGTTGAAGCTGCTGGACTGCGCGACTTCCTCTTGAGGTACGTTCCTCAATCGTCATCGTTTGGGCTACTTTAGCTTGTTCAGCAAGCTTCGTCAGCTCTTCAATCCTAGCTTCTTTCTCACGAAGGATCGCTTCATAATCAACCTTAGCTTGAGACTTTTCAAGAGGCAACACAAACCGTTGGGGACTATACTGCCAATCTCCATAAGTTTGCATGAACCAAATGCTTAGCTCATGGGCCATACCCATTAGAACTTTACATTGTTCAAGCGAATCATAGTTTGAATGTACGGCTTTATTCCGAGCCATACGCAAGCTGTATAAGATATCATCAATTTCTCGTGGTAGCAGTCCTTGGCCCTTCAAGAGCTTAATACGATTAGCGTGCGTGTTGTCGTAGCTTGGAGGCTGGATGCCATCGAACTGCATCATGAGGTTGACGATTGTTTCGCCTATCAATCCCAATTTGATCAGGCATGAGTTTGGATCCGAGTAAAGATATTCTTCTGCGGTGCCGCCTAACTGAGCAAGGATCGGAAAGGTACGATCTAAAAATATGAAATTGGAATCCATACTCCTCCTCCTAACTAGCTGATAAGTACAATTCTCTATATACTATTACAAGACAAGTCATATGTCTTAAGCACTATTCCTATTTCGTTATAAAGACAACAAGCTCCTTAGTTTCTACGAACCTCCTGTGTCAAAAACATTTAATTTATTACTCAACTTTCGCAGCCTCAAATTAGCCTGAACTCCATACGGCTGTAAGAGTTAATGCTATATTTTTTCTTCTGTTGACAGAAAAACACCCTCTTTGTTTAGTATCATGGAAGTGTCGAGCAACCATGCAAACAAAGAAAGGTGTGTAACCCTAATGGTACACCATCGTTCCCAGTCTGACCAGTCTCGTTTTTCTTTTTCATTCTCTTAAACTCGGTAAACTGCTCCGCGAGGCAGGGATTCAGAAGTCTTTTGGTCTTAGTGCTCTCGTTGTTTTTCAGTTGCTGTTTTCGCTTGTTTTCGAGGGCAAGAATTGGTTTCGACTTTTGGAAAGCAGCCGTGGAAGTTCGCTGCCTGGCAAGGATGTAGTCTATCGCTTCTTGAACCATCCAGGCTTTGCATGGCGGGCGTTTCTTCATTCGCTTAGCTTGACGGTGGTTCGGCATTTCACATCGCTTACTTCGGTCAAGCGAGTAAAAGTTTTCATCATTGATGATTCCACGCTGCAGCGGAATCGCAGTAAAAAGGTGGAGTTGCTTGCTAAGGTGTTTGACCATACAACAGGCCGATTTGCTAAGGGCTACACCATGCTGACGCTCGGCTGGTCGGACGGTTTCGGCTTCGCTCCGGTTGACTTCGTTATGCTTTCGTCAGCTAACATCGTGAATCGCCTAACCGAGATGACAACGACAATCACGAAGCGATGCCACGGTTACAAACGGCGTATCGAGGCGCTCACTCGTAAGCCGGATGCCGTGGTGGGCTTGATTCAACGTGCTTTGCGTTCTGGCTTTCGTGCGGATTACGTGTTGATGGATAGTTGGTTCACACAGATGCCGCTCATTCGCCAGCTCTCGGCTAAGGGGCTGGACACGATTGGAATGGTTAAAGAGATGAAGCAGCGATACATTTGCCAAGGCCAACGTTTAACGCTGAGTGAACTGTACCGCATCCTACCCAAGAACAAGAAATCTTCCATTTGGAGTTCTGTCATTACTCAGACTTCATGCGGAATGTCTGTTAAACTCGTGTTTGTTCAAAACCGTAACAAGCGCCGTGAATGGCTGGCCATTCTAAGTACAGACCTGACTCTAGAGCCAAGCGAGATCGTACGTATCTATGGCGTGCGATGGAGCATCGAGACCTTCTTCAAGGTAACCAAAAGCTATCTGAAGCTGGGAACCGAATTTCAGGGCCGATCTTTTGACATGCTGATTAGCCACACAACCATCGTGTTTAGTCGCTACCTGGTCATGGAATTTGAGCGGCGACAAGCGGGAGATACCCGTACGCTCGGCGGACTATTCTTCCTCTATGCGGATGAAGTTCGTGATCTGGACTACCAGACCGCCCTTCAACAACTGATGTCTTTATTCTTAGATATGGCTGAAGCAAAGAACAAACGCAGCAAACAAACGGTATTGTGTCAACTCCAAGAGTGGATGGCTGATTTGCACTTGTACATTAAGGGTTTATTCGGTAATTTAAGCTGCGAAAGTTGAGTTAATAATATATCGAACACATCGACTAAAATCTCAAACATGACGACATATTTCCGTCCACGAGTTCAAGGATTCACATTCTATTCAATTGTTGGAGCAGCTTGCTCTTTAGTAGAAGCATCTGAGAACATGTTATAGTATATACTATTTAAATTTTCAGTATGCGACCTTAAATTTTTCCTTATTTCAATATATGTTGCATTATCGAAAATGATCGACGTACCATTATTATGTCTACTCTCAAGATACGGCACTCCTGACTCATTCACTTTTTCTGTTACATGAGCAAGAGTATTTCTTAATTTGATAATCTCAATATCATATCTATTAAGATGTTCTTTTAAGCTTGTAATACTCAATTTTTTAGATTCCCACAGTTCTTTTTCCTCTGAAGTAACCACTGTATCTAGTTTTAGATTAATTATCTTTAAATCATTTTTTAATATACTTTGTAACGCATGATATAAGTTATTAGAGGTCAACAAATTGCTCTCTAATAAGGAATCGATGTTTCCTGTTGTTAAGGTCTCAATAATCAGCTTCTCACGTTCAATTTGTTCTTTCTTTTTGACACAAATGTTATTGTATAGTTCCATTCTTCTATCATCGAGTGTAGAGCCTGATTCCAACGCAAAGTATTTTTGTAACATTTCTTTAATTTTATTTTCCAAATCGATCGTTTGAGCTATTACCAAACCGCGCATGTTATTTACATCTTGAACTTTCTTAATAGTATTTCTTATAATTTTAGTTACCTTATCTTCAAACTCATCTGTATTTCTACTAGTACAATATAACCCGTCTATCCCTTTATCTCTAATAGTTGCACGAATCGTTTGCACATCACTTTGCGAATAAAAGATTATCTCTGTAAATAAATCTTCATTTCGAATATCTTCAATAATCTTATCCCCATGTGTTCCATTTAGATTTAAATCCATAAGGATTAGATCATAGTCACAGTTACTTAAAATATATTTTATACCTTGATGGGCATTATCGTATCGAGTAGCTTCTAATTCAAATCCATTATCATCCAAGAAATCGCTAATGTTTCTGGATGCGGTCTCAAACCACGATTTGTTATCCTCAAACCATAGAATCCTATACTTAATTTTCATCTAGATACCTCCATAAGAAACACAAGACCCTTCCCCTCAGTAGTAACTACAGATATTGTGGAGTTCATTTCCTCAAGAATTTGCTTCACATGGTATAAACCTAAGCCTGATCCAGAAGTAGTGGTATAGCCTTTCTCAAATATTTCATTTACATTTGCAATTTTTTTATCAAGCCCAACTCCGTCATCGGAAAATTCTATCGTCAACTTTTCTTTTACTACAGCAATATTTATTGTAATATTCCTCGCATTAGCCTTTCTAGAATTACTAATTAAATTATCAATTATTATAGATATTTCTATTGGTTTAAAACGTAGAATAAATTCGGTTCCATCTTTGTAATCTAATTGAATATTCAGGGGATTGTCTGTATATACCCTATATACATTTTCGATATATTGCTTGAAATAAAGAATAATGTCTTCGTCAATTTGCTCAGATTGAAGATTAAAGTTGGCTTTTGTAGCAAATTTCACAATCGAAAGAATTTTCTTGTTCAGAAACCCAACGCTTTCTAGCAGTTTTCGCAAATCATCTTTAGTAACGGCCTTGCCTTTGTTGAGCTGTCTATTCCAGTAAAGCAATTGTCCATCAATATCATTCGAATAAATTCCTATTTGATGGTGTAGGCTCAATATATTATCAAAATCCAATGTGGATACGGAAGTTAAAAATAAGCTTCGACTTTTTTGTAATTTTATCTCTTCTTTCGCATGCCGTAGATTCTGTTTACTTTCTTCCGCATCTTTTTCAGCCAATTCTTTACTTTGTATAATATTTTTTATTTCTTTATCGACCCTAGTAATATCTCTAAGAAGCCCTGTGTCTTCATTTTTGACAGCAAATTCTTGAATACGTTTAATAACAGCACTTGAACTGCCTTTTTGTTTCTCTCGAAGTGTGGATAGTAAATTCTCATCATATTCAATATCTACAATTGATTTAGAATTCGCTAATTTCTTTATTACACTTTCCAATTTATTGATCGCTGTATCAGGACTAACCGATTCCTCTATTCCATCATCGATTAAACTTATATTCCCCCATTCAATAGTTTCAACAACGTATCTCTCTAACTTTCTTATTGTGTCAATGAAGTAGTCTTGAAGATCATAATAAGAATCATTTTTAATTAATCCCCCATCTCGGCTTGTAGACTCCTTCAAGTACTCATTCTTCCCTATTATCTCGACTCTTCCGAATATTTCACGTGTACCTAATCTTCTGTTATAACCTTGTGGTTTTCTTTTATCAATCCCGAAAATATCTTCCCCAACTTCACCATACGGATAAATTCTAAAACCATTTTTATACATAAACACTGAGCCATAATTAACAGGTTCAATCCCCATTAATCTAGTAAAATTAGATTTAGCTAACCTATTTAAATAAAACAGATGAATTTTCACATTTGAGATGCTAAAGGGCGAGTTTTCTACAACTTTATAAATGAGCAGTCCTCGATCCCTCAAAGTGGTCTCCATTTTACTTCCATCTTCAGATATAGAAGTCATTATTTGAATCGATTTAATGCCAAGCATCTCAAAAATGGTATTCTTAACTTTTCCGTTGATTAAGTTATATTCGAGTTCACCGGAAACATCATCCAGTGAAAAGCTTCTATTTTCTTTTCTAGACTTTTCCACCGCATGCCTAACAATTCTATTCTTTTCTGCTTCATCTTCGTTTTCTTCATCATGGGCAATTATCTCAATTGAAAAATCGCCCACATCATTATCCTGATTGGGGTTAATCAATTTTTGGAGTGATCGCTTCAATTTCTTTAAGCTATCTCTCCCCCACTCATCGCGCAAGTCGGTAATCTCTAGAATTGTACCGTGATGAAAATCTACTTCTTTGTTATCCAATTCAAGATGTTGAACCTCAATATCCACAAATTCTTTCTTGCTATCTTGCTCAAAATCTTCCCAGTCAACAAAAATTTTCTGCACCTTTGAAAATGAGTCCCTTTTTAAAGTCGTCAATGTAAGTGTGCTTCCAAGCCTATCACAAGAGAATCGCCCTACTCCCTTGGCTCCTGCAAAGATTCGTTTATTTCTCAATTTGTTACGGTAATCTTCTCGTTCTGTAGTTTCATTTTCGTCAATATCCTCAGTGCCATCACTCTTTGCAGAGTAAGCAACGAATAGCCATTTATTCACAAGATCTTTATAACTCATACCTTTTCCATCATCAATAATAGTTATCTTTGCATGTTGTGCTTTGGTGTTTTCAAATATTATTTTCACAGTATTTGCATAAGCATCAAATGAGTTTTTCACTAATTCAAATATTGCTACATATTGATCTGTAATTAGTTCTTTACCAATCAAATTCTTCAATGCGGAGCTTACTCTAAATTTCACTTTCTCCTCCAACATTAGCCATCTCCTTTAACACAATTCCTACTTGCTCCCCAAATAACGGAGGTATAGCATTCCCTATTTGTGTGTATCTTGGGACTTCTAAAACGCGACGTTCCCCACCAGTTGTATATTTCCCCTTAAATTCAAACCAGTCTGGAAATGTTTGAATGCGAGCATATTCCCTAACAGTTAGTATCCTGGCTTCTGAATAATGAATATAATCATCAGGATTGGAGGTAATAGTCGGACATATTGATTTATCATCGAGGAGAAATGCTCCTCTTCGTTTCAAATTGAATTTTTCTTTATATTCACCATCTAGCCTTTTATTTCTAGGAGCATTCTCTATTACATTCATAAAAACTTTCACTGTATCAACATGATGATTTGGGAATCTATGGCTGTCAGCAATCTTCCCTTTACAACGCAATCCTTTTCGTAAATACCTTTGAAGGGAACTATTAGATTCACCGTATACACCAGCTTTAAAATGATTTGAATCTGGTGAGTCACCTTGTCCATGCTTCATCAACAAATCAGAAATAGCATCTGCAATTGTAGGGGTTCTCTTAATATTATTTTTCTTTAGAAATTCCCTGGATTTTTCTGAAAGACTTTCAAAAAAAGTTGAAGGGTCTTCATTCAAAAAACCAACAAGTATAAATCTTTTTCTGCGCTGTGGTACGCCGTATTGGGAAAAATCAATAATTTGCCCTGAAACTCTGTAACCCATTCTCTCTAATAACTCTTTTATATTCTCTGAGAACGGTTTTGCGCGTTTCTTTTGGTTAAAACTTACTGTAAAACCTTTTACATTCTCAAAGAAAACCATTTTAGGTTTTACAATTTCGATAAACTTAATATAGTAATTAATCATTTGATTACGTTCATCATCTTCATTTCTCTGACCAGCCATAGAAAAGCCCTGACAAGGTGGGCCTCCTACAACTAAATCTATTTTTCCTTGGAGTGACTCTAATTGATCTCTGAAATTTATTAATACTTCCTTAATATCAAAATTTTGAATTGGAAGCCAGCTAGGCCAACTAAAATGCTTACAATTTGATATCAAGTTATAACGTAGCGTTTCAAATGCATCTTTGCTTTTTTCAATGGCAAACAAACCATTCCATCCAGAATTATGTAACCCTAATGAAAGTCCCCCGCATCCAGCAAATAAGTCAATATAGTTCAATTTCCCTGTCATTATGAAACCTCTTTTTCTATAATCAACTACAATATACGACCTTAATAGCTATCTGGACCTAAAGTTCGACATTCAATAGATTTTTACCTTCTAATCCACTACTCTTGCGCCCATCTATGTCTGGCATCTGGGCGTACAGCGTTGCAACCTGCTAGAGAAGGGCATAGTAGATCTCTTTCAGCGCTTCCAGCGGATGTCCACAGCTACTCTCCTTCCGGTGCACTTATCTCAGTATGTCATCACTTCCTCAAACCGCCTCTTCAATTTCGAATTCGTCCGTTACTTCCATACTCTGACTTTGTCTGTACTCCTGAGCTACCATTGTAGTAATGAACTCTACCGTTGGATCGATCTCTTCGACCGTTGCTTGTAACGTTTCGATATCTGAGTAGAAGAATTCTTTTCGCAAATTAACCTTATTAACTCGGTTTTTGGATAAAATCTGGTGTAGGTCTTGCTCCAATTGAACTGCATTATCACTAAACACCATTGCATGGATATCAAATTTAAACGGGACTGAAGCATCTCCCAACTCATCAATCCGCTCCAGCGGGTTTAGCCTTCGTGTCATCCCAATTTTAAACATATTTTCTCCAAAGGAGCCTAGATTTGAGATTACATAAATGTACCCTGCTTTTCCATTGGCTCGCTTGGTGATTTCTTCTTTCTGTTCTTCCACTTTTTTAATTTGCTCTTCCAGTTCAAGTAACCTTGCTTCTAGTACGGCAATTTTCCCCGGATCACTCTCTTTACTTAAGGTTTCTTTATTCTTCGCAATCTCTTTAAGATACTTTTGTTCTTCCTGCTCAATTTTCTTCCGTTCCTCTTCGAGCAACCGCTGCTCTTCTGCCTCTTGTCTCATTTTTTCTTTGATAAGTTTTTGTTCCTCTTTTTCTTTTTCCTTTTGGATAAAGTACTGATATTCGATCACAATCGCATTTTTAAACAATGGTTCGATTTCGGATAAAAATCTAGTAATGGTAGGTAAGATGCTTGCGTTACCACTTGCGCAAATTACTTGATACTTGCCAATAAGATTACTTGCATTCTCAATTGCCTTCTCTAAGTTGGTGTAGCTTAGTGTATACAAAATATTTTGAAGTTCAGCCTGAAGTCCAATAACCATCAAATGATAAATGGTTTTGTTAGCTTTCGTCGTGTACCTATCCTCATAAGCTTTTAATAAAGCTTTTATCTCTCTATGGTTCGCTGACATTTCTTGGCGAAGCTTCTTTGAATCTTTGTGGTGCAGGTGAAGCTCTACGAGAGTATTTAAAGCCCCCTCTCCTAGGCTTTCCTCAAGTGTCATCAACTCCTTCTCTATTTCTTCGAGCTTAATAGCACTAGGAAATTTCTCAATTAATTGTTTAATACCAACAGCTTCATTTTTAAACTTCCCAATAGTCTTTTCTATTTTCTTAATCTCATTTTGTTTGGATGTCAGTTGTATAGTAATCTCAGATAACTGTCGGGCCACTTGCTCAATCTCAGTACGTATGCCGTTAAGTTGACCCTGCGATGTTTCCAAAATATCAGTGGCTTGCCTTTTTGCATTGGTAATGGTCTCCTCGGCCTCCTGCCGGACAGACTCTCTTGCCTCGCGAATTGCCTCTTGAATCAACCTTTCCCTATCTTGTACTTTTCCTTCAAGTTCTAATAAATATGATGACTTCTCGTTAATCGATTTGTTCAGGAACAATAACTCTTTGAGCTTTTTGAACATCCTTCTATCTCCCTTTTTTAGTTTTTCAATAGCAATTAGAAGACAGCAGTTCCCTCATTTTTCTATCAATTCTCTTTCATTCGTGCCATTAAAGAATAACGGATTATAGTCCATCTCTCCTGGTTCTATTTTCCTACTCCCTCATTATACTTCCAATCCCTTCCGTTAGACATAGGAATTTGACAAATTTCGATAGATTATGCAAAACAAAAAAGACCAGCCCTACCTAGAGCCAGTCTCAATGCTTCTGTTATTATAATTATTCCTTACCCAGAACAATTCAACGATAGCACCATGTATCTTACGTATCTTAAGAGCTTTCGTCCGCTCTGGCGCCACGGCTAGACGCCGAAGCTATGAACCGCGTCCTGCATTTAGTTGCGGAGATTTGCCCCCCGCTCCGCGTGCGAGTCTTCCAGTTCATCTTGCCCGCGGCTTAGGTACAGCTCATGACTGTCGGGAGAACTTTCTCTCCGAGACGTTGTGCGTGGTTTTCCACGCCTTTCTTCTTCGGATATCCGTATAAATGAAAGCAGCCAAAGGAAAAGACACTAGTTACTTCTACCTTTTCGCACCGCTTAATAAAGGAACACGAAACACGTAGGGTTCAAGCGCTTCTCCCCGGAAATAGGTACCCCATTCATCCTGTCTTTCCATTACACTGCGCTGTGGGATTATAACGAGTTCCTCCGGCGTTTCCTTTGGCGTGCGTAAATGTTCGTCCGTAAACCGATATTTCCTTCGATCGCCTTCAACCGCTTCGCCTTCGCCGCCAACAAAACCCATCCCCATAATATAGCCCTTGTCATCCTGCACTTGAATGCTGCTGATAGCAGATGGGTCAGTAAACGAGTAATTCTCGGGCACGGTCATTTCGTAGTCGATCGTCGTACTGAGCGGTGTCATCACAACGCGTGCTACGTTGATGGTAATCCCGCTTACCTCATGAGAGATCCCCGGTTCAAAGGTTCGGGTCGCCTGATCCGAAAGTTCACGGGACACCATCAGCTCGAGGGACCAATTTCCTTGAATGTCTCCAATCCGATTTACCTTAATCGTCAACCGAAAATGCTCAGGCAACAGGCCACCCGGTCCCTCCTCATATCCATAGTTGCTTTGATAATAAATAATGCCCCCGTACCGGCCATCCTGGAGATCCTGAAATTCGCCTCCGGAGTGAAAGGCCAGCTTTTTTCCATCGATAAACAATTGAACGTCGTTCGTGTTCAACATGGATCTAGAAGCCGCATCTTTTGTAAACGACTGCACCATATCGAAAACAAGTTCGCCTTGATCCGCATATATATTTTCCACACTGAGTGTGATGCCTTGTTGAAGCGACTCTTGTCCCACAGAGGTGATTAAGCCCTTTTCCACAACCTGCTGAAACCCCTCAATTCGCAGCAGATTGACTACATAAGCCAACACTTTGGATGATAAAGGGAGCATCAACGTTGCGAAGCAAATGAACAGCAACATGCAAGTCATGACCATCCGTTTTGGGTAACGTCTCCCTACAGGTGCTAGGGTTCGCGGCTTTTCTTCCAGTAGGAGCCTGTGTCGGTTCAAGCTGCGGGCACTTTGTTTCAAAAGCTCATCAAGCTGGTTACTCATGACCATCCTCTCCTTCCAGCATGACCTTCAACTGTTCCTTAGCCCGGCGGAGACGCGATTTAACGGCTTCATGGCTTATTTTCAACACGGCGGAAATGTCCTGCAAAGTCATATCCTGATAGTAGTGAAGCACAATCATCTCGCGGTATTTAACAGGCAGCCGCATCACCTTGTCAAAAACGCCGGTGTCATCCAGTTTGGAATACTCATCCTTTGTTGCTGCCAATACGGATTTCATCCGATCGTGCTCCCAAAGCACGATTCTTCGCCAAAAGGCAGACCTGAGCATGCTTTTGCAGCGGTTAACTGTACATACTTTGAGCCATTTGCGCAAAGCAGGCTGATCCTTATCGGGATCGACTTTATGATAAGCCGTCATAAAAATTTCCTGAACACAATCTTGCGCAAGCTGGTAATCATTTAAATAAGACATAGCCAAGTGAAGCAGCTCGCTTTGATACTCCGATATTAAATGCTCGATCAAAGCATCTCCTCCGCGTTCTGCGGATTTCATTTTTGCATCTATGGCCAGTTTGGAATGGAACATCCCCTCACCTCCCTATCTAATACGCTTAAAGCACGTCAAAAGGGGTCATTTGGGAACTAAAATTTTCGAGATCGATTGCTATTCAGGTACTACCAGAACCTTGAAACCTCGAGCGAAATGCAGCAGCAGCATCCCGAACATGTTCTAACAAAACAAAAGCCAACTCATATAACACGGAGTTGGCCCGAATTTCTAACCTTATTTATTCAATCTTATTTCTCCCAAATCAATCCTTATAAGGATCAAACTCATCCGCCCCCGCCATACATACCCCGACGGGCTTCAAAACATGCAGTACCTCCACCGTCTCCGAGTGAGCATCCAGCACTTCCTGCAACTTCCGATACACGAACGGGCTCTCGTCCGTCCCGGCGCCGCGAAGTTCGACGCCGAAGCCTTGGACCGCTTCCTGCATCTGCTTGGCGGAGATTTGCCCCCCACTCCGCGTGCGCGTTTTCCAATTCATTTTGCCGGCAGCTTGGGTGCGGCTCATGATGCGGCCGGCTCCGTGGACGGTGCTGTAGTACGCGTCGCGGTTCTCCACTGTATCTTTACCTTTCACGATGACGGAGATGTCGCCCATGCTGCCCCCGATAAAACCGACCTGGCCCGGCGCGGACGGGGTCGCTCCTTTTCGAACGACGATGACCTCTTTGCCGCCGTGCGTCTCTTTCCACGCATAGTTGTGGTGGTTGTGTACTTCGAGGTTCGCTTCCGCTCCCAGGATGGACAACACTTGCTGGATCACGTAATCACGGCCGGCGTAAGCGTAACGGCCGGCGAGCTTCATGGCGCGGTAGTACATGTCGCCGAGCTCGCTGCTCAGATCGAACAGGATGGGAGGCTGCTCCATCTTCTCGCCCGGGGCGTTCCCCAGGAAAGCCCGGTTCGCCTGCAGGTTCATGAAGCCGCTGGCCGTCTTGTGCCCGAAGCCGCGGCTCCCGAAATGGTTGCCGATCCACACCCGGCCCGTCTCCGCTTCTACGAACAGATCGACGAAATGATTGCCGCTGCCGACGGTGCCGAGCTGGTCGCGTGCCAGTGCCTTCAGTTTATCGTGCTCCTGGGTGCCGATCGTCTTGTAGACCGCCCAGTTCGGATCGTCAAACAGCTCATGATCGACCTTCTGGTTATTCACACGGCCCACTCCGAATGAGATTCTCCGCGCGATTTCGTCCATGATCGCCGGGAGTCTCGGCAGCACATCGTCCGCCTGCAAATTCGTCCGCACCGCCTTGTTCCCGCATCCGATATCGTAGCCTACGCCGGATGGGGAGATTTGCCCGTCGTACACGACGACACCGCCGATCGGCTGGCTGTATCCTTTGTGATGGTCGGCCATCAGCAGCGTTTGGACGACGCTGCCGTTCTCCGCGCATGTGATCGCTTGCGCCAGCGCACCTTCGTCGGGCTTCCCCCAGACGCGCACGCCTTGTATCGTTTGATAAGCCACTCTCGTTCAACTCCAGTAAGCAGCCACGGACAGGGCGTCTATGGCCGTATTTTTTCCCTATTATAAAGCGTTCAAGTCCATTCCGGCTACCCGCTCGGTCATCGAGCGATATCCTTGTACCGACTGTGCGATATAGCTAAGCACGGTGTCGCTCCAGCCGTAGATGTAGAAGGACCTCGGATCTTGATCCGGAACCATCGCGTGCCGGTAAGGAGCCAGATCGACGATAAACGCCTTCGTTTCGCGGTTCACTTTCGAACGGTATCGCTTCAGTTGCTCGTAGAACGGGCTGCCGCTGTTTTGCTGCTCATCGGTGATGATGATGATCTGGTCCACGACTTTCCGCTCCTCGATCAGCTTGCGTACCGGGGCCCCCGTATCGGTTCCTCCGATGGCGCGGATCCGCTCCGCTTGGGTGAGGATGCTGTCGTGACGGGAAGGCTTCGCATCGTAGACGTTCGTATCGAACAGCCAGAACAGCGAGCTCCCTTGTGTCTTCTTGTATAACGCCAGCGCAAAGACGGCACCGGTCTCCAAATACGAGCCGTTCATCGAACCGGAAATATCGAGGAAGATCGCCGTACGCTCCCCGAGCTCGGGTAGATTGTCGAAGGTGAGCTCGACCGCTTCCCGCAAAGCGTCGCGAAGCTCCGGATGATCGACCTGACGGAATGCCGTCGCCAGACGGAACGGCAAGATTTTGGCCTTGCGCAGCGCCTGCTTATCGGTCATCCGGTTCACGACATATTCCAGATTCCGCTTCTCCTCCAGCACACCGGCCCTTTGCAAAGCGTTCATATGACGAAGCAGCGCAAACGTCGGCATCTGGTACAGCAGCGCTTCCCAGACCGCCTTCGACGGTTTGATCGCCCCGGTAACAGTCTCGTACGGCAGCTTGCCGCGCTCGATGCAGGCGATTCGCTCCTCCTCGGTCTGCGCCGCCTTCAACTGCTCCAAAGCTTCCACCTGCGGCAGCAAAGCCAGATTCGCTTCCTGTCCCCGCAAATAGCGGAACAGCGCTTGCTGCTTGAGATCCTCCGGCTTCGGGTGCGCCGTAGCGATGGCATCGCCCAGACTGTAGCCGCGTCCGCGCCCGTTGTATTTGACGGCCCAATATTCGGACACCCCGGACAGGAAACGGTTCACCTGGCGTTTGACGGCACGCCCTCCCTCTCCGCGCCCTAGTCCTTTCAGGATCGTCAGGAAATCCGACAGATCGGAAGGAATCCGCACGACCTGCAGGAAGATTAACGCGAACAGATCCGGACGGTAGAGCGACAGAATCGCCAGCCCAAAAAGCGGCTGCAGTCTCATCAAGCCTTCTCCCCGGGCAAACACGATCGCTTTCGCCATAAAGTCCGGCCGGGCGGCCGCCATCTCGTGATGGAGCTGGGCCGCTTCGTTCATCAGCTCGTTTTGACTCGCATAAAACGTATTACTCATCGTATTCGTCAGAAGCGTCTGCACATATTGCTCCTCGGCAGATCGCGTATAGGCCGGATAGTTGTCTTTGTTGAACGCCTTCGTTCCTTGGGAACCAAAAAGCTTTTTCGCGATACTCATGTTTCGTAAACCTCCTTAACGAACACCGGCGAGGAAAAGGCGGAATAGGTTTGCTGCAGGAGTCGAACCTGCCGTATTGCTCCGGGTATTCCTTTGGTCGATTAGCTCGAAGTAACCCATCCCTACGCCTCGCCGGTTATTCATTTACTGGAAAAGTCGAAGGAACCCTTTCTGGCGCCTCGCTTCGTTGATTGATTGAGTAGAGGAATCCTCGAGGAAAAAGGTCGGAAAGGTACATAACTGCTCTACCCCTGAGCTATTCCGTCTTTCGGCGGAAGTTGGATTCGAACCAACGGCACGTCGCTTAACAGGCGAAGTATCCCTTCCATGCGCCTCGAAGATTCCGTTTCGGCTTTCGCCGGTTGGCGTCGGCCTTCTGGTACCATCATCGCTTATTTGGGGGCCCGCGAACATGGCGGAAGTATTACGACGAGCATATTTTTCCCTTTTACCGCTGAAAAAAGAGTCCGAGTTCCGCTCAGCGAAAGTTTTGAAGGAATTCGTCTACGAGGATCTGGTGATCGAGCCCGGCAGAAAAAGCGGATCGAGAAAACGTTGTTCTTGGAACCGATCGATAAGTTAACTGGAGAAGTAGAGGATGAGACAGGAAAACGGCTGCCGGGTGGCAACCGCTTGGGTGGTTTTGGTAGGGTTATGAGTCCCATTCCTCGCGAGATTGTTCCACTTCGTCAAGAAGTTCCTTGCCTCGTTCAGGAGATAGGGTTCCTGCCGCCTTCAGAAGATCAGCAATCGAGCAATCTTCCTCTTGAGCTTCCACTGTCCGTTGATCTATTTTTTTGGAGATCATTATTTTCCCTCCAACTGAATTATTGTTGAATCTACTATAACATACTTACAAATTCATTTTGTGAAAGGAAACCAAAGGAAAAAAGCCGCTCGAGAGCGACTTTAGATATAGGTTGTACAACTGAGCTTGGGCGGTTCGTATTCCTCCGGAAAGGGGAAATGCGTATGAATTTTTCGTTGCACGAAGTCATTTTGCTCGGGATGTTCCTTCTCGCGCTTCTGACCTATCTGAATCGAAAAACCCGACCAGGTTAGCGCCAAGGGATAACGGGTTATTTCCAAGTAAACAGTTACTTAAGAGGAATCCCGCCCAAGTGATTGTACAGGGAGTCGTTGGCGACCGGCTCCTGCTTTCTATTCTAAAGTATATTATCCTGAAAATATGCTGGCAAGCCAATTGTTGCGAATTTCGCATCCCTCGCTGACTGGCGTAGGAGATCTTCTAGCGCTATTCGGGCTTATCCACCTTCGGGGGCAATCCAAGCATCCGCCGCATCTCGTTAACGACTTTAGGATCGGAGGGTAACCGGACAGCTCTGGGATAAAGGTGGATTACGATTGGAAGAGCATCCGCTGTCAGTTGATATTTCAGCAATCTGCCCAGGACGTTGCCGTCTGAATTACGGATTTGAATATCCTCTTCAGGCTGGAAACCTCTGCTCGACAATATATCGATCCAAGCCGCTCCCAAGCTGACAATGTGCTTAACCTTGCGCTCGGTTGCAATCTCATAGACTGCGTCGAAGGATAGGTTCGTTGCTGTTGCCCGGTTCATCCAACCTCTCACGGAGTCCATTTCCCTATACCATTTGGAATGGTACGGAATATACTCCATCGTATGAAGGAATTCAAAGCTTAAGCCTACATCGAACTTGGCCTCGCGATACCGGGTTCTTCTCCAGCCGCATCCGTTGGCGTGGATACCATGCAGAGGGCATGACTCTTTACATATAGAACTAGTTCTTGGGATCGGAATCCACTTCGTGTCCACACATCCGCATTCTTGAAGGAAGTCGCTTCTTCTCCACGACTTATACCTTTCTACTACGTTCTGATTAATCTTGCTCGAATAGTTATCCACTTCCCTAACAGCACCGGGATTCATTAGCAGGACGAGCAAGTCGTTCGACATATCTTCTTCCAACGGCCCGTAGAAAGGCTCGGGATATAAGAAGTGCGGAGTCTCTGCCTCATCAATCAACTCCTGCGGGTAGTTTTCCTCCAGCTCCTGGATTCTTCTCACAGGGTCCGGTGATTCGTAGATCCCTCTCCAAAAATCTACCAACCGCTGAACTGCGCTCATCTGTAGATGCCCCTCTCGTAAAATCATGATCTCTGGTTATAGGTTGGTTCTTAAGATTCACTCCTTAATACCCATTCGACAAGGTGTAACATTTTTCCTACAGTGTTAGTGGTAGAAGATGAACGACCTGTTTCCAAATGATCTCAACGGGACGCTTTTCCATGTAACGATCAAAAAAGAGCCCTCGAGCTCGATGGCTCTCCGGACTCCTGTTTTGAACAAATGGTTACGTTACGCTTGCTTCAAAGCTCGTTAACTTACATTTACTTATGAACAGCAATAAACTTGGCATCCACGACGGGGATTGATTCTATTCCGTATTCTTGTAGGCCTTTTGCAACTCCCCAGAGTGTGATCGTATCATTCAGCACAATTCGCTCCTCGCCATAGGCACGGACAAAATGTACGTCAATTAAGTTTACTTGTAAAATATTTCGATCTTCGCTAGGCACATGTACTTTAAAGTTAATAAAGTGACCGTCTTCTTTCAGATATATGATTTTTCCGGTAAGTTCGACCTTCTTCAACCTATGTAAGCTAGGGTTTCTTTTCAGCTCGGCGTATGGAATGACTTCAACCGAACTTTGGAATTCCTCAAAAGATTCCACCCTCGGTACCAGGTATCCGGTGTAGCTATCTCCCGATTCGTTCGTTCCCCCGCATGATGTCAAAATCATGGCTGGCAGCAGTATACCCAGCGCGATTCGTTTAACCGCCCGTATCATGTTCAACCCTTCACCTCTCTGTATGCTCGTGCGGCAACAGCGCACCTTGCAGACTCTAAGATTCCCAGTTTTTTTGCTCCAGTCTGCCGTTAATAAACATCAGCGTGATTTTCGGGGGATCTATGAACGTTTTGAACGTCTTCCGATACTTCTCTTTATAGACGTATTCTTGGATCGTAAACAAAGTTGTGGTATTGTCCGTGGTTAAATAACCCGGCTGGCCTAGTAACGTTATGGCGTCTACTACATTCATGCCAATTTCGAGCTGACCGTACTGCTCTAAGGTCATTCGTGGGAATCGTTTGTTGTACAAATAATAAGGCGTGTACACAGCGCCCAGGATCAGTCCGATCACAATAAGAAACTTAATCCAAGCCATAACTGTCCGCATTCCATTACTCCTTTAGTTGGGTATAATGGAATATATATACGAAGAGTGATTTGGAAAGTTGCACCTGTTTATTTTAAAATTCGACAAAGTTTGCTCACTCGTCAAGCGTTCATTATTGTCCCAGTAATAGAAAAGAAAAAAGCCGCTCAAGAGCGACTTGTGGTAGAATATGGGTTGTACAACTGAACTTGGGCGGTTTCGTATTCCTCCGGAAAGGGGGAATGCGTATGAATTTTTCGTTGCACGAAGTCATTTTGCTCGGGATGTTTCTTCTCGCGCTTCTGACCTACCTGAAACGAAAATAACCCGCCCAGGTTAGCTGCCACGGTGCGGGTTATTTCCAAGCAAGCAATTACTTAGGAGGAACCCCGCCCAAGTGTTTGTACAGGGAGTCGGTGGCACCCGACTCCTGCTTTCTATTCTAAGCATATCACTCTGGAAATATGCTGGCAAGCCACCTATTACATTTCGCAGCTTCACTCATGTCGCTCCACTCTCTCGTAGAAATAAAGCTATGTGTAATAATCCAGCTTACCGTTCTCGATGATCTTTCCCCCCATACTTCCCGCAACGCCTGCCGGAACAACTCGTCGAGCTGCCTGTCGTGCACCCTTTCGGCTGTTTTCATCGCTGCGGCCGTCTGCTCGAAGTAACTGATTTTTTCGTTCAAATAGTCGTGAATCGGGTTCACCCTTGGCTCGTAGTCCAGCTCTTCTCCCGCCTTCTTGCGGACGAGCAGCGTCCGGATCGCCTCCCTCAGCTCGCAACCTTCCGGCACCAGCGCCTCTACGAGCGGGTCGAACTCCATCGGCGGCATAGTTCCGTAGCGCTCGATCCAACCGCAGGCAAGCACCGGCCTCAGCACATAAAAGTATTTCTTGATCCTCACCTGCTCGCCTTGCAAATATTCCCGGAAGTTCCCCTTCGCCATATTCAAGTAATGATACGTGCACGATTTGGGGGAAAAGGTTAACGGCGATAAGCTTCGGATCTGCTCCGCCACCGTATACGCTTCGTAGTACCGGATCGGGGACTGCAGCCATTCCAGCAGCGGCGGATTCGACTTGCGGAACAAAACCAGCGCTTTGCGGAGATCCCAGCCGCTTATATCCAGCAGATCGCTCACCGGACGTTCGATGACGTCCCTTTTGTCGAAGATCGATAAATACCAGTCCACCGGCCTTATGTATAAAAAACGCACGTCATAGTCGCTGTCCTTGGACGGGAACCCCCATGCCCGGCTCCCCGATTCGCAGGCGTATAGGATGCGGACGTTCTCCTGTTGTTCAATCTGGCGAAGCTCCTCTTGAATGACTCGTTGATACTCGGACATGACAGTCCCTCCTTAACAAAATGAATGCAAAAAAGCCACGGACTCCAAAAGTCCATGGCCGAACAGATCACAAAATGAACTTACCCCAACCGGACCCAAACGGTACGATTGGAATACACTTTCACCTGAATACAGACCGGCAGGTCCGTTGAGCGGGGATGAGCCTATTCCATTGGCTGACGAACTGGCGTTCATTCTTATCGTGAATCGCATTCGGTGAGTAAATTAGCTGATCGAACATGGCGCCCGGACCTCCTTCTGAGATAGATAATGGCAATGATATGCCGGAAACCAGTTTATGTCAATAGAAAATATTCAGCCGGAGCTCTCCCCATTGTGCTGAATCACGAAGCGGGAGGCGTGCCGTTCATCACCTTCCCCCCCTTGCTACCCGGGCTGAAGTCACAAATACGCCTATATCCATTTCCAGTCTATTCCTCGTCGTGATAGAATAGGCTATGTGCTTATTCATCCGTTCTGCAGCACCGATATGGACAAAGGAAGTGATCCCGTGCCGGAACCTTCTATTCAGCGCGAAACGCCGAGAAGAATGCAAACCTACGTCAAAACCAAACCTCCGAAGCAACGGCTGCCGCTGCCCGGAATTCCCGGTCAAGGCGAGCTGCTTCTCTTGTTTATAGCAGTAAGCTATGTAATATTGGGTTTTCTGAAGTCTACGAAACTGGTGGAGATCGAGCCGCCGGTGATCGCCAGCTTCCTGCTGGCCGGCCTGTTCTTCGCCTTATCCGATCTGGTTCGCATCGGATTCCGTTCCGGACCGCTGATCAAATGGTTGTGCGTCTTCATCTACGTCGTCTCTTTGGCGGGATGCGCCCTGTGCATGATCGTGGTGCCGATCGCCTACAAGGATGTCGGCTGGCTGAACGCCGCCATCGTCCCGCTGGGCGACCTGTCCGTTCTGTCCGGCATGGGGATCATCATCGCGGTACTCGTGCTCAACAATATATGGATGCGTCGGATCTGGGCCGATTCGGAGAAAACTCTGGAGAAAGCTAGGGAGAACGCTCGGGATAAAACTTTGGATCAAGCCTCGGATCAAGCTATGGACGCCCCCCTCGGGGAAAACCTTACACCAAGCTCCAGAAGTCGGGGCGGGAGGAGATAACAGGCGACGTTCGCCGCGGTAACGGGAATCCAAACCGCTTCGCCCCCGCATATCCCGCCGCGTCCACGATGTTCGAAGCTCCGCCTTGTAGCGCAGCCAATCATCTGCGACGAGCTCCCCCTGCCCGCCCCAATCGGAACCATCGATTCCTTCTGCCAAAACGTCGGCCCCCTTATCCGCATAAGGACCGACGTTTCGTGTATTACCGCCAAAAACAGCTCCGGCGAGGTGGCAAACGGACCTATATGCTCCTCCAGAAAGCCGACAACGCTTCCGATATGCCGAGCTCTTTGGCAGCCACTTCCGGCTGTAATTCCGTAGCTTAAGGATGACAGAATCTGGATTGTTCATGAAGAATAGTTTATATGCTTACAGATTCGTAATGCAGCAGCCCAAAGCGTGACAACGCGACTGAATCGCACTTACCTTCTCCCTGCTTTTAATCGGTCGGCAACAAAGGTTAAATCTTCAATGAAGTACTTCATCAGTACAGGTCTGCGGCGGACAGCCAGCGGGTGATAAGAGAAAGCTGCCGGTATATCTTGAATCTGGTGCCATTGTTTTCGCAAGCCTTTAACCTCGGCTTCATTCTAATTGGAATGGTTAGAAATTTGCAGCAAAGCCATACTATTCCCAAACGGATCGAGCGGAAAACCCGGTGGCCCGAACCTTGCTTTGCCTTTCCTTTTCCTTGGCATTGCGGTCATCGCCTGTTCCGGATCATCATCATTCGATCTTCGTCCATCCCGTGTTCGAACAATTCCAAAAATAAATCTTTACAGTTAGCTAGACAACACGTTATAATGGAGTATAACTCAATAATTGTAGTCGCCGAGTTTTCTTCTAAGAAGAAAAACGGGGGAACCAATGTTCATGGGGTGAATCGGCCGCATCATTACGCGCCGAAGGGCGATTTCTCACCGCCCGAATCCGTCAGCTAACCTCGTAGGCGAAGGTGGGGAGGATAGATTTGTTTTCGAACACAAGGTCTAGCCTTGTGTTTTTTGCGCTCTCATCAGGCAAAAAAGCGGAAAACTAACGAAAAACATCTATATGTATTCCTTCCCCTGTCAACTGTGCTGTCATGTCGGTTTGAGCTGCTTCACTTTTGATTCTGAGAGGAGGATTTACAATGAAAGAAAAGTTGGTGAATCTATTCGACAAGTTGGATGAACGCGACCAGAAGGCGGCCTTCGAGTTCATTCAAGCACTGGCCCGCCGGAAAAACCAACCCGCTGCAGAAGAGGACGTATCGCAATTATTCGGCAAAAATTTCTTCGTACTGCCCGATTAAAGCAAAAGGGAGCATAGCCCGGCAAGCGAACCGCCTGCTGAAGCTATGCTCCTTCGTTTTTGACGCACAGCTGCGGCAGTACGGCTCCGTGAAGCCCTCGCCCTCTTCCGCCCTCCAATTGCTACTTAACAACTGCTTTTCTCGACAAAAAGACCTCAGCCTCCACTGTACAGTGGAATTTGAGGTCTTTGTTGCAGAAGCTGGGACGTTTCCAGCCCCCGATTTAGTTCACCACATGGACGATCAGCTTCGCACTGGACACCGCTCCCGATGCGTTCGCCAGCTCCGCCCGGTATTCGTACACGCCCGGCGGCTTGCCCTGCACTGTCGTGACGGCCCGCTGCGCTTGCGGCGTCCGGACAGCCAGCGTCTGCGTATCGATCAATACCCCGTTCTCGTACAGCCGGTACGTCGAACCGTTCGTCCCCCACCACAGGTTCATCTCGATCTGATACTGGCCGTCGCCGTCCCAGTTGTTATCGGAGATGACCGGCTGGGAAGGAGTCGCTTGCGTAACGACCACGGTCAGCACGTCGCTTCGCGTTGTGCCGTAAGCGTTGCTGAGCTCGGCGTAATACCGGTACGTGCCGTTGTCCCTGTAAGTAACGTTCGTGACGGTCGATTGGGCGTTCGGCCCGCGGTCGATCAAGCTTTGCGTGTCGAGCAGCACATCGCTTTCATACAGCTTGTAGGTAGTCCCGTTGTTACCCCACCACATGTTCATCGTCACCGTGTACGTGCCGTCCCGGATGCCCGTATCATGCCCGTTGTCGTCGGACAACACCGGCTTGCCCGGCGTTCCGGTGCTGCTTGCGACAATGTTCGCTACGGCGGCGGTAGCGGTTCCCGAGCGGCCCGCCCAGTCGGTAAATTCAAAAGTAAAGCTGCCGTTCTCCGTGAACGTGTACCGGTCCGAACCGCCGTTATTCGTAATCGTCACCGGTTTGCTCGGCGTCAGCACCGCCGTCACCGCCTCTCGGGTCGGGACCGTGCTGCTGTAAGCGATCGTCGCCGTCGGCGGCGATTGGTCGATGCCGATCACAAGCTGCTTCGGCGCCTCCACATTGCCCGCCCGGTCCACCGAACGGTAATCCAGCGCATAGACGCCGTCCGTCTGCAAATATACCGAGCCGGTCACCGTCGTCCAGGCGCCCCCGTTCAGCCGGTATTCCGTCCGGTCGACGCCCGAGAGCAGGTCATACACGTCGAATGTCACCGTTACGTCGCGGTTGTTGAACGTCCCCGGACCGGTCACACCGTCAGCCGTCGCTTTCGTAACCGGCGGCACGAGATCGGCAGCCCCCATGTACGTCAGCGTGTAGACGCCCGCAGGCCCGGTAAAGTACAGGACGCCCCCTTCCTCGCTTACCTCGCCGAAGAACTCTCCGCTTGCTCCGGAGATTTTCCACGTGCCGCTGGCGAGGTCCGTCACGACATATTGCCGCTCTCCTCCCCCGTAGACGGCGAAGGCTACGGTTCCCTGCTCGCGTACGCCGGCCTTGCTGAACAATACGGCATAATCGCCGATCGCCGCGCCGACCATCTTCTCGGAATCGATCGCCCCCGTCTGCAGCGGAGCCGTGCCGTCGTTATCCATCACCTGCAGCACGTTCAGGAAACGGTCCGTCTCGCTTGATACAGCAGGCGACACTTGAACCCGCCAAGCCCCCGCCTCAATCGTATGATTCGCGCTCCGCGTAGCCTGCGGATAATTCGCGCCGAACACGTCGAACTCGTGTCCCGGTCCGCCGACTTTCTCTATCACAGCGCCGCCCGGACCCGGAAGAAGCGTCTCGTTGACCAGCTTTCCTTCGTAACCGCCCTCGCTGCGAACGATTGTCGTCGTGTTGCCGCTCACTTGCGGCTCTTCCATACTATGCAGGAGCCAATACTTTTTGAAATTCGGGTCGGATGCCTTCACTTTATCGTAGACGATCATCGCGGCCGGGTGAGTCGCATCCTTCAGGTTCAGGAACACGAAGGAACGCTCGTACTGCTGCACTTTGTCGCTGTAGGCGGCAGTCAGATCCCCTTTAATGTAGCTGAAATTCGGCGAATGCAAGTCAGGACCGAACTGTTGTCCGACGACCGGACTGACGTAATTGTTTTTGCCGAGCAAATCCGTGATCCCGGTCGCACTGGGGATATATCGCTGCCCGCCGTCGTTCGCCCAATCGCCGAACTGCGGATCGGCCGGGTCGTAGACGAGCATCGCGTTATGTGCGATCGTCCGCTTGTAATAATGCCTGTCGTGCTCGCTGCCGTACTGGCCGTTCGTCCCCCCGTACATGCCGGAGTCGATCGCCAGACCTCCCTTGTAATAGAGCTGGAAGCCGCCCGAATCGAAATGCTGGTGGTTGCCAAACTGGTAGCTGCCGATCTTCATCTCGGCAACGACGTCGGAGGAACGGCCTCCCGCGCCGTCTGCGTCCCAGCCGGTTCGTGCGATCATCGAGCCGTAAGGGAAGCCGAAGTACCGGGTAAGCGGCAGCTCGCCGACCGGCTTCGCCGGCAGTTCCGGCTCGACGAACAAAATTTCCGACAGCAGATCCGAGCCCGGCGTGTACTGCCTCTTAAATTCATCCAGCAAGTAAGGATCTTTATAATACGAAGCCGCGAGCATCAGCGCAGGCGTATATTTCCAATATACCCCAGGAGCGTTGTTATGCCCCGTCCCCGTATCGCCGTCCACGAGCATTTGTCCGTCCGGACGGCGCGAATAGATACCGCGCAGGATGACGTCTCCCTGCTCGGGAACGAACACGCTGCCGTGTCCCATCCGGTCGAACAGCCACTGCGCCCACAACTCCGGGGTGTAACGGACGCCGAAGCCATAGGAAGCGCCTTGATGGTGCATGCCGGACAAATACCAGAAGTTGCGCGCCGGCACATATTCCTCGAAAAACCGTTTGGCGGACAAATTGTACATCTCCGGGTCCTCGTCGTAAATCGCCGCGCCTGCGGTCAGAAAATCTTTCATCAGCTGATTTTCCGAATAGTGTCCGTTAATCGCGCCGTACCGGATATTCGGATATCCGATCGACATCCGGCCCGCAAGCCGCTTCAGCCCGGCTATGATCGCCGTCTTGTCCTCCGGCTCCAGCAGCGGATAACACCAATCGTAGACGAGCGCCGCCGCGAACATCGTATCGCCGATCGGCCGGAACGTATCCAGTCCGCCGTAGACAGCGGTGTCCATAAAGTTTTGGATCGCCTCTATCGCCAGACGTCCGCTCGCAGCATCTCCCCGCAGCAAATATTTCATCGCATTAAATTCGATCGCCTGCTTCGTGCGGGCGGAGTAGTTGATCCCTCCAGGCGGCGGCGGATCAAGCCAGCCCGGCGGTTTGCCCAAACCGAGCTCAATGAGCTTCCAGCTCTGTCCGTCTGCGGAGACGTAAATATCGAAGTAGGAAAAACGCGTATTGCCGCTGTACCAGGCGATATCGACCTCGCTGACCGATTGCACGGAACCGAGATCGTACACGATCCATTCCTCGGCCCCTTCGGCCGACCAGCGGGATTCGGCGTCCAGGTTGCCGTCGATCGTATTGTTGCCGTCGTACTGGCGGTCCTGACTGCTCCAGGCCGCGCTTTGCACCGGAAGCTTCACCTTCCCGCCGCCGGTATCCTGCGTATAAATCTCCGTCTCGGTGATCGAGTTCCATTGATTGACCGAGTTGCCCCGGCCGAACAGCTTCACATAACGGGCCTGCTCGGCGGACGGGAACGGATATGTCTCGAAATCGAGCGTAGCTCCGCTGCTTTTCCCGGTATATACCGGGATGTAGCTGCCTTGGAGCAGCTTCGTCCAGATCGGCTGGAAGTGAGGCGTCGCGATTTTGGCCTGCAGCTGCGTCACCAATTCCGGGGTTACGTACAGCCTCGGGTGCGCCGCCGGAGGCTTCGGCATGTTCTCGGTCGTAACGTCTTCCTTCGCCGGCACTTGCAGGTCGACCGAGGTATGAGAGCTGCCGTTCACCGTTACGGGAAACGTCGTCGTGTAATAACCCGGCTTCACGGCGCGGGCCACGTACCGTCCGTTCACGACCTGACGGTCGAGCGTAAAGGTTCCGTCCGCCGCCGATACCGCTGCGCCAAGCGATGTTGTATAGCCGGTATCGTTATCGTCGTACAGCGAGACGGCCGCACCGGCCAGCGGTGTCGCCGAAGCCGGCACGCGGACTTTACCGCCCACCGTGTAGCGCTCGGCGGCGGTATCTTTGGCGATCGCCAGATCGGCGCTAACCGGGCTTGTGCCGATCTCCACGGCGACCGTGCCGGCAGCGTATCCGTCCTTGGACACGCTCACGACATAACTGCCGTCCTGGACTCCTTTGCCAAACGTATATTTGCCTGCGGCGTTCGTCACCGCTTTATCGATCGGCTCCAGCAGGCCCGTATCGGCCGCCGGATACAGGTAGGCGTTCGCCCACGGTACCGGAGCTGCGTCCGCCGCATCCGTCACTGTGCCCTGAAGCATCGTTTTGTCCGATAGGCTGACGTCATCGAAATACATCACCCCCACGCTGGCCGAGGAGGAGTATACGATGATGCTCGCCTTCGCGGCGCCCGGCGGCGCGACCATCGAGGCGGTCACCGCCTGCCACAACCCTTGGGTGGCGCCCTGCCCTTTGCTCACCTGATCGAGCTGAACGCCCGCGGCATTGTAATAACGCAAATAAAGGGCCGCCGAGCCGCTGTCCACCCTCACCCGCGCCTCCGCCGTATAGCTTTTGCCCGGGACGACGGGGAACTTGTCGCTCTCCATACCGAGCGAGCTCGTGGCGCTGTTGTCGTCGAGCTTCAAGCTGTAGGAGCCGGAAAATTTCGGATCGGTCACAGCCGTCATCCGCTGGGCGCTGCCAAAGGCGGCGTTCCAATTCTGAAGTCCCGACTCGAAGCCGCCGTTGGCGATCAGACTGACCCTATTTAAGGCAACCGTGTCAAAATAGACCCGGCCGACGTTCGCCATGCCGGTAGCCAGCACGACGGCAACTTCCGTCGCCCCCGCCGGAGGCACTGCTGATATTGCAACGTCGGTCCAGGAGCCTAGCGGAGACGATTTCACCGACGAGACGCTATGGATCATCGCCCCGGCCGCATCGTAGAAATAGAAATAGATCGCGCCATGTCCGCTGATAATATTGATTTTGGCCGACGCCATATACTGCTTGCCCGGCACGACCGGATGGCGGCCGCTGATGACGGCGTACCCGGTATTGCTCTCCTTGTCCTCGATGCGCAGACTGAACCCGCCGGACTGATAATGCTCACTGGTCACGGCCATATTGGCGGCATTGCCGAAGAGGCGGCTCCAGCCTACCAGTCCGGATTCGAACCCGCCGTTCAATAAAGCCAGCGCTTCGGCCTTCGCCTGCTGCGATAACGGCGGCAGCATCCCGAGGCACAGCAGCAGCACTAGCAGCCATACCGTAGCTTTCTTCTTCATCACTTGATCTCCTCTCGATCTCGATTGATCCGATTCGGACAAGCTGATCTTGGATGCGCTTTCTTCCCGGTGCGGAATTCCCTTCTTTGTCGCCCACTGTCGGCGATTTCCGCCTTTCTTGAAGCGCCTTGCTTCTTTTTCCGCAGATCCGCGGGCCGTTCCTCACCTCCTTGTATACGAGCATGATCTATTAAGGAGGAGAACAAGCCGCCCCATGCCCGGCCTGCTCTCGCGCACCTTCTTCCCGAAGTATCCTTGAACGGCAACGTATCCGGTGTAACGGCGCAAGGAAGGGATTGTACGAGCCTCCCGCCTGCACCCTGTTTCCTGATCATGCTATAGTAATCGACCCATACGCCGGGCCGCGCTGCGGCATCAACTTTGGCGCCCCCGTCCGTCCGCGACAGCTTTTGGGCGAGCTCGTACACTTCATCCCACGTCATGCCGTCCTTCGGATAAGAAATGCCATCTATAAAAAACTGAATATTCGGATAATTATTTTGATTATATTCCCCTTACGTATCCCATATCGGTTTTCTGATTTGAGCTTCGCACAAGACAGCGCTTACAACATCTTGCAAACCAGTGGCTCTCTTCTGTCCCGTCTCCCGTTTCTCGCGCCGGTCCCGCACCGGAGAAAGAGGCTCGCCCCCGCGCCACTCCCCCCGATCCGGCCGTTGCCGCCGGCTCACATCAGTTGCTCCTCCAGCCGGGTGCAAAACTGTTCCTCGTCATCGAAGCCGGCCATATGCATCCGCATTTCCCATACCAGCTTCCTCATGTCGGCCTCGCTAATCTTTAAATCATCACAAGTGCGCAGCGTCGGGAAAATCTCCCGGAACATCGAGAACCGGGGCGATCGCGGCAGCGTTTCCTTCCCGACCCACTCCGCCGCCGGCTTCAGCGCAGGCAGCGAATACGTGTTGCGGCGAATCGCAAGCTGCGTCTCATAAGACGTCAGGAACTTGACCAGCGCTCGCGCGGCTTCCTGCACTTCGGTTTTCCGGTTGATGCCAAGACCGATATGGACAAGAAGCGTCCTCGGATCGCCCATATGCGGAATTGGCGACAGCTCGAACGGAATCTCCGCATCTCTAAACGAATTAAGCCGGAAATAAGTCGTCAAGATGATCGAAGCCTTATTCTGCATAAACAGCTGCTCCGTCTCGATATCGCTCCGGATGCTGCCGTCGAACAAGATCGGAAACTTCTCCTTCAAGGTCCGCGCCAGTCTGAGCAGCTCGCTTATCTTGCTCCTGTCGATCCGCCTCTTCCCGCTGTCATCCCGATCGAACGTGAGGCCGTGCTGCAGAAACAGCAGCGGGAAACGGTTAATCGAATAAAACAAGTACGCCAGGCTGACCCGTTCCTTCGGAATTTCCAGTCTGGCCGCCAGGTCGAGCATATGCCGCCAGGTCCAGCTGCTGTCCGGCTCCGGCACCTGTTTGTCCAGGAAATGTTCACGGTTGTAGCACATCACCACCGGCGAGAATATAAACGGCTGTAACAGCAGCTCCCCTTCCGCCCGAAACACTTCGGCCAAAAACGGATAAACATCCGGATTCGCCTCCAACGGCTGCAGACGGCCGAGATTGTCCGTCTCCCTGAGTTCGCGGAATAACGTCTGGTTAATCGTTACGACATCAAGCATCCCGTTATCCATATATTGCGTTATGATGTCGAGCGTATTGGCCGGAAGCACCACTTCCTGCACGTTGATATGCGGATACAACGTCCGGAAGCGCGCCAGCAGCTCCGGCAGGCCGGTCTCGCCGGGTATCGTGTTCTGATAGCACAGCTTTATCGTGACGTTCCCGGCAGGTGCAGGGGCGGTCACTTTATTGCCGACCCGCGGTATTTTCTCGATCAAGCCTTCGGCTACCAGCACCTCCAAGCCTTTGCGCACCGATTGGTTGCTTAACCGGTACTGGACGGCCATCTCTTTCTCCGGGGGCAAAAACTCCCCGTCGGCTCTTCGGCCGCTTCGAATCTCGCTTCGTAAAAGACCGACCATCTCATCCAACCGCGATTGAAATGTTAATCGGCTGGGACGTTTCCTCATTTAGTTCCCCACCATTCCGACTAGCCGGCTGCCGGCCTATACGAATGTCCGGGCTCAGCTCGACCTATTCCCTATACAAATTGAACGAAGGAAAGAAGTGCATTCCGTTCCGAAAAAATGGCTTGAAGCTTCGGCCATCGTGTTGTTGGTCTGTGGATTCCCGGATAGGATGGGCCTTCGGATCGTGGACACTTCAAGGGTATCCTTCACGAATTCAACTTAAATTGATCGTAATGCACATAGAATATGCTGTTAATCCGCAGGCGGACGGGCTCAGCTGGCTTCGTTGCTGCTGTCGTTGCTGCTTCGTTTGCCGCTGTCGTCTTGGGTAACAGCGCCGATTTTGCTCACTTTATGCGCTTGATTTCGGGACAAGATGTTCTCGGATGTGTGCTGATCTTGACGGATAGGAAGTCGGAGTACGCTTGTGCTGGGATGAGCGGGTAAAAGACAGGGGTGTGGGCATACAAATTACACTTTATATTTGTAATGCGTTACAAAACGTTCATATGGACTGTGGAAGTTTATTCATTTTCCGTCTGTAATTTGTAAGAGGTTTGTTAATTCGAATCATACAGCCAATTTCAAGGTCAGTCAATACATTCTTGATGAAACACAACTATTTTTTACCTAAAAGTTGGATTCTCCTCCTTTCTGATGTAGAAAACTATAAATCATATGAACATCAGAACGCCTATATCAATAAACCAACAACCAATGTTAAGAATGATTTACAAATCACATATTGGCCCGGGTATCCCGAAGCAGGAACCGGCAGCTTGGTATCGAAAACTTGTATTACCAGCTTGTATTACCCTGTTTAGGGAGTGCAAAACAACCCCACGATCCGGCCCAAGCGGCTCGGAAAGGAGATACGCGATGACTATTACGATCCGCGAACTACAGGCCGGCGATCCGGACGACTGGCTTCGTCTGGACGACAGCTTTATCGTCGATTCCACCCTCGTCCTCTCCCTTGCAGACGGACGAATCGGATACGAGATTGCAGAAGTACCCGCCTATACGAAACGTTACTCGGACGAATCGACGCCGGCAGACGAAGAGACCGACTTCTCGGCGTACATTGGCACCCCGGATCAAATCGTTTATTTGGCATACGCGGGAGCGCACGCAGCAGGCCGGATCATACTGAGACGCAATTGGAACCGCTACGCTTATATCGAAGATATTCAGGTCGACCGCTTATACCGCCGACACGGCATCGGCCGCCTGCTGATCGAACAGGCCAAGCGCTGGGCGGCCGCAGGCGGGATGCCGGGCCTTATGCTGGAGACGCAAAGCAACAATGTGCGGGCATGCCGCTTCTATGAGAGCTGCGGCTTCGAAATCGGCGGTTTCGATACCCGGATGTACAAGGGCATCCGCAAACAAACCGACGAGATTGCGCTGTTCTGGTATCTGATGTTGGACTGAGGCGCTGGGCCATTACGGGTGCTCGTCTGGAACCAAGGGAGGAACCCGGTATGTTATTTTTCGATTTGGACGGCACCTTGCTGGATTTCAAAAGCGCCGAGTATGCCGGGGTTTTGGCGTTTCACGCCGAATTCCGCTCCTTATACGGCCTCATTGACCATCCCGGCGAATTTTATGAGTCGTGGTGCCGGATCGGCAGCAAGCACTACTCCCGGTTTCTCCGGGGAGAACTGACATTCGGACAGCAGCAGGCGGCGAGGGTTAGGGAGACGCTCCAAGCGGAGCTGTCCGATCGGGACGCACTGGATCATTTCGAGTGTTATCTGCGGCACTTTGAAGCGGGCTGGAAACCGTTCGACGACGTGATTCCTTGCTTAGCGCGATTGAAGGGCCGTCGTCTGGGAGTGATCACGAACGGGGATCCCGTTCAGCAGCGGCTCAAGCTGGAACGGATCGGGGCGGCGGATTTCTTCGACATCGTCGTCGCCTCGGGCGAGGCCGGGGTGTCCAAGCCTGATCCGGCGTTATTTCTTATCGCTTGCGAAAGGACCGGCACCTCTCCGGGCGAGCTGATCTATGTAGGCGATGATCCGGCCGCGGACATCGCCCCCTGCGCCGCGATCCAGGCCACCGGCATCTGGATGAACAGGCGCCATCAGACTCCGGCCGTCCCCGTCCAGCGGACGATCGTGTCCCTGGATGAACTTTTCGACCATTTGCCATGACCGACGAATCATAGCGGCAGCAGCCACAGTCACAATCATGCACGCGGCTTTTTCTACAGACGGCAAAGCTGCTTCCACTTCGACCAGCATTCAGATCCCCTACCGATCTGCGTCCCAAGTAAGTATCTCAAACCCGTTTGGCGTCATAAATTAATAATGCCGAAAAACTTTACTCGGGATATTAACAAGCAAGGACGTGGTTTGCAGTTGAAGATCTCCGTAATTACGGCCGTATATAACGGCGAGGCTTATTTGGATCAATCGGTCAAGAGCATACTTGCACAGACCTACAAAGATATGGAGTACATTATCGTCAACGACGGATCTACGGACAGGACAGCAAGCATTCTCGACCAAGTGGAGGACCCGCGTGTTCGCATCGTTCATTTAAAGCAAAATCAAGGTGCCGCTAACGCACTTAATGTAGCCGTTCAGCAATCGAAAGGGGATTGGATTGCCGTTCAAGATGCCGACGATCTAAGTCGTCCGAACAGACTGCAGGTGCAGAGTGATTATGTGAAAGCCCGCCCCGAGCTTGTTGCTGCTGGATCTTTGGTCAAAAGCATCTCCGGCCATCAGAATCTGTCTCCCCATCATCTCCGCAATGTTGAAGGGTTCTATAATTCTTGCGTAACTCGCGATGAGCTCCGCAATATTCGCTATGAACGATGCCCACTCTGCCACGGCTCCGTCCTGTTCTTGAAGGAAGCGTTTCTACAAGCGGGCGGTTATGACACCTCCTATAAAGTCACCTACGATTACGATCTATGGATGCGATTGTTCGAGATCGGGGAAATCAACAAAATCGAAGCCGTGCTCTATCAATACCGGGTGCACCCCGCCTCGCTTTCTCATTCGAACTGGGGCGTCATGCTGCAAGAGAAGCTCCGGAGTTCGCTCGCAGCGATCCGAAGGCAGTTCGCAGGCAAAACCGCCCCCCGATTCATTGTTTTCGGCGAATCGAAAAGCTGCAAAAACTTCCGTAAACGAATCGTCCCTTCCATTGGGATCGAGACCCTGCAATATGTGACGGAACAATTCAATACCAGGCTGTCTGAAGCATGTCTTCTTCACCAGAAAGGGTCAATTGACGGGATCATCGTTCTGGAGGGCCCTATGAAGAAAATGCTTAAAGCTTCTCTGCTGCAAGCCGGCCTGCAAATTAACGATCACTTCTTCGTCTTGTAAGAAGCACATTCAATAACCGATCAAATAAAGCCACGGATTCACCGGGCTGTTCCACGGATCGTAAGGCAGCAGCCTCTGGGCGATCAAATCCGGGCGCATGTACGAAACTCCGCCGCGATTCAGCATACTGGCCATATACGAGAACGTACTGTTCGAGATCGCGAGTACGTCGCACTGCGACAAGATATAGAAGTCCGGATAAAACCCGGCCTCCGGCAAGGCCGCAGCCAAACTCCCGGACGTCACCGGGTTGTACTCGCGAAACTCGTCCGCCGCTGCAGGATCGTCGCTGGCCACGAACAGAACCGGACGATCCAGCCCGCTCCATACGGCATCCAGCCACACCTTATACCAGGAAGCCGGAGCGAGATAATGCAGCTTCCCGTAAATCTCATGATCCTGCCGGCTTACATAATCCCCTCTCCGGATGTGCAGACCCACTATCGTATTCCCCAATGCCCGCAGCTTGTCGACGCTTGAGGCCAGCCTTTCTTCTACCGGAGGAACGGGAGTGTACAGGGATCGGATGTAGTCCCGGTAAGGAGCGTAATGACTCGTATGCAGCTGGAAATATCCCCAGAAGTCCACGCCGGCATAAGGAGGCGCCACAGACGTCAGCAGCCGCTCCTTCCAGGGGATCAGCTTCTCATCCACAACCGGATATGTTCGGCCGACCGGCATATCGCGGACTCCGAACAACGTCTGCCCGATCCACGCCGGCGTCCGCACTTGCAGGCCGTAACGCTTGGCATACAAATTCAGGAAGGCATACTGAAACAGCTGATTGCCGAAACGGCCGTTCCTCCCCAGCGACGACATCGCGATCTCCCGCCCGCTCCCGCTTCGACCGGCCCGCTTCTTCATCGCCCTTTGTTCCAACTGTGAAAAGATAACGTATTGTAGCTTAAAGCGAGCTTCTTCAGCCCCTTCTCCATCGTCCGCTTCAGTTGGGGCCGCGGTATGCTGCGGTTATGCCAATAGTGCAGCTCCACATGCCCCGGGTCCATCGACAAAACGAAATTGCCGTATGTCTCGTAGTCGGCAAACCCGGACGTATGCGTCCGGTCCACACACATCATAATCGAGCGGTACCACGGCGTCTGCCAGCGGTTCTCGATATGTTTTTTGAGCAGCGACACATGGGATTGCTCGAAAAGCATATAGTGCGAGCAAAACGATTTGGACGATGCCGGATTCAGTCCTACCAGCTTCTCATAGGCCGCAAAATACGGGGGATGGTATTCGTCGCAAGTGTGGAAGATGACCCGGCCGCCGCGCTCGAAGCAGTTCGGGCGGATAAACACCGTATCCGAATCGATGACCAGATAAAACTCCTGCTCGCACAGCCGGTCGCCGCTCAGCTTGATAAACTGCTGGAGCAGCCAGCCCGACCGGTCGATGCCGTTCACCGTATAACCGATCTCTTCCTTCGTAATCGGCAGAAGCGCCGACTCCTCGACGTATGTGCACCCGTTCCGTTCGCAATACGCCCGAATCTCGGGATCGGACGGCGCGACGATATAGACACGCCCGATCGGATGCCGGATGTTGGCTCTGGCGCCGGACACGACATAGGGCAATACTTCCAGATCTTTTCTTACCGTCGGTATAATGATATCGATTTTCGTTCCGCTAGAAGCGGTAGGCGAGGGCTGCAAGGCGAAACCTCCTTCATCGAATGCCGGTTGCCCGGATCGATTCAGCATGACGCTGGGTTGTTATAAATTAAAGAAATGTTTGTTTTGCACCAGTCCCTGAAATTGGAAATACGGGGTCATCATCGCTCGCGAGGGGTGATTCATTTGAAGGATAGCGTCTGCTTCACCCGACTTGACTGCGTGTACGAACGACTGCATCTTCCCCGCAAGACCGGAATCGTGATAAGCCTGTACGTGTATCGGGCAATACGGGGCCACCTCGGTCTTCATGATCCGGCACTGATACTCTCCGCCGATCACCAGTACCCGGGGCATGCCGCTGCCGCGGGCCAGATCCGACTCGCACATCCGGCGGACACAGCAGCGGAGCCTCTCGGTAAACGCGTTTCGCTTGTTGTGATTCGACAGCGAGCTGGCATGAATCCGGTATTCGTACAACACCCGGTCCACTTTCCCGATCGGGCCTAGCCGGAACAGCTTCAGCCACAAATCGTAGTCGTAGGCGATCTTGTAACCGGGATCGTAGCCTCCGGCTTGAATAAACTTCGCCCGGGAAATCCATGCGGTGCCGTGGCAAAACGGACATACCGAATAACGATCGCGATGCAGCGTACTTTCGCCTTGGTTCAGCGCCTGCTCGCGCTCCCGCAGCAAGGCCGGGGAGACGTCGGCGTCGCCGAAGCACGATATTTGCGCACCGGCCACGATCAGCTCCGGACGGGCCCGAACGTATTCGGCCTGTACCTGAAACCGGTCGGGCATACTGCGGTCGTCCGCATCGTGGATGGCGATCCAGTCCCCGGTCGACTGCCAGACGCCGATATTCAGAGACATCGCGGCACCGCAATTGTACGGCAGCAGTACTTTTTTCAGCCTCGGGTCCGAAATGGAGCGGATGATGTCTCTCGTCCGGTCGACAGAACCGTCATCGACCACGATCAGCTCAAAATTCGTATACGTTTGCGCCAATATGCTGCCGATCGCTTCCTCTACGTAACGTTCGCCGTTGTACACGGCCATCACTACCGATAGCTTCAAGCTCCCGCCTCCTCCGAAATGGCCGATCGCCCCGATGGAGCTCGCCTGCTTCTGATTATTAGTATGAAAGAGAAAGAGGAAAAGACAGGGCGAAGAAGCCTCCGCTTTTCGGCGGGAGCCGGAAGGCTTAGATTGTTCGTCCGAATAGGACGGAACGGCGGTAAAGGATCGTTATTATTCAAACTGCCCCTTCTACGAATCGGTATCGGTTCTTTATAATAAGGGGGAATCTGATAGAGGAAAGGAGAGACGATCACAATGCCTCCAGAACGTCCCTGCACCATCCTGGTGACAGGCATTATGGCCAGCGGGAAATCGACTGTCGCCCAATTGCTCGCCGAACGGCTCGACAACTCCGTCCATATCCGGGGAGATTTATTCCGGAGAATGATCGTAAATAACCGCAAGGAAATAACTCCGGACTCCGGGCAGGACGAAATGGAGCAGCTGCGGCTGAGATACCGCCTGGCGGCCCAGACCGCGGACACTTACCGGGAAGCCGGATTCAACGCCGTTGTACAGGATGTCGTGGTCGGCCGCGTGCTTGACGATTTTATTTCCTATGTCCGCCACCGCCCGCTCTATGTGGTCGTGCTGTGTCCGAACCCGGCTGCCGTCGCCTCAAGAGAAGCCGCCCGTTCCAAAAAAGGATACGGCGAATGGACGGTGGAAGCGCTGGACGCCGTGCTGCGCGACGAAACGCCACGGATCGGCATGTGGCTCGACTCGTCCGATCTGACGGCGGAGGAGACAGCCGCAAGTATCGAAAAGCGCATTTGGCGGGAAGGATTAATTTCAGACCGTTAAAGGTTCGCAGGGTAAAGGAATAAAGCGCTCCAGAGGAAGCGGAAGGACCGCAGCTCTGCAGCGCTTTATTGGTAACCGTTGCACGTATCGATTCACAGCTCCGCGTTCGTCTATCGCCCATCAAGCGGAAAGCTTCGTCTCCGCCGGACGAATGAATTTGGCGATTACGCCGTGCTTGGGCGAACAGAGGAAGCTGAAGGCAAACAGAAGGCCCGTCGAGAACGCCATCGATCCGGAGATCGACGTATCCAGCCAAGTCGCGATATAATAGCCAGTTATGGCCGAGATGACGCCGAACAACCCGCTGAGAATCAGCATAACCGACAACCGGTCGGTCCACAGGTATGCCGCCGCCGCAGGCGTAATCAGCATGGCGACCACCATGATCGCACCTACCGCGTCGAAGGCGGCAACGGTCGTCACCGAGACGAGCGACATGAACACGTAATGCATCAGCACGGCCGGTATTCCCAGACTTGCGGCGAGCGCGGGATCGAAGGACGTAATTTTCCACTCTTTATAAAACGCAAGTATCACCACCAGCACGACAATCAATACAAGCGATAAGATGAACACCGCTTCCGGAATTTCCCCAATCAGCGGCAGCTCGATCTTCTCCCACGGAATAAACGTAATCTCGCCCATCAACGTATGCTTGACGTCAAGATGCGCGTTCCCGACCTTCGTGGCGATCAAGACGACGCCGATCGCGAACAAGGTCGTGAATACGACGCCGATCGAAGCCTCCTGCTGGACGCCGCGCGCATGGAACCATTGCACGAGCACGGAAGTCAGCAGTCCGGCCGCAATCGCCCCGATCAGCATATGGATGCCGCTCAGTTCCCGGGTGACCAGGAATGCCGTAACGATGCCAAGCAAGACCGTATGGCTGATCGCATCCGCCATCATCGCCATCCGGCGCAGGATGAGCAGGACGCCGATAAATCCGCAGGACAGTCCGACCAGCGATGCGGTTAATAGAATCCAGCCTGCGTAGCTCATTTGGTCACCCCCCCGTCCAATACTGTCTGACCCGCCATCGGTTGCAGCAAACGTTTCTTCTGCGCTCGCTGCTGCAAGTACGTCACGATCAGTCCCTTGCGCAGTCCGAACGCCAACGAAAAGACGAACAGGGTCGAAGCGGCTATGACGATGAACGGACCTGTCGGCCAGCCCTTGCCTGCCGCGCTGATCAGCGTGCCCGTCATCCCGGCTCCTCCGCCGAACAGACCGGAGAGGACCACCATCCATTTAAAGGAATTCGTCCAATACCTGGCGCTAACGGCCGGTATAATGAGCAGCGCCGCCATGAGGATGACGCCTACCGCCTGAATGCCGATGACGATAACCAGCACCAGTACCGCCATATAGATGCTGTTCATCAAGCGGCTGGACAAGCCGAGCCCTTTGGCAAAGGCGGCATCGAACAGAAATAGCTTCCACTCCTTGTAGCCGATCACGGCGACGAGCATAACGAGCAGCGCCAGCACCGACATCGTCACTACGTCCTTGCTGACCATCGATGCCGCCTGGCCGAAAATAAAGCTGTCCAGTCCGCTCTGGCTGCCCCCCGCTGTCCGGTTGACGAACGTCAGCAGCATAATGCCGAGTCCGAAAAATACGGATAAGATAATGCCCATCGCCGCATCCTCCTTCACGCGCGAGGATGAGCGTATCCAATGAATCAACAGGGCGCCGAGCAGGGCGCTGACCGCGGCTCCGGCGATCATGACCGACAAATTTTTGGAGCCCATAATGGCGAAGCCGACAATCACTCCGGGCAGCGCCGCGTGTGACAGCGCATCGCTCATCAGGCTTTGCCGCTTCCAATAGGAGAAGCAGCCGATGATCCCGGCTGCCGTGCCCAATATTAATGTACTTAATAACACCCACTGCGCATTGTGCGACAACATCGTGATCATCCGAACTTCTCCCCCATCCATCGAAGCGTGCCGCCGTAGGTGCGGTAAATGTTTTCTTTGGTAAAGGTATCCTGCGTCGCGCCGTGGGCGACGACGGTCCGGTTCAGCAGCAGCACGTGATCGAAGTAGTCTTCCACCGTCTGCAGGTCGTGATGGACGACCATAACGGTTCTTCCCTTGCTCTTCAGCCTCTTCAGCGTATCCATGATGGCGCGTTCCGTCGCCGCGTCGACGCCGGCCAGCGGCTCGTCGAGGAAGTACAGCTCCGCGTCCTGCACGAGCGCACGGGCGAGAAACACCCGCTGCTGCTGCCCGCCGGACAACTGGCTGATCTGCCGTCCGGCATAAGCTTCCATCCCCATCTCGGCCAGCGCATTCATCGCCAGCTCCCTGTGCGTGCGTCTCGGCCATTTCAGCCAGCCGATCTGCCCGTACAGTCCCATCATGACGACATCCAGCGCATTGGTCGGGAAATCCCAGTCCACCGAACCGCGCTGCGGAACGTAGCCGATCCGGGACTTCGCTTTGTTATAGGTCGTTCCGAAAAAGGAGACCGATCCGGAAAGTCTGGGGTGCAGCTCCAGCATCACCTTGAGCAGCGTCGACTTCCCCGCTCCGTTAGGGCCTACGATACTGGTCATCGTCCCCGGCAGCACTTGAAACCGCACCTGGTCGAGCACCTGATTTTTGCGATACGAGGCAGACAAGCCGTTTACGTTCAGTACCGGAGTCATTTCACTCACCCTTTCCGCTTAACGCTTTATAGATCGTATCGACATTGTGACGGTACATGCCGATATAAGTGCCTTCCTTCGTCCCCGCATCGCCCATGGCGTCGGAGAACAGCTCTCCACCCAGCTTCACGTCAAGCCCTTGCTTCTTGGCGCCTTCGATTACAGCCTTAATGGATGCAGGGTTGATGCTGCTTTCCACGAATACGGCAGGAACTTTGTGCTTGACCAAAATTTTGATCGTATCCTCGATGTCGGTCAGGCCGATTTCCGCTTCCGTGCTCAAGCCTTGCAGGCCGACGACCTGGATGTCCTGCATGCGGCCGAAGTAGCCGAACGCGTCATGCGCCGTTACGAGCACCCGTTTTTCTTTCGGGATTTGCGTCAGTTTCTCCTTGGCTTCCTTCTTCAGATCGTCCAGCTGCTGGAAATACTTCGTTTTGTTCGCTTCGAAATAATCGGCGTTTTCCTTCGATGCCTTCTTCAGCTCTTCGGTCGCGGCTCCGAGCGCCTGCTTCCACAGATCGATGTCGAACCAGATGTGCGGGTCGGTTGCGCCTGCCTCGTCCTTCAGCAGCTTCTCCTTCGGGAGCGTCTCGCCGATCGCGAGCACCGGCTTTTTCTTGCCGATCTCGGCGAACACTTTCACCATATTCGCCTCCAGATGCAAACCGCTGTAGAAAATGATGTCGCCGCTCTCCAGCTTCTTAATATCGCCTTGCGTGGCTGTGTACAGATGCGGATCGACTCCGGGACCCATCAAGCTCTGGACGTTGACCTTGTCGCCGCCGATGACGGAGATCGGCTCGGCGATCTGGGCGATCGTCGTAATGACGTTAAGTTTGCCTCCGGCGGTTGATCCGCCCGGCTCGCCTGCCGTATTTCTCGAATCGGATGCGCAAGCCGTTACGACCACAGATAAAGCCAGCAACAATCCGATCCCCCATAATTTCGATGTCTTCAGCATGGTTCTCACCACTGTCTTGTTCCTCCTTTAGTTGCCGTTAGGCATGATTATGTAACTTGTACTTCGACAAATGTTTTTCCCTAGGGCAAAATTTATTGTTATATACAAATTAATTGTCCACGAGCAATTTGTCAATACTTTTTTCGAACATTCCGATAAGCCAAAAAGTGAAAATCGCTTGGAACGACGGGAACTTCCGCATTTGCCTAAGGGAAACATAGTTTACCCGCCCAAAATTTATTTTGCCGCGTTTTATCGCAAAGCGGCTCCGCTGCCGGAGGGACGAGATACGGTTAAGGTACTCGAAGGAATGAGTCGGGGAAATGCAACCCGGCGGCAGCTCACGCCCTTTATTCCGATCGGGCAAGACTGCAGCCCGGACGTCCCAATATGACACGCTCCACGGTGACGCCGACGACCGTTTTTCTGCGCGCGGTTAAAAAAGTTGGCACAGGGAAACACTAAAACCATCATAAGCGGCATGCGGAGGATCGGATGATATATTTGTACAGCGCCGGGCTTTTATTCACCGGATTAACCGTCATTAACGCGATCTTCTCTTATCAGAGCAAGCAGATCGATCCTCACTTCTGGAGCACGTTCAAGTTTCAGACGCTGATGCTCCCCTTGTTTCTACTCGCCAATCTGTGCATCGGGTACGGGGTCCGGTTCGGGTACAAAGCGACTCACCAGCTCAGTTATGTGCTTGTGGCGGCCAAGTGTATGGAGATTCTGATTTCCTTGCTGATGGGGTATTGGTTCTTCAAGGAGACGACCAGTTGGAAAACATGGGCCGGCCTTGGTCTGATTGCGGGGGGCGTCGTTCTGATAAAGCAGAAGTAGATGCAGGGCCGGGTCGGAAGGATTGAGGATTGAAGACTGGGGAATGAAGACGGACCGCCGCGTGCACGGAAATTTCAGCACACAAGGCAAGGGTCACTATCAGGTTGCGTGCGGCAGCGGCTGCCGATGACGGTTTTCTCAACGGCAAAAAGCCCAAGCACCCTTCCGGTACTTGGACTTTTGTGAATAACAGCCGAACCGCCATCCGCCCGCAAAGCGAGCAGCGCCCTGGCGTGTTCGTTTCTAGTCAGGGGCGCCCCTCCCTGCAGCAGGACGCCCTCATACTTTCCCGCTTTCAAACCGGGAGATTCGCCGCTCCGGCCTCTCCGTGACCGCTCCCGCTGCCGCCCAACCGGTCCAGCAGCTGCTCCAGCCGCGCAGCCACCCCTTCCTCGGTCTCCAGCCCCGACCAGTACAGCTTCGCTTCCCCATACACCGCATCCAGCTCCTTGATCGACATGTTCAAGGTGCCGAACGTCCGGAACGCCGGAATAATATCGCGATACATATGAAAGCGCGACGGCCGGTACATCGACTCCTTGCCCGTCCATTCCGCCGCCGGCTTGAGACTCGGGATGCTTAACGTTTTCTGCCGGATCATCAGCTGCGCTTCGTACGAGACCAGGAAATCGACGAACAGCTTGGCGCTGTCCTTCACTTTGGAGGAGGCGTTCACCGCCAGCCCGATCGTCATCAACAGCGTCTTCGGGTCATTCAGATACGGCAGCGGCGCCACGTCGTACTCCAGACCTTCCGGCCGCTCGTGATGATTCAAGCTTAGATAAGTCGTCATAATCATCGATACTTTGCCCCGGAAAAACAAATCCTCCGCGTCGGCATCCTTCTCCGACAGAAACAACGGAAACCCTTTCTGCATATGAATCAGCTTGCGGCAAGCCCTCAAGCTGTCGAGCAGCTGCGTGCCGCCAATGGAGAACCGGTTCCGCTCGTCGCGGTCGAAGCGGATGCCGCTCTGCAGCAAGAATACCGGCCACCGGTTGCTCGACGGGAAGTGAAAATAAAAACCCAGCCTCTCGTTCTCCACCGCCAGCTTCGACGCCTGCTCGAACAACACGTCCCAGCGCCAGCCGCTGTCCGGCTCCAGCACGCCTTTCTCGCGGAAATGATCCTTGTTGTAACACAGGATGAGGGGCGTAAACAAAAACGGCTGCCCCTTGAGCTGCCCGTCGTTCGTCGTCATGACATCGGTCAGAAACGGATAAATATTCGGATTCGGCTCCAGCGTCTCCAAATAGTCAAGACCGCCGTTGCGCTTGAAGTCGTCATACCCGTTGTAGTTCATCGTGAACACGTCGACCGCTTCTTCCTCGATCAGCTGCTTGACCGTGCGGAACGTATTGATCGCCCCGCTATAGGTGACGAATTCTACGCGAATGCCGGGATGCCGCTTGTGGAATTCGGCAACCAGCGTCTTCATCGCGGCTTCCTTAGGCAGCGAAGTATGGCAGGCAAACTTCAGCACCACCGTCTCGCTCCGGGCGTACCGCGCCACCTTGTTGCCCACCCGCGGTATTTTCTCGATCAGCCGCTCGGCGACCAGCACTTCCAGCCCTTGACGCACCGACTTGTTGCTGAGCCGGTGCTGCTTGGCATACGCTTTTTCCGATGGAAGGAACTCTCCTTCCCGCAATACCCCTTGTACAATATCGCTGCGAATCTCGTCGACCAGTTTTTCCAGTCGGGCGTGAAACGTTTTACGGCTCGGTTTCTCGTTCATGTTAATCCCGCCATCACTGTTCGTTAGTTTTCTTATCTCTTCAATATAACATAAGGATACGCCGGCCGTTAACGAAGAATTGGGAACGAAAAACGCTTGACCGCCCGTTCCCGCGCCGGCACACAGGTGCAGGCGCGCGTAAACGGACGAATCAAGCGGCAATCTAAAAAAAGAATCCGTAAAATAATCCGGTCAGCGCCGGTAACGGTACACGTCTCCGTTCTCCAGCACGACCCATGGCTTCGGCTGCGCCTCTCCCGCCCGAATGGCCGCGACGGGATGCTGGAACCGGGTCTTCTGGGCGATCTCGCCCTGGCCGGACAACTGAACCAGCTGACCGTGGTCCACAGCCGCCCAATACTCGGTTACGCCGCCGCGGCTCCAGCCGTCCACGTGCCGCACCCGGTCTTCCAGCGCCTTGCGGAACCGGACCGTACCGTCGGGATTCAGCGCATAGAACTGGAAGCCGTCCGAGCCGGCCAAAATCTCGGGCAGTCCGTCCCCGTTGTAATCGCCATGCCGGATCGCATTCACTTCACCGCCGACGTTCCGCTGCCACAGCTCCTGCAGCTTCCCGTTATACCCGGCCAGACGCACTTCATTCTGCTTCGTTCCCATCAGGAAAGCGGGCAAACCTCCGCTGCCGCCCTGCTCCAGCACGTCAGCCACCTTCCAGCCCGGACCGCCGCCGCTGCCGCCACGGGTAACGACGCGTTCGTTCCAATAAGCGTAATACGCATATTCCAGCGCGTAGACGCCTTCCTCCTTGCCGTCGCCGTCAAAGTCGGCAAACGCCATATCTTCGATTCCGTAATAATACAACAAGTCCTCGTATTGAAGCGTTCCGTTCGAATCCAGCCCGTAAATGTACCGGTACTGGGTGCCGACCATCACCCAAGGCGGTTGATCGGCTCCGTTCACATGCGCGACCCGGACGTTCGTGACGCCAAGCAGATTCCCCTTGCGCTCGCGCTGTGCGGCTCCGCTCGGGAATACGTAACTCCACAGCTCCTGGCCCTGCGCATTCAGCGCATGCACGTGCCAGTTCTCCGTAGCGACGAATACGACCGGCTGCCCGTTCAACTGCTGGATCGTCACTTCATTGACGCGCCCGGCAGCCGCGAAGCTCCACATCACCTGGCCGGCATCGTTGATTGCCTGCACTGCGCCCTGAATGCCTCCAAGCACCAGCTCCTCCGTGCCGTCTCCGTTCAGTTCGCCCCATGCGCTGTCCGTCACTTGCTCGGGGAACCGGTGTACCCGCTGCCAGTCGGCCAGCCCTTCCGGATGATCCGGCCGCGGCTTCTTCCACTCGCGCGGATGTTCCCGGTCCTTCACCGTCCGCTCCAGCCGATGCAGCATCTGCTTCGACCAGACCGCGGTACCGGAATCAAGCGCTTCCTCCCGGACCGGTTCGCCCTGGGCATCATAGACGACCCGGTCTTTGCGCAGCGAATGCGTCGTCCATTCCCCGGTGGCGGTATCCATCGAGAACATAACGGGCTGTGCGAACGCCAGCGTCTGCGAGCCGATCCGGATCTGGGTCGCCTCGGCCGCCAGCAGCTTTCCTTCGCCGATCAGATGGAACTTCCCGTCCGAAGCGAAATCGCTGCTCGTCAGCTCCGACTGGACGGCCAGCCATTGCTCGCCCTGCTGACGGATTTCCAGCGTCGTTTCGTTCAGCCGCCGAGTCTGAAGCGCGGGACCGCTCTTACGGCTGGACAGTACGTTGATAAAGCCGGTCTTCTCACCCGCCTCATACCCGCGCTCCTCGAACACTTCGCTGAGCACCGTTTCCTGATCGGCATACGGATACGGGTAATCGGACTTCCAATATTTGCGGAAATGGCCGTACCGGTCCTGCGTGCGCAGATCCGAAGCGTCCAGACTGTGGATCGACATCGTCACGCCCTGCTGCTCCGCTTCGAAGCGGTCGCCGCCGCGAATATTCGGCGTTCCCAGCGTCTGCCACAGATTTTTCAGAACATAGTCGCCGGCTTCGTTCACCGTGACATCGTCGTAAATCACGTAAAAGCTGCCATTCGGACTTACAACCGAGCGCTGCCAGTCCGTTCCGTTGTATTTCGGCACGATGCTGCGGCTCAGCCCGATGCCGTCTACGTCCGCCGACCACTGTAGCTCGGCAAGCGGCGGCTTCTTCCGCTGCTCCCCGTCCTTCGTGACGACAAGCCCGGTGTGATGCTCCGGCGTATTCTCGATATAATCCCGGTCGGTCAGGAACAGCCTGCCGTTCGCCGTATAATTGAGAATCGCGTTGCCGTCCTGATGGCCGTGCGCTCCGGCCGAGAAGCCGTCCAGAATCAGATAGCTGTCATCCAGCCCGAACCCTTCGCGGAACGTCAGCTTATGGAACGTATCCTCCAGCGCTACGTCGAGCGGCGCCTGCTCTTTCTCGATCAAGTCGTCATAGATGCCCGGCTCGATGGAGGACGCCTGCACCCTTGGGTACGCTCCCTCCGGCGGACCGGCCGACTCATCCGGCTTCACCGCCATATACCGGTGGATCGGATAATCCAGATCGCCCATCCGCTGATCCGGGAACGGTCCGGTTCTCGCCCGCTCCAGCAAGAACCGGTAAAGCGGATCGCCGTACAGCCACGTCGCGGCGTTCATCACTTGGGAGTGTCCCCACGAGAACCCGCTGCTGCTGTAGCCGAACGGATACGTGTCCCCGCCGCCGGCCATCACGCCCAAATTATCGATCATCAGCGCGTTCAGATCAGCGCTCGGACGCAAGCTCCGCTGCATGAAATCCAGATTGCCCGTCGCCATGGCGTAATCGATATTCGTCATCGGCACGTGCATCAGGTAATCCGAGCCTTCGTCCAGGCTGATGTACGACGTATTTCCCGTAAAAATCCGTTCGCCCAGCTGCTTCCATCCCGAAGCTTCGGCCAGGCTGTAATAACGGAGGAAATAATCGCTCCCCGCGATCAGCGACAAGGCCGGGAAAATCTGATGGTTCCAGCGCGGACCGCTGGCTGCGGCCCCCGTCAAGTAGCCGTCTCTCGCATTGGCCTCGAACGTCAGGTACAGGGCGGAGACGATCTGCTTGCGCTCGAGCGGCGTGAACAGCGGCGACGCCTCCATGATGGTCCAGTTCTGAATGAACGTGTCGCCGTCCGTCCACATGTTCGATCTTTCGTTCAGTTGCGCCTTCGCCTCCGCCGGATGCCGGTTCAGGAAAGACGCATACCCTTTGAGCAGCTTGCGGTACACTTCGCCGAAGCCCGGATTGCCGGTCAATTGGTAGTTTTCGCCGTAGATTTTGATCGCCGACAGCACGGAATGCAATGCTTTGGCATCCGTCTCGTTGTTCGCCGTCGGCTTCAGCTTCGACAGGCGCGTCCCCGCAGCGGCCAGCGCCGACTGAATATCGGCGGGGCTTGGGTGGCCGTCATATTGCAGATAGGAAGCCGCCTGATCGGACAGCTTCGCTTCCGCCAGCCAAGGGAGAACCGCGGTCGTCTGCTGACCGATAATCTCCAGTAGCCGGTCGACGCCAAGCGCCGCTCCCGCCGTATCGCCCGCTCCGACGATAATCGTATTGCCGCCGAGACCGAACGGGTCGATCGCCGTCAGCAGCTGATAACCGCCGTCCCCCGGATAGACGGCGTCGGCATACGACGCGCGCATCCCGTACAGCCGGGCCAGCAGGTCGTTGTTACCCAGCGAGCCGAGCAGCAGCGTATTGCCGGTCCAGCCGTCGCGGAAATGGTCGCGGTCCGGCGCCGCCATTACGGCTTGAATGCCCCATCTCGTCTGGAGCGCGGTGGCGATCCGCTCGCCGAGCGCCTGCCACTCCTGGCCGGCCGGCACGACGATCTTCAGCCCGTTCAGGTCCGTCGTCCGCTGCAGGGGACGCAGCGGCAAATCTTTGTACGGCGGCACATCGTTCGGATCGAGCACGTTCACGTCCAGCATCGCCTGCGCACCTTCGTATACGGCGGCTATCACGGTCGCCCCCGGCGATACGCCGGTCACGATACCGCCGCTCGCCGTCGCTACTCCGGGATTTGCAGACGTATAGTTCACAGTCCCACCATCCATTACGCGTACATCTCCATTCGTATAACTGCCCAGCATATGCACCTTCTTCGTCTGCCCCGCCACCACCTGCACGGACTCCGGATCGGCGCGGAGACCGCTCAGGCTGCCGGGATCGGCAAGCGCGGCATCGCGAATCCGGACGTTATCCACATAAAACGTGCCGAGACCGGTCGAGATCGTCGCAAACCGGAACACATTCACCATCGAAGCTGAAGTATCCCGAAAGGCGGTATCCTGGCGGAACATCAGCAAGCCGTCATCACTCAGAACCGTGATCGTCTTCTTGCCTGCCGCAGCGTCAAAGTCGACCCGGAACCGGTACCATTTCCCCGGCTCGTATGTTTCGCTCGAATTCGTCCGGACAGCCCCGTCATAATATTCGATCGTCCGGTTCGCCAGCAGCCCGATCCACTCGACCGGCTTCGTCCCTTGCGGGCCCGTGCTTTCCAGCAGCATGACCAGCCGGTCGGCGGTGTCCGCCTTCACCCACCACTCGACGCTGCCGCGTTCGATCGGATCGAACGACACCCTCGCTCCCATCGCCTTCGTCTTGTCGTTATCGGCAATCTTCATCGTCTTGGCGCCGCTGACGGCATACACCTGATCGGTCACCGTCACCTCCGGCCCGGCGTTCGTCCAGCCGTGCTGTCCGTTCAAGGGGCCTACTGCGAAATTCTCAAAATCGTAAAACCGTTCGCCCGCCGCTTCTCCCCGGACCTCCGCCGGACCGAGTCCGATCCCGGCGCCGAAGCTGCCGCCGAATACGACGGCGAACGCAAGCAGAATGCTTAGTGCCGCCTTTGCCGTCCGCAAACGCACGCCGCGCTGTCCTGTGCTTCCCATCCTTTTCCCCTCCGATCACTTGGAAAGCCGCTTCTCCCCTTCGCGGGGGCGAAGCTCCTTAAGCGGTCCACGCCTGGATCAGCACGGCCGCATCCGCGCTTAAACGTTCCGATGCCGCCGCCGATATGAGCCCCTGCTGCAAAACAGCCGGGTCCTGAATATGGCTGACGAAGTCCTGCATGTAGGCAGCCGCCTGGCCTGCCGCTCCCTGACCGGACAAGATGCCGATGATAGTCAGCCGGTACTTGAGCTCGGCGGCGAACGTGCCGTTAATGCCGCCCGCAGCCTGATGGGATTCGACTGCCGCCTGCATCGAGTCCAGGCTTACTTCCTCCTCTTCCTGCGGCAGCGTATACTTCCACAGATTCGCATCGTTCGCCATATACAAATTGCCCAGATGGTCCTGCGTCAAATAATTGCCCGCGCCGGTTTTAATTCGAACAAACTCCATCGTATCCGGCTTGATCATAAACAGCGTCTTTTGCCGGTTCGTCCCGTACACGTTGCCGTCCTTACCAACCTCCAGGAATGCGTCGACCCATACCGTGCCGGTGCCGTACCGTCCGAGTCTCGCCGCTTTGTAGACGATCTGCCGCGTGTCCGGATCGAACTTGAAGATCGTATCCTCCGCCACGCCCCAGATCAGGCCGTCCGGGCCGTCCAGCAAGCCGCTCACGACTTTACGGCCGGGGACCGGTACGATTTCGAATACTTTGCTGTTCGTCGCCGTATCGAATACGAACAGCTTGCCTTCCGTCTCCGACGGCCCGCTCGTGCCAAGACCGCCGTAAATCGTCGTTCCGCCGTAGATGAGACCGTCTTTGTGCGCCAAGGAAACGACACCCTGGTTGTGCACAATATCCTTGTGCACCTGGACTTGCCGGGTCGGCACGTCATAAACCGTCAGCGCCCCGCTCAGCGAACCGTAATCGGGGACGGAGCCGACATACAGCTTGGAGAGCGAGTCGATGCCGACCATCGCGAACGGACGGTCCTGGCCGTGGCTGACCAGCTCGGCTACCCTTCGCGGATTCGTGGACGTCCACGGTGCGGTCGGATCATATTCGTGCACCCTCGCATTCCCGTACGTGCCGATATACAGCTTGTTGTTGACGCTCGCCACCGATTCGACCTGGCCGAACTGCTGCACGTCCGTGAACGTGCCGTCCGCCGGACGATAGGATGTAAAGCCGGTAGCCCCCAAGTAACCGCCGATGTATATATTGCCGTCATAGCCGGTATGCAAACTTTGAATCAGAATCGGGGAGCCGTAATTGTCGACTTTTAGAGTAGACAGATTGCCGGTTTGCTTGTTGTTGAAAAAGATCTGGCCTTTCTCGCTAAAACCGACAAACGTATACCCCGGCCGCTGCGGATCGTTCAGCTGCAGAAATTTGCCGTCGAAGAAGTTGAACGCTCTCGCGTTCGGGTCCGCAAACTCTACAGCAAACGTTTTGGTCACCACGTTATACGAGCGCAATACGTAGCCACCGAAATAAATATTTTGATCGTCGCCCGGCATAACCGCCAGCGTCCTCGATCCCATGCCGAGACCGTTCGGGTCGTAATATTCTACCGTCTCCGTGGCGACATCCACGATCAGCAGGTGATCCGGCTTGTTCAGCCTGACGAACAGCTTGCCGAGCGCATAACCCATATTGGAAGTAAAATCGTAGTTTGTGTAAGCGGCGGGAAGGAGGGTCTGCAAAATTTCTTCGTGAGTCCCGGTGGCCAGATCGATCTTGACGATCCCCGCCGTCACCCCTCCGACGCCTGCATACACAACGTTGCGGTCGCCGTCGTAAGCGATGGAGCGGACGTATTTCTCCGTCGGATGTACCCGGCCGAGATCGTTTACCTGATTGGTCGCCGGGTCGTACTCGAACACGTGGGCATTCGGATACGTGCCGGCATAGATTTTACCGTTCGCCCCGGCCACCAGCGCCCAGATGTGCGTCTCCGCGCTCAGCCGTCCCAGATCGACGATACTGTCGCTGCCCGGGGTGTATTGATACAGATGGCCGTCATAATGAGTGCCCGCATAGATTTTACCGTCGCTTGCCGCCTTGACGCCCCACGCTCCGGTGACGCCGGGCATCGGGATCGTTTTGATCACATCGGCAGTGAGCAGGTCGACTACAGCAAATACCGTACTGTCGTTGGCGCCCTTCACCACCGTATACGCGACATCCTTACCCTGCTCCCGTCCGATCGCGGCGTCCTGATTAATGAAATTCATAATCGGCTGTCCCAACAGCTCGAACGTACCGATTGGATTGACCTCGACCTTCACGTCGTCGATATGACCCGCCCCCTGTCCTGTCGTCGAAGAATACAGCAGCACCGAAGCCGTCACCGCATCCGCCGGAGCGATGCCGGACACGCCGCCTTTCACCCATTCCCCGCCCGTCATATCTACACCGGCCGAAGTGTTCGCCACCCGGGTTCCGGCTTCATTAAAAAACTGCAAATAGATAGACAGCGCCCCGCGCTCCACCTGATACATAGCCGACGCCGAATAAGCGGTCCCCGGGACGATCGCGAACTTGTCGCTCTCCACCCCAAGCGCCGCCGTAGGAGACAAGTCATCCAGATGAAGACTGAAGCTCCCGCTATACTTGGACGTACTCGTAATCCCATACGTAGCCGCAGCCACGCCGTTGCCGTACGTTTGCCTCCAGCCCGGAATCACGCCTCCGGGGGCCTGCTGCTCGAACCCCGCGTTCACAATCGCTATCGCCGGAGAGCTGGCCAGGCCGGCCTTGCCCGGCACCATAACCGAGATGAGGCACAGCAGCATGGCCAGACAGCAGATGAGGCCGTTTTTAGCCCCGTTTCGAACGTACATAAGCGAATCCCCACTTTCCTGATTAAGTTCCGGGATGCGATTCGTCGATGTCGTCATGGTGTTGGCAGCTTTCACATGCGGACAAGCTTAGCCGGCACCCGTCAGCCCCGTTGGTCGAAAAGCCTCACGCGTCATCCTTTTCGTTCAGGACTGGACGGCACCTCAGACAAACTTGTTGGTAATGGACATCACCCCTTTCCGTTAATAAAAGGCCGCCGCTTTCCCCTGCGGTAGACGGCGGCCTCCCTCTTCTGTTACGCCAGCGTGCTCATCTGCTCTTCGCGGACCTCGCCTTCGAGCGGCGTGCCGGCCAGCAGCCGCTTCAATTCGTCGATCGCAAATTGGCCGACCCGCTTCACCCCGTTATTAACCGCTCCCGCAATATGCGGCGTCAAGATGCAATTCGGCATGCTCCGCAGCGGATGATCCGGTGCAGGCGGCTCCGGGTCGGTGACGTCGAGGCAGGCGAACAGCCGCCCTTTGCGGAGCTCCTCGACCAGCGCCTCCTCGTCCACGATGGAGCCCCGGGCCGTATTGATCAGGATCGCGTCGTCCTTCATGACGGCCAGCCGCTCGCGGTTGATCATCTTGTACGTCGCCGGAAGGGACGGAGCGTGAATGGAGACAACGTCGCTTGCGGCCAGCACGACTTCCAGCTCCGCCTTCTGCGCTCCCATAGCCGCCGCTTGCTCGGCTGTCATCACCGGATCGTAGATCATGATATGGACGTCGAAATTGCGCAGCAGACGGATATAGTGGCCGCCCGCTTTGCCGCCGCCGATGACGCCGACCGTCACCTGGTACAGCTCGCGCACTCTATCTTTGCCGGAGCCCCAGCCGCCTTGTCGGGTCGACTGCGACAGCCACCACATATGCTTGAGCGAAGCGATCGTGAAGCCGAGCGCCGTCTCGGCTACGCCCATGCCAAGCGGTCCGTTGGCGCTCGATACCCGGATGCCTCGCCGCCAAACGTCCGGGGTGACGATCCCTTTCACTGTACCTGCGGCGTGGAGCACTCCTTTTAACTCTGGGGCGCTTTCCAAAATATCTCCGGTCAGCGCAGGGCACCCCCACGAGGTAATCGCGATGTCGGCTCCTTCGATAACCGCCATCATGGCATCCGGCTGCATCGGCCCTTCCTGCTCGATCCGGGCGACCTCCCCGAGCGCGTTCAGCTGCTCCCAGTGTTTCTCGCCAAAAATCCGTTGCTGTATTCGAGGTTCTGCCAGTACGGCTATTCGAACTCCCATCTTCTCTCCATCTCCATCCCTGTAAGTTGTGTCCGGCGTACCCGGCCCACTAAGCTTATGCCCGTTCGTTCCTTTATTTGTTCTTCTGCTTGTCGAGCTCCGCCTTCAGCTTCTCTTCGAGCTGGCGGATCGCCGTGTTCAGGTCGACCTTGCCTTGAGCGACCTCGATGAACGTCGTGCCGACGAGGTTTTGCTGCGTCGCGCCGGGAACGTCCAGCAGATCAGCCTTACGCTTCTGCGTATAAGGTGTCGGCGGGTAATGGTTAACAGCCTTCATGTTTTTCTTGCTGTATACCGGATGTCCGGTGCCGAGCGCACCTTCGATCTCCTTGCTGTTCAGCGTAGTCGTGATGCCCCGCTTGGAATCGGCCAGCTGAATCTCGTCCGAGAGCATCGCCGTAATGACCTCGAACGCTTCTTCCTTATGCTTGCTCGTCTTGGAGAGACCCAGATAGGCCGGTCCCCGCTGCGGCGCCAGCTTCGGCGCTCCTTCCATGATCGGGTACGTCACCATGTCCCAGTTCACGGACTCAGGGATCGTCAAGTAGACACTGTGTTGATTCGGCATGAGCGCGACTTTCCCTTTGGAGAAGGCGGCATTTTCATTCGTATTCGTCGCCTCGATCTTGTTGTTCGGAATTTCATAAAACCGCTTCAGATTAGTGAACAGCAGCTTCCACTTCTCCGGGTCGGCGAGCTGATCCCGGGCCGGATCGAGAATCGGCAGCGAGAACGGATTGTCGCGCAGCGTATTAACCGGATTGGAGCTGAAGCCCCGATACTCCACGCCTCCGTCCACACGTGTCATCTTCTTGGCGATGTCATAGATCTCATCCCAGGTCATGCCGTCCTTCGGATAAGCGACGCCGAATTTATCAAACAAATCTTTGTTGTAATACAGCACTTGCGGGAAATAAGGCGGCATCGGCAGCCCGTACACCGCTTCCGAACGGCCGGCGTCGATCACTTCGTCCATAAACACTTTAACGAATCGCTGCGTATCGTACTTGTTCGTCTTGATCAGCTCGGACAAATCGTAGCCGATCCCGAGATCGAGGTAACTCGTGCGGATACTGGGCACGTCGAACCGGATAATATCCGGGATGTCCCCCGCCGCCACCAGCTCCGGCATCGTGGTTCCTTTCCCGTTGACGATATATTCGACCGTAATGTGCGGGAACTTCTGAGCGAACATCGCCTTGAACCGCTCGTCGAATTCCGCCGCGGACACGCCGCCGCCCCATATTTTCAACGTATACGGTTCCTTCGGCTTCGGCGCCGCCGGTGCCGGATCGCCTCCTTCCTTCGTACCCTGAGCTCCGCAGGCGGACACCAGAACGGACATCAGAGCAGCTATAGCGATATACCCCTTCTTTTTAACCATAGCAACCACCCTCCCCTAAACGTCTTGTTTGTTGTGCTTCAATACGGCGAAAACAGCTTCTTTCGCTTCGACCCCTTACGGACAAACATCCCCCTTATCGTTCTGTAGTCCCGCCGGTCATCGTGTATTGAATCGGGTTGTGGTGTCTTTCTAGTTCCAATGTTTCTAACGTTTATTTTAGAAAGCGCTTTATTTATTGTCAACTGGTTCCTTACTTATAGCCTTATATAAAGACACTGATTTAGGACGGTTCGCAAACAAACCCTTATAAAATAAGGGTTTGTTTTGGTTTATCTGCAAGTTTTCGACCTTCTTCAAAAATGTCCGGTCTATAATTGTGGTTTTCTTTTGATTTTAAAAAGGAACCAGGGAAAAGTGATCTATGTAAGAACTGGCAGGCATATTTTAGGCACGGATTTACTAGGTACGTATTGGAATTATGTTTGGGTTTACGCTTTGGGTTTACGCTTTGGGTTTACGCTTTGGGTTTACGCTTTGGGTTTACGCTTTGGGTTTACGCTTTGGAACTATGCCTTGGACTATATCTTGAAATCGCGTCCTGGCATTATGACTTGGAACTTGTCTTGGAATCACGCCCCCGTTTGTCCATTGCATATTACGGAACGCCCGACTAACATCAATAAAATACCTATTTACCCTTAAATACCTAATGTGTTTCACGTGAAATCATCCATATATTTGTATTGACAGACAAGTTTCAGGGGAAATATAATATATTATATATAATCTATAAATGATAGTTGATATCCTTATTCACGCATATAAATAAGAAAAGCAACAGGGAAGGTCCGCACAGTTTGCATCGCCCAGGAAAGGAGGAGTCCATCCAGCAACAAATGCGCCCTGCCATCCGACAATCGCACTTTTGTTTCCACACCGGAGAGAACCAAGTCCGCACCGCGAACGGAGCCCGGCCGCACGTCGGCGGTCCAAGCCGGAAAGAGGTAAGATTTCGCACGTCTGACAACATCGCACTTCGCTAACAAGCAAGCGGATTTACCAAAATAATCATGGGGTGATCGAAGTGAGCAAATCGGCATTGCCTTTGATATTTTCCGCTTTATCCGTTGTGTTGATCCTTAGCGGCTGCAACAAATCCCCTGGCACTACCGTTCAAGAGCCCGCCACTGGCGAACCCGCGAAACCGGCCGTCCAAACCGAGCCGGTGACCGTCACGATCGGAGCGAATCCGTTCTTTTTGACGGACGAGGAACTGAAGAAGTACGTAGCCGACCCCGTGAAGAAAAAATATCCGCACATTACCGTAGTCCGGTCCAACGACATGCCGAAAGGAACTCAAACGGTAGAAGAAATGGTCGTGAACAAAAACATTCCGGACATCCTCGTCGATGCACCGTATGCGCTGATGAAAATAATCGGGCTGGGCGTCACCCAAAACATGGATGACCTGATCCGCAAGCATGAATTCGATAAAAACCGCCTCCTGCCTGAACTCATCGACTCCCTGAAAACCGCCACCGGCCTCGACTACATGATATCGCTCCCCTTTTACAACAACGCCTTCGGCTTATTTTACAATGCCGACCTGTTCGACAAATTCGCCGTCAGCTACCCGACCGACAAGATGACGTGGGAAGAAATTCAGAAGAAAGCTGTACAGCTCACGAGGGAGGAAGGAGATAAGAAGTACATCGGACTGTGGGCCGGCGACGCGATGTGGGGCGGGTATCAGCTCGGATTGCCGTATTTGGACAAAGAAAAGAAAAAAGCGATGCTGGACACGGAAGATTGGCGAAGCGTGCTGGCGCTGTGGAAGAGCTTGTACGATACGCAAGGAGCGCTGATGCCCCCGGCCGGTACGAACTATGAGCAGCTGTTCTTCGACGGGCAGGTAGCGATCGCCTTCGGCCATATGGGAACGCTGCAGAAGCTGCGCGAGACGAACCCGTTCAACTGGAACGTGTTCACGTATCCGTCGAACAACAAAGCACCGGGCTTCGGCCAGCGGGCGGACACCTACAATATGCTGATCACGCAGCAAAGCAAAAACAAAGACGCCGCCTTCCAGGTCATCTCCGTCGTTCTGTCGGATGAAGTGCAGCTGGAATGGTCGCGCAACGGGAAAATGTCCGTCCTGAAGGACACGAGCATCCACAACGAATTCGGCAAAGCGATCACCGCCTTCCAAAATAAAAATGTAGCCGCTCTTACCAAAGCCAAGCTGCAAGTAATCCAGCCATTCGTCTACGACTACCCCACTCTGCCGGTCATTCGAATCAACACCGCGTTTAACGAGGTGCTGCACCAAGGCAAAGACATCAACACGGCGCTGCGCGAAGCAAACGAGCTGATGGAGCAGGATACGAAGGCTTTCCTGAAGTAGGTGGCGGGGGTTCGGTTGTTCGAGGGGAAACGGGGCTGTGGAGCGGGGAGTTGCTGGGGAGTTCATGGCACCAAGGAGCGGTAAGCCGCCAGAACGCTCCTGGAAGCTTAGGGGCAGGAGGTCGCCAGGACGCTCCTGGTAGCTGAGGGGAAGGTAGTCGAACGAATGCTCTTTTGACACGAATTGGCGGGTAGTTCCTCCCGGAGCTTCATGAAACTATGGGGCGGAATCGGTAGCTATGGAACAGGAAGTCGAACGAGTGTTTCGGAGTGCTATAGGGCGCTATGGGCCATGGGACGCCGCTGGGGATGTTGGATCATCTCGCAGGATCGATTTCATTTATACCGGTCCAATGGTTGATTCCCGCTCCCCTGCCCCCTTTCTGCTCCCTTTCTGCCCCTCCAAACGAAGGATGCTGGAGCCCCTCCGCTTCCCGTGAACCAGGCGGCGAAGCGAGGACATAGGCCATGCCGCGGGTGAGGCGGCCCCGAACCCGCGCCGGCTGCCGCTCCCTTTACCCAAACAAGGAGGGCTAACCATGAGCCTGCAAAAAATGCCGTGGTACCAAAGCAGCTTCCGGCGCTGCCTGATCGATATGCACATTCCCGACTGGGACGAACGGTTTCTGTCGGAGCTGGACCCGCAAGCCTACGTGGACCTGATGACCCTCGCCCGTGTCGATACCGCCATGATCTATGCCGACTCCTGCCTCGGCATCTGCTACTGGCCGACCCCATTCGGCCATATGCATCGAGGCATTCAAGGCCGGGACGTGCTCGGGGAGATCGTCGCAGGCTGCCGGGAGCGCGGAATCAACGCGATCGTGTATTACAACTTTTGGTCCAAGTGGGCCTACGACAACTACCCCGAGTGGCGGTTCATCTCCGCCGAGGGCAAGGGTACGGCCGACTATTTATGGACCAAGGGCCGCTACGGCGTCTGCTGCTTCAATACGCCCTACCGCGGGTTCATGCTGGCGCAAATCGAAGATTTGTGCGACCGCTACGCGTTTGACGGCATGTGGATCGACATGATCTTCTGGCCGTATTCGCCCTGTCACTGCTCCTGCTGCAAGCAGCGATACCGCGAAGAAACCAGAGCCGAGCTGCCGCTCAAGGCCGATTGGGCCGAACCGGGCTGGGTCCGTTTCCAGCGAACCCGGGAAGCCTGGCTGGCGGAATTCATCGGCGAACTGGCTGCCGTCGTAAGGCGCAAACGTCCTGAAGCCTCCTTCGGCCATCAATTTTCGGCATGGTCGACCGGCTGGCGAACCGGTATGACCAACGCCGCTTTCCGCAACAGCGACTACGCCAGCGGAGATTTTTACGGAGATGCGCTGCATCAGTCGTTCACTTGCAAAGCTTTGTACGAGTTAAGCGAGAACAGGCCTTTCGAATTTATGACCTCCCGCTGTCCCGATCTGAGCGATCATACGACGACCAAGCCCGCCGAGCTGCTGCGCGCGCAGATGTTTTCCGCCTTGGCGCATCAAGGCGCCTTCCTGTTTATCGACGCCATAGACCCGTCCGGGACACTGGACCGCCGCGTATACGAGATGATGGGCCGCTTGTACAAGGAGCTCGAGCCGTTCGAGCCGTTCCTCGATCACAACGCCGAATTCTGTTATGACGCAGCCATCTATATCAATTTCGAATCCGCGATCGAGGCGTACGACGGCGAGGATTCCTACATGAGCAGAGCTACCAGCGCGGCAAAATCCCTTAGCGACGCTAATATCCCTTACGGCGTACTAACGAAAAAAAATTTGCGGCAGCTGGCGCAATGCCAGATTGTCATCCTGCCGAACGTGCTGATGCTCGACCAGGAGGAAACGGAAGCGTTCACCCGGTATGTGCAGAACGGAGGAAGTCTCTACGCCAGCAAACGCACGTCGCTGATGAACAAAGACGGCGTCCGGTTGGGAAATTTTCAGCTGTCCGAGCTGTTCGGCGTATCCTGGAAGGGTGAAACGGAAGAAACGGTCACGTATATCGCCCCTTCCCCGGACAGCACCTGCAGCTTGCAGCCGTTCAACGCCGCCTATCCCGCCATGCTGAGGGGGACGCAGCTGCTCGTCGAGCCATCGGAGAACACCCGGCTGGAAGCGACCATCACCCTTCCCTACGTCAATCCGCAAAGAGTCGATGCGTTCGCTTCGGCCATAAGCAATCCGCCGGGGAAACCGACGTCCTGGCCGGCGATTACGCGTCACCGCTACGGGCAGGGTCAAGTCGTGTACGCAGCGGGGGACATTGAAAGCTCGCCGCACCAAGGCCAGCGCGAGCTATTCGCCAGCTTGATCCGTTCTCTACGCTCGAAGCCTTTCCATTATGAATCGGATGCGCCCAAGTGTGTGGAGATCACCCTCTTTCACGATGCGCACCTGAACCGCTACCGTCTTCACCTGCTTAACTTCCAGCAGCAATTGCCCAACATCCCCGTCCATGGGATCGGCGTCCACCTGCATGTCGGCGCCAAACGTCCGCTTCGTCTCCGAACCGCACCCGACGGACAGCCGATCGGCTTCACTTCCGAGAACGGTATGGTATCCTTTACGGTGCCGGAGCTGGATACATTCCTGATGCTGCTGCTGGAATATTCCACGGAAACCGGGACAATCCCCGGAGCCGCGGCCATCGCCCAGTCTCCTCCATCGGCTAATGCCGCTCCCTAGCAAGCCGCCTCCCTTGTCACCGCCTCGGGAAAAACCTGAAACAAGCGGGCCGCCATCGGCCCGCTTCGTCTTTGACAAACTCCAGTCCGATCGTTCCCGCCCGCGATGGGAAGGAACTGATACATTCACTTTAGCCGCTCGTTGTGCAGTGTTGTCATTTGGAGAAATGCGGCAAAAACCCGCTTCAGCTGTTGCCTGTGAAGTTCTACCGGAAATAAAACTTCCGCTATTTGTTTCTGGCAGCAGGAAATAATCATGTAACGGAACTATTGGTTCCGCTATTTCCAGGAAAACCGCCTATATCCTCTTACTAGGTCGAAATAACGGAAGCCATACTTCCGCTACAGCGTGAAAGTTACGTACATCGCGGAAATAACGAAAGTTTTTCTTCCGCTACTTCTATGGATGCCCCTACTCCACGGCCACTCTAAGACATTTTAGATTAGATGATACCTAGTCGGGAGCTTTGCTTGGTTCAGAGTACCGCGGTGCGTCTATCGCCGTTTCAAAAGGGACGGCAGTCCGCCGCCCGCAATCAGGCACGCGGCGGACCGCCCGCCGTCATGCGGCAAATCACCGCGCGCTGGGCGCCAGTCTGCACGCAGCGCTGAACTACACACGGCGCCAGACTGCGCACGACGCTGAATTACACACAGTTCAGCGCCGCCGCAGCTACCGCCGACCAGCGGCAAATTCAAACGCCCAGCGGAATCGCAAACATCTCCGGTGCCGCGGAATGCGATACGATCAGCTCGTCACCCGGCATCAGGGCGTACAAGTTGTTGACCGGAAGCCCGGACGTGCCGCCGCCCACAACCGTCTGGTCGCCCCCGCGCTTGAACTGCACCAGCGTCACCGTCCCGCCTCGCACAGCCACTTGCTGGAGATGGCCTGCGTTATTCGCATATGTAAACGGCGACGCCCCGACCGTTATGCCGGTTCTCGGCTTGGCAACCGTTATAAACTGGCTCGTATCGTGGTCGAAAATATCGCGGATCGTCGAGTCCGCCCCGTTGTCGAACACCCCACCCGCCGACGTATTCCAGTAGTTGACGGTTAATTTCTCAATCCGGGTACGGCGGGCCCCCGCATCGGTCTGAATCCGCTCATGCAGCCCCCCGCTCACCTCGGCATTCAGCGAGCCGACGGCAAAGTGCAGCTTTTTCGCCGAATAACAATTGATCAGCTTCGTAAATTCGCCCTGATCCATCAAGTCATCGGTTCCGTTGCCCTCGAAGCCGAGCCCGGTAAATGAATTGAATCTGCAGCCCGGCGCGACGACTACCCCGTGGATGCCGATCGCTTCCGAGGTGCCGCCGACAAACGTATTCTGGTCCCCGTCCGCGATGCGGATGCCGATCCCGGTCAATCCTTCGATAATCGGGTTGATGAACGTATTGCAGGTCGAGCGCAGGTTGCGCGACGGCGATTTGCCGATATGAATGCCCGTGTACGGCTTGCTCGCCATCGGCTGCTCGTTCACCGAGCAGGTGACGCTCTCGAATATGCTGGCCACCGTCCAATTCAGCTTCAGCGCCGTGCCCGTCGCCGCGTTCGCCTCGCGCAGGTTCACGTTCCGGACGACCAGATGCGAAGCGTTCTCCGTAAACAATAAATCGGTGATCGCCGGGTTGCCTTCGATCGTCAAGTTCTCGACCGTAATCCCGTAGATGACCGACGGACCGAACGGACTGCCGTCCGCGACAAAGGCCCTCCCCGATCCGGTATACTTCAGAACCGTGTCGTGCTTGCCCGCTCCTCTGACCGACAAGTACGAGTAGCCCCAGTTCGGGCTGGCCGATGTGACGCAGATGCCCTTCGGAAGGACGATCGAACGCCGGCCGCTGGCTACCGCGTAGGCAATCGCCCGGGTCAGCGGCACGCCGTTATCGGTCGAGCCGTCCATAATCGCCCCGAACCAGGTCGGGTTCACCGCGCCTCCGGAAGCCCGAAGCCAGCAGCCCATCCCGGTCGGGTTCGTCTCGCCCGTTCCCGCCAGGAAGGCGGGCAGATTAGCCACCGTCCCATTCCACGGAACGGTAGGGCTGATGACGACTCCTCCGTTATGGCCCGACTTGGGCTCGGTCGCCTTCCACACAAACTCCCCGCCGCCATTCATGTCCGCCGGCAAGGAAAGGGCGGAGGCCCCGCCGGGATGCGTCGCAAAAACGGACAATACCCGGACGATCTGGCCGTCGGACAGCGAGCTTGTATCGAGGGCGAGCAGGTCTGTCACGGAAGGAACGGCGATGACGCAATCTTCATCGCTTTTTTTGCCTTTCGCTTCGGCGGATGGTTCGCCCGGAATTCCGGCTGCGGCCAGCGCCACACCGGCCATCCCCATCGCGGTGAGCAGCTTTCTGCGGCTTAACGGGTGCTTCGGGCTTGCCGGTGCGCCTGACTCTTCCCTATTTAAACGATCCATATATTTCCCTCCCAGATTATGAATCTCCCTGGGCGCTTCGCCCGACATTACCGGCGCTGCCTTTCCCTACACCCACCTTGCACGATCTACTCACACTTGCACGTCCTCCAGTACGGCCATCGCATGCAGCTCCAGCACCGGGATCGTAAATACGATGCCGTCCCCCTCTTCGTCGAAAGGAAGCGGCTCCAGCTGCGGCGCCAAATAAAGCCGCGCCGGCTTGGCCCGGATGCGCACCTTAATGTTGTGAAGCGGCCATATTTCCTCCATAAACGTTTTCGAGCCCGCCGCCTTCTCCTCGCGCACCTGTACGAGATGCACGATCCACCGCGAAGCCTGGCGCATCAGATTAACCTCCACCCCGATCGGCGCGTCGACCTCGATCAGCGGATCCGGACGAAGCAGCTTGTAGCTGTCCATATAGATGCGGCGCAGCCATGGAGAGCCCGTCTTCCAATACGACGCCTCGAGCGGAGCGGACAGATACAGGCAGGCGCCTTGGCCAAAGCGATGCAGCGTGACCGCCGGATCGTCCGTCCGGATCGCCGGATGGGCATGCTGATGGTACACGTGCCGATGCGTCTTCGTCTCCATGGCCGGCTCCATATATACGGACAGCACCCTTGCCTCCGCAGACGGCCGCACCCGCAGCACCGGCGTATTCGTCCCTTTCACGAGCACCGGCATCTCCGGAACACTGCCGAACACGTCCTTATCGAAATCGGCCATATAATTAACGCTGTACCTCGACGTATCGTCGAAGTCTACGCCAAACACGTCCGACAGCCCGAAGTTCGCTTTACGCACCCCTTCTTCGGTGTAAAGGGACGTCCGGTGCGTAGCGATCAATAGGCCCCCGCCGCGGACGAACTCGCGAACCGCCTCCTCGACCTCCGGGGACACGTACGCCTGGTCCGGCATCGCGAGTACGGCATATCCGCCGAGCTGCTTCACCAGATCGCGTTCCGATAACACGTCGAAGTGGACGTTCCCTTCGATCAGCATCCGGTTGATCCCGTTCAGGGCGTCGTCCGCGTGATTCGGCAGCGACGTGGCTTCGAACATGCGCCGGTTGTGAACACCGTGCAGCACCGCTACGTCAGGGACGCTGGACGCTCCAAGCAGCCACTCCTCCCGCTCGCGGATAAAATCGTTCGCCTCCTTGATCGCCTCTACGACCGGCGGGGGAAGCGCCCCCTTGAGCGCGCCCGACGGAAGCGGCACGTGGCCGAAGCTGATCGAGCCGCCGCCTGATACCGTAATCGCCGCTGCCGCCTTCAGCGTCGCCGCCGGGGCGAGCGTCCACTCCCCCCAGCTCCCCATCTCGCTTGGCATCATCAGCTCGAAAGGCTTGCCTTTCGTCCGTTTCCATTTGGCTAGCAGGCTGCCGTACAAATAAATCGGCGGATGAAATTCGGAGGTTAAATAATCCGCCCGCTCATCCGGCTCCATATGCGCAAACGCCAGGTCCCCGGCATGATTCCAGCCGATCTCCAGATCCGGATTCAGCTTCTTCAGCCTTCCGGTTATAAACCGCAAAAAGTCGGCGCGAATGTCCCGCTGGAACTGCTGCCATCTGCGCAGGTCAGCCGAGCCCGGAGGCGGCGAGACGGGCGGCGTTTGCCCATATTTCTCCACATACCATTTGCGGCAGTAGTCGCAGTGGCAGGAAGACGGCCAGACGTACGTAATATCGAAGAAAAAGCCGTCCACCGTATAACGCTCGGCAATCTCCGACAGCTGTGCGGCCACGTAATCCCGGTACGGGGAATTCAGGCAGAGCAGATCGTAGAAGCCGAATGCGTTCGTGACCGGCGCGCCGTCCTTATCCCGCTGCCGGTAGTCGGGATTGGCGCCCGCGACGTAGCTGTTCAGTCCGACATTGTAATAAGCGATCAGACGGATGCCGTTCCGGTGCGCCTCCGTTACCGCTTCCTCCAGCAGATCTTTGCCCGCCAGCTTCGCGTTTTTTTTGCCGATTCGGGTGTCGTAGTAGGAAGTTCCAAACGCGTCCTTGGTCATGAACGTCAGCGTCTGCATCCCAGCCTCGGCCATCTCCCGCATATAACGCGGAACGTCGAAGGCGATCTCCGGCACGGCCTCCCCGATATGGAAATCAAGCAGCCCTCTTCGAAGTGTTGTGCGATACAAGCTCATTATTGGTCAGCTCCTGTTTCTTTCGGATTCGTTCATTCGTCCTGATGGATCGGAACGTTGCTGCGGCACACCCGTTATTCGGCCGCTTGCCGCGGCTCGGTTGCGCACGCCGATCGGGATCGTCCCGGCCGGCGCCGGGACTTCCCTCTGTAGTCGGCGGGATTAGTTTCGCTTCGCCTCCGCGACCGCCTTGTCCGCTTCTTCCGCCGCTTCGCGCAGCGCCGTGTTCAGATCGACCGTCCCTTTGACGATATCGGGAATCCGCTTCGTCAGTATCCCTTCCACGGACAGCTGGTATTTCGATTTGGGGGCGATCGGGGCCGGCTTGTTGTGGAAAATCGCCTTCCAGTTTTTATCCTTAAAGGCGGATTCCGAGGCATACGCTTTCTTTATGCTCTCATCCTCGATTACCGGCATAATGCCCTGCTTGGAGAAGTTCATCTGCTGTTCCGCAGACACCAGATATTTGATGACCTCCATCGCCGCGTCTTTATTCGGGGAAATCGACGTGATGCCGAACACGAACGGCGCCATCTGCGATCCCACGCCGGGCTTATCCCGAAAGGTCGGAAGCGAGACGAGGTCCCAATCGATTTTCTCCATGTCCTTCGGCACCGCAAACGGGAATTGCGAATGGAAGGCAAACATCGCCAGCTCCTGGCTGTTCGTCAGCTCCAGCCGGTACGGGACGGCCTTCAACGCCGTCACACGGTCTTTGTAGCCTTGATCGGCTCCGGGGTCCAGGAAATAAGCCGAGATCATCTTTTTCCAGACGTCGGTCTGGAACGTCGCCTTGTCCGCGGTGTCCAGATAAGGCTGCGAGAGCTGGTTGTTACCCAGCAAATGCGGAGCCGAAGCGGCAAATCCGACGTACTGCTTATCCTCCTTGCGCGTCAGTTTCTTGGCCAGCTCCAGTGTCTCGTCCCAGAACATCCCATCCTTCGGGTAAGACACTCCGAACTTGTCGAACAGCCCTTTGTTGTAATACAACACCTGCACCGTATTGGTGACCGGCAGCGCGTGCAGCTTCCCTCCTCCGGAGCTGCGGATGCCGTCGATCAGCGTTTGCTGGAACGCCCCCAGATTGACTCCGTGTTTTTTGACCAGCTCGCTCATATCGTATTGGAGACCGACCGTTTCCGACAACTGCGGGTAATAGGCGATCGACTGGTACATAATATCGATTTGCTGCTTCTGAGCCAGCAGCTCGTTCAGCGTTTTTCCTTGACTGTGCGGAATATATTTGATCGTGTAATCGGGAAATTTTTTGCGGAGCGCGTTGCCGTACTGCCCGTTAAACATGTCTTCGTTATCTCCGGAATTGGAGTGGATGACGAGCTCGATCGGCTGTGCGGGCTTAGGCGCGGGTTGTCCTGCCGCTTCTTTGTCCGCGTTCCCTTCCGCAGTGCCGCCGCCCGTACCGCTGCCGCCTGTCCCGCCGCATCCGGCCACCACGGCAATCGCCGCCACCATACTGATCAAAGCCAGCTTCTTCTGAGCCATTCGTATATCCCCCTTGACGTTACTTGGTTGATGGGTTGCCGCGCTCCCGGTACCATGCGTTCACCTCGTCCGTCATCTCCCGGCCGCCGATCGTCTCCCACTGCTCGACGAACCGTTCGAAGGTTTCAACCGGCTGCAGCCCCAGTACGATTTTCATAAACGTCTCCGACTGCAGCTTGCCGAGCGCTTCGCTTCTTCGCTGAGTGACCGGCAGGGGGAGCGACACGAGCCGCTCGCGCTTATACAAATCTTGCTTGCGGTAATACTCGGCCACCGACAACGACCCGCCTTTGCTGAACATATAGTCCCACATCCAGCCGTCGGTCTCGCCGTTTCTTCGGTACGATTCGATGCGCTGCAGCACTCCTTTATCTTCGGGAGTAAGCCTGGAGCGGTCGTTCGTCTCCATCGCCTCGATAATCCGGAGGCTTTCGTCCACATTTTTGTACTGCTTGGTCAGGGAAACCAGAGCCATTTTCCATACCGGATTATTCTCTCTGGATTGATTGAATTCGTAATACGCTTGCTCGGAGTTGTTCTCGTAATAAGTCTCGATCCAGAAATCGAGCAGCCGCAATATCGCCTCCGGACGCTTCACTTCCTTGCTGACGACCCAGTAACCGCTTACATCCAAAGGAACCTGCGGGCGCGCTTTCGTATCGTCGACCGAGGGCAGCGGGTACGCCTTCCATTCCATGGCCGGGTCCCGTTTCTTGGCCTGATGCAGCGGATACGAACCGGCGAACGGAGAGGCGTAAAACATCCCGATCTTCCCGTCCACGACGGATTCGAATACGTTCAATTCATCCTTGACGCCGAAGTCCGGGTCGATCTGTCCGGATGCGTACAGCTCCCGCAAACCGGCGAGCGCCCGCTTCATCTCCGGCTGCACCGTCCCGTAGGCCAGCCCCTCGCCCGCCTCGATCCATAGATTCCGGTAGGCATGGAAGCCATTGAAAAAACCGGCCGCCAGGTTGAAATTCCGGTCCATCGCCAGCCCGTACGTATCGTGAATGCCGTTGCCGTCCGGATCACGGGACGTAAAGGCCGCACTAATATCCATCACATCGGCGATTGATCCCGGTTCCGGCAAATTCAGCTTTCTCAGCCAATCCGTCCTGACGTGAAGCACCTGCGCGGCTTCGGAAAGCGTGCTCGTCCACGGGATGGCCATCAGCCTCCCGCCGATCGTACCCAGCCGGAGCGCATCCGGCCCCCGGTCATCCAGCAGTTTTCGGGTCCGTTCGGACACATGGGCGGCATACACATCCGTCAAATCCGCAATCAACCCGTTCTCGGCCAACTGCTGCAGTTGGGCAGCGTTCACCCGGAACAGATCGGGGATATCCCCGGAGGCGATCATCAGATCCAGCTTCCGGTTATACTGGTTGCTGTCGTCGGACCAGAGCGTCTCGATCCGGATGCCGAGCCGCTGCTCATAAGCGCGCGTCCACGGATTATTATTGAAGGAATCGCCCGGCGCAAACCGCAGCCCCGGCTCATTCATCCGAATCGTTCGCAGCGTGATCGGCGGATCGTACTTCCTGTTATCATGGCCGTCACCGCTCCATACCGCTTCCGTCGCCGGTAAAGCCGCAGGAGCATGGCCGTCGCCGGCACTACCGGCTGCCGACGGCATCACGTCCCGCCCCGGGATCGGCTCGCAGGCGCTTAACAGGAACGCCAGCAGCAGCAGGCGCGATACAAGCCGGATATACGGCTTGGGTACGGCACGCCCGTGCCGGAACAAGATCGACTTGGTGCGGGCGGCGGAGGTTTTTACCGTCATCCGTTTCTCGTGTGAATCCGGGACGGTATTATTGGCCATGTTGTCAGCCGTATGGATGGCCGTCGGGCCTCCTGCACAGCTGACCACATTTTCGGCGGAGCTGCCGAGCGTCTGGCCGGTTGTTGGGCCGAGTACACTTGCAGCTGTGCGGCTGTTGTTTGCACCATTATCTGGGCTATCAGCCGTTCTGATGACATAAGAGCCGTATATGTTTTTCCGCATCGTCTGCTGTCTCCTCTTCTGTGCCCGATCCCCTCCCGAAACTCGTTTGCCGGCACCTGTAGATTAGCCGAAGCCGGCCGGATTCGGAAGCCGCAAGTTTCCACATTTCGCACCCGGTTTGGGAAAAGACGAACAAAAGTGAATCGGGGAATAAATAATGAATTTGGGAAGATCGTACCATAATTGATATTCAAATTATATATAATGTTTTATATAATAAGAATAACGATTTGAATGAGAGCACTTTACCCGGGACTAAACTCGCTGCATCTGCATACAAAGCTTCGGATAGGGGGATCGGTCATGGCATCCGGCTGGAAAGCACACCGCCATTCTTTTTTTACCAAACTGCTGCTCGCCTTCCTGATCGTCGGGTCGGTTCCGTTTCTGTTCCATATGTTCGCTTCCAACATCTTCATCGGCAGCATCCGTTCGGAAATCGTTAAAAACACGGACCTGCGGATGAACTATTCCGTAGCCAAATACGAGGACCATTTCCGCAAGCTGGAGGAGGCCGTCGCCCCCTTTCTGAACAGCTCCAGGTTCGCGGCCATTACCGGCGAAGCCGACAAATACGGGTATTTTAACGCAGTAAACGCGTTGCGCGAAGAATTCGCCAAGCTTTCCTCCGCCTCCAACAATCTGTATGTTTATAATGTGTTCATTGCGTTTCAGGACAAGGACTTGCTGATCGACAAGACCGGTCTTGTGCCGGCGAAGGACTTCTATATGCGTCAATACATTCATTCCGATTACGGCGAAGCTTTCTGGTCGGAGCCTTTCCGCGAGCCGTACCGGAGCCGCATCTTTCCTGCCGTCCGTTTCGACAAGGAGCAGTTGGACGGCTCGCATGAGCAGACGGGCTTGTATTTTCCCGTCATCTTCAAACATAAGATCAATCAGACCTTCTACATCGGCGTGCTGCTGGATGCGGAGGCGCTGTCTCGAAGCTATTCGCTGTCGGGCAGCGACGTGTTCCAAATCTCCGGGGCTGACGGCCGGCTGCTCTTCAGCTCCGACCCGGCCTCCGTTGTAAACGCTGCCAACGCAACCTCTCTTCCGCAAACGGGAACGGGAACGGGTATGGGGACGGACGGCGGTTATTTTACCGAAAGCGGCAACTATATATTCCAAATCCATGGGCAAGCTACCGGCCTGTCGTACGTCAATTTCGTCCCGAACGAACAGATTACCGCCCAGTTGCAACGGTTGAATGCCGTATGGCTCGTGCTGCTCGTCTTGTCCGTTCTGGTGAGCTTTCTTCTCTCCGTCATTTTAAGCTTTAAGTTCAAGCAGCCGATCCAGAAGCTCGTCCATTCGCTGCAGCGAAGCAGTCCGGACATCCAGCTGCGCAGTACGATCTCCGAATTCAAGCTGATCGGCGACCGCCTTCAGGATCTGATCGCTTCCGGGAACCAGATTCGCGACGATTTGCACCAGAAGACGAAAATGCTTGAGAAATATGGCTATTTGGATCTCGTCAAACGAATAAATGTCAACCACAAGGATGTCCGCTCGCTGGTCGATACGTCCAAGCCGTTTTATTTCATTCTGTTTCAAATCGAACGGACCCGGCGTTTCCGCGAGCTCGGCATCGGCGACCAGCAGTTGACGGGTTATATCGTGGAGTTTATTAACCTGAGCATGCAGCAGCGGTTCCCTGGGGCGATTACCGCCCAGAGCGAGAAAGATCTGCTGTTTGCGATCGTGTTCGCGGAGACGGCGGGCAGCGACGGCGAATCGACGCCGGACGTGTATGAGGAGAATTCGGGCCGGGAGACCGAAGTAGCCGGCAGCAAGCGCGACAGGGGGGACGGCGCAGACGGTTTCGCCTTGCGCGGCGAGCTGATGGACCAGCTTGCCCGTATGAAGCAGGTGTTCGACCGGGACGGCGGCTTTTATTATTTGACGGTCGCCTTTAATCCGTCCTTGCGAAGCGCAAGCGAATTCACCGCCGCTTACGAGGACGGGATGGAGCTACTGCGCCAGCGGCGGTTGGAACCGCTCACGCAGATTGTACGGGAGAAACATCCGGTGCGGGACGACCTTCATTTCAGCCCCGCCGAGGAGCGCGAGTTCGCCGCTTCGCTTCAGTCCGGTCATGCGTCCGCCGCCGTGGAGCTTGTCCGGAGAATGTTGCATCGAATGGGCAAAGCCGACGCCACCGCTTGGCAATACCGGCAGTTCGCGCAGGAGATCGTCTCCAAGCTGCTGATGGCGCTTACCGTGCAGAGAATCGATCCGGTGGAATGGCACGGGGAAACTCCCATATACGAGTTAGCCAGGGATTTGGCAACCGCCGAAGAATATGCCGATTTTCTCGATACGTGGACCGGCCGGGCCGCAGCGCTGATCGAGGGCAAATTGTCCGAGACCGACCCGATCCTCGACTTCATTCGCCGTTACGTCGAATCCCATTATGGGGAAGATATTCAGCAGGAGACCGTCGCCGGCAAGCTGAACATCTCCGCCGGGTATATGTGCAATTACATCAAAAGCCGCAGCGGCGTCACGTTCACCGACCTGCTGAACGACGTTCGCGTCAATAAAGCGAAAGAGATGCTTGAAGCAACCGACTGCAAAATTAACGAGGTCGCCTCGCTGGTCGGCTACCAGAACGCCAACTCCTTCACCCGCATGTTCCGCAAGCTGACCGGACTTACGCCGCTCGAATACCGGCGGGAGCGGCGGATGGCGGCAGAGGGATAGCCGGGGACTTGGCACCTTGCATGTACGCACTGGCGTCCGGACGTCGTATGGCCTCACTTCACGGGCTTGAACGAACCCCGGTTGAAGGAACCCGAGTTGAAGGAAACGGCTATAGGTCCCTGCTCGCTCGGACTGCCAGGCGGGTTTAAACAAACTAACGGTCTGTCGCAGCTCTCATATTCTCATAGTTCGGTAGTCCAGACTAAATAAGGGATGTTTGGGACCGTTATTCTTAGCACATATAGCAAAAAAACGGCGATTCGCTAAAATAAGAGTTCCAAACATCTCCTATTTGTGCAAATCACCGGATTTCTTCGATAATAACGGTTGCAAACCGCTCTTATTGAGCAGCCTACGTTTGCCACGAAGGGGGAATGGGGAGCTGCCGGTTGTCCCGGCTAATTCAGCCATGACGGCTAGGCTCGCCATGACTCGCCTAGCCGTTTGCTAATCAGAGCAAGCGTGCTCTCTTGGGCGACGTGCCGCGGCCACCCGCGCCTTGCGCCGGGGGCGGGCCCGCCGTCCGGCCTTGCCGCTCCCGCCTCTCCAGCTCCCGGCTTCAGCCCCCGCTTACCCCGTCCCCGCTCACTTGCCCTTCGCGCCGACGTCGGCGGCCAGCGCCTGCAGGTCCTTGCCCTTCAGCGCCCCCTCGATCAGCTCGGGGAGACGGTCGGGCGTGCAGCCGAAGCAAGGGATGCCGAAGCCGGCCAGCTTGCGTGCCACGTTCTCGTCATATGAAGGGTTGCCGTTGTCGGACAAAGCCAGCAGGCACAAGACGGTTACTCCCGCCTGCCGGAGCGCCTCCATGCGCCGCAGCAGCGCCGCCTGATTGCCCCCTTCGTACAGGTCGGAGATGACGATGAACAGCGTCTTCTTCGGCTCCGTGACGAACTGCTCGCAATACTCGACCGACTTGTTAATATCGGTCCCGCCGCCGAGCTGGATGCCGAACAGCATATCGACCGGGTCGTGCGCGCACTGCTCGCTCAGGTCGACGACCTCCGTATCGAACGCCACGACTCTCGTGTCAAGCGACGGAAGGCTGGCGAAGATCGAGCCGATGACCGAGGCGTAGATGACCGAATCGGCCATCGAGCCGCTCTGGTCGATATCGAGAATGACCGTCCACTCCTTGCTCCGTCTGGCCCGGTCGAAGAAATAAAACTTTTCCGGAATGAGCCTGCGGCTCTCCTTATCGTAATGCTTCAGGTTGCGCCGGATCGTCGCCTTCCAGTCCATGCTGCTGATCGACGGAAGCGGCGAATGCCTGCGGCGGTTCAGAGCGCCTGTCACGGCGCTGCGAAGCTCGCTTTCGAGCCGCTTCTTGATCTCCTCGACGACCGTCCGGACAAGCTGCCGCGCCGTATCCTTCGTCTTCTCCGGGATTCTGCCCCGCAGCGACATCAGCGTCGCAACCATGCGCAAGTCCGGCTTCACCTGGGATAACGTCTCCGGCTCGAACAGCAGTTCCTTCAGCCCTTTGCGCTCAATCGCGTCCGACTGGATGACCGACACGACGTCCGACGGGAAGAAGGTGCGGATGTCGCCGAGCCATTTGGCGAGCCTGGGCGAGGAGGAGCCCAGCCCGGCGGACCTTCGCCCGGACGGGCCGCCCCCCGAACCGTCTCCGGCCGTATCGTCGTAGATCGCCGCCAGCGCCTCGTCCATCATGCCGGCTTCCTCGTCGAGCAGCCCCGCACCCTGTGCAAAGCCGCTAAGCTTCTCTTCGGAATCGCGTCCCAAAATAAGCCGCCAGCGCCGCAAATGCTCCAGTTCGGGCTCGCCTGTCTTCGAGGAGGAGCCGTTATCCGGTACAAGCTGTTGATCGGTCAATGGATGTTCCTCCTTTCGGTCATGTTTGATTAAGGCGGTTAACCTTCCTTATCGTGAAGAAACTCCGTAAAATCGAACTCGTTCAGCTCTTCCAGCTTCTCTCTTTCTTCCTCGCTGAGAGGTCCGAGCAGCATATTCGCCGACTGTTCGCTGCCGACTCCCCACAGCTCGCCCATCATATCGGCAACGGACGTTTTTTCCCGCGCCTCGAACAGGCTGAACGCACGGCGCAGGAAGACGAGCGCCCGGCGGAACTGATCGCCGTCCAGCGACCGGATGTAAGCGTCGAGCTGACGCCATAACGCTTCCCGGGACAACAGCGCATACCGGTTGCGCATCGACAGCCCTTCGAACCAGCCCGCTCCCACGTCCGCCGGGATGCCCGGAGACAGCCGGCGCGACACTTCCCGCGCCACCCGCTCGTCTTCCGTCTCTCCCCGCTCAAGCAGGATGGCGAAGGCAAGTCCGGACAGCTTCGCGTTCCGGTCGTCCCGCTCGGCGAGCATCTGGAGCTGGCGAAGCCAGGCGCCGTCGTCGACAAGCTCGTGAAACTCCTGCGACACCCGGTGCAGCTCGCCCATCGCGGCCGCAATCTCGCCGGCCGCTTCGTCGCTGCAAGCCGCCGCATCGACGAGCAGCAGCGAAGCGCGCAGAAACAGCTGCTGCAACAGAGGCTCCAGCGACGCCGTATCCATCCGGCGAATATCGCCATAGCCCAGCAGCACCGACAGCTCGCGCGCCGCTCCCGCGAGGTGCGGCACGCTGCCGCCGTCCACGGCGAGCCGCTGCAGCGTCGACCGGGCGTCGTCCATCGCCTCGGGCAGTCCGCATTCGCACGCCTCCCTGACGATGCGGGACGCTTCGCGGATGTCTGCGCAGCTCTCCAGACGCTCGCGGATGACGTAAGCGGCCGCCCACTCCACCGTCTCGCCCTTCAGCGTCGATTCGACCATCCGGATCTCCGCTTCCGGAGTCCACTGCAGCACCCAATGCTCCGCCCAGGTCGCCCCGTCCTGACGAACGTTATGTTTGCGGGCGAAGCCGATTTCCAGCAGCCGGAGCCGGTGCAGGAAAACCGAACGGGCCAAATCGATAAAAGCGGCCTCCTCCGATTTGACGCGGCGGTTCTCGCGCAGATCAAGCTCGAGATCGGCCGCTACGGCCGATTTGTATTTGTCCAGCTTCAGCTTTTTCAAATACCGGTTAAAATCGTCCTGAATCGGCGTCTGGCTGACGCCTTCCGGCAGCGAACCGATCGCGGTGCCTACGTCCGTCCGGGCCAAAGCTTCCGCCACAGCCGACGGCTCCCCGAAGCCGAGACAGACGATCGCCGCATCGCGCAAATCTTTCCAGACCGGCAGACGCCCGCCCCTCATCGAAGCAAGCGATTCGGCCAGCCGGACCCCTTCGATGACCGAAGCCGTTGAGCGGAACGTGCCTTCCCCGCGCATCGAAGCGGCCACCTTCGACATGTACAGCGAAGGCAGCTTGTCCGCATCGCCCTGTCTCAAGCAGTCCCACATCAGTCCGAAATAAGCCGGGGCCGGGTTGCCCGCCCCATAGCCGGAATGGGTAGACAGCTTGTACGACGAATACGGCATCAACGTCATTTTCGTCGCTGCCTTGGGCAGCGCCTTCAGCTCCTTGTCGGTCATCGCTGGAAGCGATAGATCGAGTGCGGACGCATGGTACGCCCCGGTCACGACAACGATGCGTCCTGCTTCGTATCCGGCCTTAAGCGCTTCGGCGATGCGGCGGCGCATATACGATTCGCGGATCGCATTGTAAGCCGCTTCCCGCGGATCGGCGATACGCTCCTCCGCCTCCATCAGACTGCGCATCTGCGCGGAGAATGCATAGGCCGACTGCCGGTACGTATCGGACCGGTCGTTATGCTCGAAATGACGCTCCCAGTAGCTCTCGTAATCGTGCTCCCCCGCCAGTTCGGCAATCCGCTCGTACAAGCCGTTCTGGCGGATATAATAGTCCCGGCGGCGGTTATCCGCACCGGCTGGATCGCTCCCGCGTCCCCCCGCATGCCCGTTATCGCCCGCATCGCCTTGCGAATCATCCGCACCGGCATCGGCATGGGCACCGGCATTGACGCTGCCGTCAGCACCGGCTTCGCCTGCGTCCCCATCGCCCCGCAACCCCGCAGCTTCCTCCTCCAGCGCCGCTTCCGCCGACGCTCTCCTCGCCCGGTCGTACAGCACGACGGCGGCATCCGATGGCAAGTCCATAAACTCCGCACGCGCGCCGTTCTCCGTCGCCCAGACGAACGCCTGGTACTCCGGGGAATACTCCGCCAGCGGAAATACGAGCGTACGAATCGGAAGCTGGTCGGTATAAGCGAGAATCGCGATCGGAGGCACTACCCCGGCCGCTGTCACTTGGCCGATCAGGCCCGTCGCGTCGGATGGCCCTTCCACGAGGACGAGCTGCGGCCGGACCCGGTCGAGAAAAGCGCGCAGTTGCAGCGCCCCTGCCGGGGACAAATGCCGGATGCCGAATACGTGCACGCCCTGCCCATCCCCGCTGCCGTCTACACCGGACCCTGTCTTCCGCTCCTCTGTTGCGACAGCCGCAGCTGCAACAGCCGCCTTGCCCGAATGTTCAGCACCTGCCCGCATGTCCGTCCACTCCTTTTCCCGGCTGTTCTCCGCGATCAATCGTTCAGCTCCCGGCATGCGTTGTACAGGCTGCGCCATTCCGATCCCCGCTTTTTCATGACGTTTTCGAGATACTCCTTCCAAGCGATCCGGTCTTTCTCCTCGTCCTTCACGATCGCGCCCTGCAGGCCCGCCGCCAGATCCTCGTCGGCAATAGACCCGCCGCCGAAGCTGGCCGCCAGCGCCATGCTGTTCGTCAAGAGCGAGATCGCTTCAGCTGTCGAAATGACGCCGCTCGGCGGCTTCACTTTTTCCTTGCCGTCGAGCGTCATGCCGACGCGCAGCTCGCGGAATACGGTGACGATTTTGCGGATCGCCTCCTCTTCCGGCGGCGCCGATTTCAGCTCGTAGCTCGCGGCGATCTCCCTCACCCGCTTGCGGACGATGTCCACTTCCGTCTCCAGCTCGTTCGGCGCCGGAAGGACCAGGATGTTGAACCGGCGCTTCAGCGCCGCCGACATCTCATTCACGCCGCGATCCCGCGTGTTGGCCGTAGCGATGATCGAGAAGCCGCGCGCCGCCGACACCTCGCGGGCCAGCTCCGGTATGGCGATCGTTTTCTCGGACAAAATCGAGATCAGCGCATCCTGCACCTCCGAAGCGCAGCGAGATATTTCTTCAAACCGGGCGATACCGCCGGTTTCCATCGCACGATAGATCGGGCTTTTGAGCAAAGCCTGATCGGACGGTCCGTTCGCCAGCAGCATCGCATAGTTCCACGAATAACGGACATGCTCCTCGCTCGTCCCCGCCGTTCCTTGAATCACTTTGGACGAATCGCCGTGAATCGCGGCGGTCAAATTCTCGGATAGCCACGACTTTGCCGTCCCCGGCTCCCCGATCAACATTAGCGCCCGGTCGGTCAGCAGCGTAGCGATCGCGATCTCGACGAGTCTGCGGTTGCCGATATATTTCGGCGTAATCTGGACGCCTCCGACTTCGCCGCCCGTCAGGAACGTCAGCACCGCCTTGGGCGACAGCTGCCATCCCGCCGGCTTCGCATCCCGGTCCATCGCTTTCAGCGCCTGCAGCTCCGACTCATACAGTTTCTCAGCCGGCAATCTTAGTACATTTTGCGTTTGATCCATTCGATCCATCCCGCTCCTTTAGTGGTTTGTTCCGGTTGTTCCGGCTTCGCTCCGATCAGCTCGGCGATTTCAAGCATTTCATTTTTAACGCCCTCATAGGCGAGTCCTTCGGCATAAGTGCGCAGCCTGTCCACATACGTGCGCGGCAGCTGCAGGAGCAGCGCGGCTTTTTCCCTGTCAAGATAATACAGCTGTCTCGAGGTCATCGCCTCGAACGCCTTCATCGTGAGCTCGGCCGCTTCCGCATGCCCCAGCCTGAACAAGGCGAGCAAGAGGTGCGCCGTCCCGTGCTTGGCCAGCTTCGGCTCGGCTGCAAATTTGCCGAGCAAGTAAGCCTCGACTTTGTCATCCGGCCCCTGCACCAGACGGCAGACGAGCTCTGTCTCGTCCAGCTCGACGAACCGGTATATCCAGCGGCCGTCCCATTCCATCAGGGGATGTTCCCGCTCCTCGCTGCCATCCTCCAGGATGTCGAAACGCAAAGCGGTATTCCGCATCACTCCAAGCAATTCCTTCGCCTCGGCCTGCTTCCGGTTGCGTACGAACGGCTCGTAAGCGTCGTACCATTCGGCAGCCGTCAGGACGCGCATAGCGGCGCGGAAACTGTACGACAGCAACCGCAGATCGCGCCGGTCGCGCAAATCGTGCAAGAACAAGTCCGTCCCGGACGTCTCCATATCGAGCAGCAGCCCGGCCGCCTGCTCGCGGAGATTCGCCGCTTCCTTCGCGGGCAGCGTCGTGTCCGGTACCAGATTCATCAGAAAGGCGGCGACCGCAGGCTCCCGTTTCCCGTCGAGCGCCTGCAGCGCGTAGTGAAGCTTCTCCGCCGCAGCGGCGGCGGCCTTTTCTTTCGCCGCTTTGTCCGCAGAAGCATCTACTTGCCCTTCCGAGCGGAGCTGCAAGGAGAGCGCCTCCGCATACCCGATCACCTCTGCGGTCAACCGTTCATTGCCGCACAGCCGGACCGGTTCGACGGCGATATCCTGATCTTTGCTTCGAAGCGCCTCCAGCAGCCGGGCCGCCGCATCCCCGGTTCCCAGACCGGCCAAGGCATGCAGAGCGGCACGACGGACCTCTTTTTTCTTATCCCGGGACTGCTCCAATATATACGCTTCCTGGCCGGGGTAATCGGCGAGCAGCTCGATCGCCGCGATCCGGACTTCCTGGGAGCCCTCTCTTGCAGCACGCACGACAAGCTCTTCCGCTCCGGCGTTAGTCAGCCGGTGAATCAATTGCAGCTTGCGGGCGTCGCCCCTGCCTCCCTCCAGTTCAAGCCGGTTATCCAGGATCGGCAGCGCCGGCGTCCCGATCGCCGGAATGACATGGACCGAGACGAATTCGGCAATCTCGGACGAAGGGTCCTCCAAGGCGATCACCGCCGGCACATGTGTCCGCATATCTGCAAACAGCCCGGCTTCGCACGCCTGCCGGATCACCTCCAGCCGTCCCGATCCCCGCTCGGTCAGCGCGTCAATCAGCGGCTTCAACTGGCGGAACGTCGCCGGCGTCGCCAAAGCGAACGCTCCGCTCCCCGCATCGCCGCCAAGAGGTTCGTAAGGCTCAAACTCCCGGAACTCGCCCTTCGTATCGGCATCGCCTTGCGTATACAGGATCGCGTGCAGCAGCGCGCCGAGCTCCAGCAGCTTGCCCGGCGCCCGCTCTCGGTCGGCCTCGCACAGCTGAGAGACGGCGTCGGCCACCTTCCCGAGCACCGGAGCGGTGCCGGACAGATGCCGGAGCTGCGGCACCAGCTTGGCCAGACGCAAATCCCCCGCCGCCAGGCCGCTTCCCGCTATGAACAACCGGCGCACTTCCCGGTGCAAATCGGTTAATACTTGAATGCTCAACGGTCCGTGCTCCTTTCTTCAAACTGTCTAATCGCAGCCCTCGCCACGTTGAATGCCCCGCGGAAAAGGCGCTTTTTTCGAATCCGCAGCCTCACAGTCCGTTTTAACGGAGGCCCGCTATCACAAATCTGAAGCTTCCGGATCAGTAAATGAACCGCACCGTCTCCGTCCCGGTGACAAGGCAAAGCGGCTGGGCGATCAGACTGCCGTCCAGCAAATCTTGCTCGAACATAACGAGCATCGCCTGATCGCGGCATATGTGCTCCCCGAGCAGCGGCAGCAGCTGCATGCCGGGATGGGACAGGGAGCGGATGTCTCCGAGCGTCAGCCTTTTGCCGGCCTCGTCCTCCAGCACGTACCGCCCGCCGGCCACGCCCAGCTTGGCATAGGACAGCAGCACGACCGGACGTTTGTCGGACAGCGGATTTTTCAGCTCGTTTTTAACCGCCTTAATCGTTTCCGCGAATAATCGTTTGCCATGTGAAATAACGGCGGCACGGTCTTCCGGCGTCGTGTCCCGCATCGTCATCTCTTCCCAGCGGGCCCTTGGCGTCCACTGTCCGGGGTAAACGAACAATTCCTTCGCCTTAACGACGGAAAAGCACGAGTCCTCTTCCTTCATATACTTGGCCGCGCGATACGGCCGGTACGTCCGGACGGTGTGCAGCTCGCCCGTGTCCAGCCGGATCCACCAGCCCTCGTCCACGTATTCGCCCCGCGCCTCGTTTCCATAAGAACGAAACGCCAGCTGCAGCAGCTCGACATCCGAGCGGATGAGCCCGTATTCTTTCAGCTCCGCCGCCTGCCACGCATGACCGATCGACTCCTCGACCGGCGAGACGGTGTCCATCGGGCCTTCCGGATTTTGCCGTTTGCCTTCGATGTAGTCCCTGCTTTTCCGGATCAGCATATGGAGCAGCGTCAGCTTGTCCATCGCTTCCGTATACATCCGCTCCTGGTCGTCCCCGCTTTCCAGTACGAGCAGCAGCTCGCGGAAAGCGCTCTGCAGTCCCGGCACGTAGTAGTTGCCGAGCTGCTTCGCCTGGTCGTCCAGCATCTTCATCGTTTTCGCGTCCAGGGAGGCGAAGCCGGATTGGACGATTTGCCGGACCAGCTTGTCGAGCAGCTCGATCCCTTCCAGCTGGGCGGCCATCTTTTTAACGAGTGCGGACTTGTTTGTCTTGCGCTTGGCGGTTGCCGTCTCGCCCCCCGCCGCCGCGGATTCGGCTACTTCCTTCTTTTTCTCCTCGCGCTGCTCGATCTTGCTCCGCTTATCCGCTACATCCTCGGGAACGTCCTCTACGGTGAAAGGTTTGCCCCCCGCATATGCGTAAAGCAGCCCGAGATTATGCTTGCACGGAAATTGCCGGCTGGGACAGCTGCACCGGAACACCGGACTTTCCGGCTTTACGAAGTCGGCCGAGCACCGGTACGGATCTTTGCCGCTTCCTTTGCACTCTCCGAACAGCAGCGTCCCGTCCTCCGAACGGCACAGCTTCGGAAAGCTGTTTTTCTTCACCAGATCGCGGCCGTTTTTGATCGCCCCTGCATTGGGAGCCATCGAATCGATATAAGCTTCGGTTATCTCTATCACACTTGTACCTCGCTGCATCTTTTATCGGGATCTGACTAAATGTTTCCACAACCGGATCGGATTTTCCTGTTTGAAACAGGGCCAGTCGGACGTCCGGCAGCGAAAATGAGACTTGCGGCTCATTTTTTTCATCCGCCCTTACTTGTACGTTATCGCCTGCAGTTCCGTTACAATCCGTACACCATCCGGGGAAAAGCGCGCTCCTGGACTAGCCCGACGTTCGCCTGGCTGTATGGCGGCACCGCTTTCCGCTTTAGAGGGGGTGCTCCTGGACCAATACCAGTTCGCCCAAGCTCCTGTATTTCGCATACCGGCTCAGCACCGAATCCACCCGATCCAACCGCTGCTCCACCGTTCCCTTCAGCGGGATGAACGGGACGTTCCGTTCCAGCAGATCCGCGACGATTTTTTTCTGAAACGTATGCCGGTGGACGTCGCCGGACCGGTCGGGCGTATCGTCGTACGGGATATCGTCCCCGCATACAAACACGAGATCGTACCGGGACACCGCACGTTCCGCCAGTTCCTTCAGCCGCGGCAGCGCGAAGCCGTGATAGTCCAGCGCGAACATATACGTGGTGATCGCATTCGTATCGACGAACAAATAGTCGCGGGCTTCGGTTAACGCCGCATTCTCCCGTTCCAGATGCCCTTCGGCAATCTCGACGAGCTGCTCCGGGGTAAGACGCCGTTCGACCTGATGATTTTCCCAGTATTCCCGGCCGTATTCGGGCATCCAGACGGTGTTTTTCCGGGCGGCCATCGCCTGGGCCGTCGTCGTTTTGCCGGTGGATGGGGCGCCTACGAACACCGCCTTCTCGACCAGATCGCGGTATACGAGCGGATCGACCAGGTGCCGATGTTCATATGGCGCCGCCCGAACCGCCGTACCGGATACCGGACACCGCCCCCGGTCCGGGTCCACCTGCCGGTTCACCGCGCCGAGCGCTTCGCTCATATGCTCCCCGTACTTTTCGCTGGAATAAAAATGCGTCACTTTGCGCTCCCCCAGCAAATCCAGGATGTAACGCTCCTGCTTCCGCATAATGTCCGGCGTATAACCGGTTTCGGCCGGGCCGTCCCACGCCTCGATCACCTCTACGGACGGATATAACGTGCGAATCCAGCGGGCGCGGACCGTGAGCGGGACCGGAGTCGTCTCCGGACAATCGTAGATCACGACGATGACCCGGTCTGTTTCGTGCAGCGCCGTCTCCACAAGCAGCTGGTGCCCTTTATGAAACGGCGCGAATTTGCCAAGCGTTAGTCCTATCGTTTCAGACACGGATTCCGCCTCCTTCTCCTTGTGTTGGGGTTGGGGGTTGCGTTTTGCCAAATAAGGCTGTGTACTCTTTTCTCCAGCCTACCAGTCCGTAGATCGCGATCCCCAGGAAAATGACATACAGGATGGCGACCGCGTCCAGCCCTTTGTAGGCGTACATCCCGATCGACAGCACATCGACGGCGATCCAGCCGTACCAGCTCTCCAGCACTTTTCTCGACAACAAATATTGGGCGATCAGGCTCAGCACGGCGATGAAAGCGTCCAGATACGGAACGGCCGCATCCGTGTACCCGTCCAGCGCATATCCCCAGCCTGCGGTAGCCGCGATCAGAAATACGATCAGCAAGATCGCAAGACAGCCTGTAATCCGGGTCGTCGGCCGTACTTTGGCGTTCCCCCTGCCGCTCAGCCATACGACCCAGCCGTAGATGCTGAGGACGAAAAAGAACACTTGAAGCGTCATATCCGCATACAGCTTTACATCCATGAAGATGTAGAAAAAGCAGACGACGCTCACCAGTCCTGTCGGCCAAGCCCATATATTCGCCCGCGCGGTCAGCCAGACGCTGAGCAGCCCCGTAATCGAAGCCGCCGCCTCCAAAACCGTCGAAGAGGTGTAGCCGATAAGCGCCATACCGATGACGAGCCCGACAGCTTGCAATACGTTGTTCATAGTTTTGCTCATGATGAGAACTCCCTTCCGGTAATGGAAACAATATTGTCATTTTGATATTTTCATAATGACATATTAATTTTCAGCTGTCAATGGGACATTTGGAGGAAGATGCAGCTGCGATTTCCGGGTCGCTAGGAACTGTCGGGAATTGCGGACCGTTCTTGGAGTAGGTACATGCACAGCCCCTCTAACGGACACCACAGCTGCTTAGGAGCCACTTTTGCTCCAATTCGCTCCATAACGGTCACCACAGACGCTTAGGAGTCGATTACCCTCTACTATTGGCGTCTAATGCCGCGTAAGCTGCTCTCCTGTCCGTTAGCCGGTCTGATCCCCTCCATTTGACGTCTAAGCTGCCCCCATGTCCGTTAGCCGTCCGACTGCGCGCCGGTGCAGCTCCCTGCTCTTCCAAAAAACGATTCGAACTGGCGAGTCCGTGCGAGGGCCTGTTATTATTTGCTTTCAACCTCTTCCCCCCGCCACTACACTTTGGCCAGCAAAACAAAAAGACGCCTCCATCCCCACCTATACAGTGGTTATGGAAGCGTCTCTACACCTCATATGGGACTTGCTCACTCTCCAATGCCTTTTCGGAACAGCCCCTGCCTAGCTTAATCGATCAATTTCGCAGCCTTCAGAACACGCTGCACCATCGTAGTCGTCTCGGCACGCGTGATGTCGGCCGACGGGGTCAAGCCGGTCCCGTTCCCGGCAAGCATGCCTCCCCGAACCATCGCCGCGGCAGCTTCTTTCGCCCAATCCGCCAGCTCCTGACGATCTGCAAAAGCGGCAAGCGCCGCATCCGCCTGACCGGCGGACACGCTTGTCTCCAGCCCGGCCAGCTTCATCGCCCGAGACAGAATCACGATCGCTTCTTGACGTGTGATCGACCGGTCCGGACGGAAGGTGCCGTCCTCATAACCGTCGATCAGCCCGTACTCCTTCGCCTCCGCTGCGGAGCCGGCGTACCAGTCCTTGTCGGACACATCTTGGAATGCCGCTGTTTCGCCCGTATCCGACAATCCGAGAGCCCGGACCACGATCGCGGCAAATTCGGCGCGGGTAATGGCTGCATCCGGCGCAAAGTCCGTAGCGGATTTCCCGTTCACTACGAATCTGGAAGCCATATCGTGAACGGCCGCTTTCGCCCAATGGCCTTCCATGTCGCCGAACGTCTTCGGACTCCACACCAAGGCATACGTACTATTGGTCAAACTGTTGATTACCGCGTACGACTTGCCTTCACGGGAAGTCACGAACGTTGGCACATGGCGGGTCGTGCCATCAGCATGTAGCACGAGAGCCGTCGTCACCTTGCCCGCGTCCGCCCCTTCCGGAAGGGCGATTTCCCGCTTCACGTAGGTGCTGAACTTCTCGATCGTCAAAGTCGTCCCTTTGTAGCTCACGCTGACTGTGAAATCGACAGGAGGAGCGCTCAAGACATAGCCGCCTTTCGAAGCCGCCTCATTCATAAGCGCCGCCGCGGCCTCGCCGCTCTTCCCGATCTCGACCCGAACCTCCATATCCGCCAGCTGTACCAAACTGCCGAACTGCTCGGACAACCTGCCGATAAAGACCTCGGCCGCAGGAAGCGTGTAGCTGCCCAGAGGCGTCTGAATGTCCAGAACCGCCTGCTTGTTCTCCATCGCTTGCACCGCTGCTCCGGTTAACACTGCAGACACTTGATCCTCGCCGGAGCTGACCGGAATGATTATCGTAGGCTTATCGCCTTCCTTGGCCAGCTGCGCGGTCAGCTTGTCCACATCCACCGTCACGACGAGCTTCGACTGCCCGTTCGCGCTTTCCTTAACGGCGGTCGCAATCTGCTCCTGAGGCTGTCCGTTGATGATCACCCGGAAGCCGTCCTCCTTCGGAGGCACAGAAACGGCCGGTCCCGGTCCCGATCCCGTTTCCGGGGGAGAGACGCTTTCTTCTTCTCGCGTGATTTCCACCGTATAAGTAAGCTGAGTTTGTCCGTCCTCTGCCGTCACCTTCACGGTTACCGTATTTTTGCCTACCGCGAGGCTGACAGGACCGCTTGCTTGCCCGCCGGTCAGCGCGATTCCGTCATTCAGCTCTATCGAGGCGGCGTCCTGCTCGTTGTAGACGGTTGCGGTCACGGTTGTGCTTCGGGTATCATACCCTACAGTTGCGCTGTAAGCGGCCGTGTCGGAATGGAATGCAGGAGACAGCGTCACCCCCGAGAGCACCAGCGAGCCAAGACGTGCTTCGTCGCTAAGCAGCTCCCACTTGGCATATAGCGTCACGTTGGCAAGGCCCATCGTCAGGGCCGAACCCGGAGCGTAGTCGGTTCCGCTGCCGTCGGCTGACGTATTCCAGCCCCGGAATACGGAACCTTCCTTGACCAGACTCCCTGTATTGCCGGCTACGGAAGCCGATTGTCCGTTGGTATAGGCCGATCCGTCTACCGGTGCGGACCCTCCCGTATGACCGTTCCCGTTATAGCTCAAAGCAACCGTCGGGGCCGGCAGCGTCACCGGAACCATCGTATAAGCGGTTTTATTGCCGCTCTGATCCTTGACCATCACGTTCAAGTAATAGGTCGATCCCGGAGTAAGCCCCGTAACGGTCTTGGTCGCGATATCGGCTGCGAAAGCCCCCTCCGCGGTACCGTTCGTTTCCATATCGCTCACTGTGCTGATATTCGGGCTGTCCGAGCGGTACACCAGGTACTCGAGCTTACAATCCGGAGTAATGTCATCCGTCGCCTTCGCCCAGGACAAGCCGGCACTGCTGAACGTCAACGAAGACGGGGTCAAAGTTCCGTTGGCGACAACCGGCGCGCCGGTATCGGAGCCTGGCCCTGCAGTGGACACCCGGGTTAATGTCGCTGATAATGCTGAAAGAGAAGTGAGCCATAACTGTTGACCGTCAAACACCGTGCCTAAAAAGCTTGGATTGGAGCAGCCTGAAATATCATAGCTTTTCATTTCTCCTGTAGCTTTGTCGAGCTTCAGCATTTGTCCGCCGATGAAAGGCGTGAACCAGATGTTCTGCCCGTCGAATGCTCCGCTAAAGTAAATGTTCTGAGCTTTATTAAATCCGTCAGGCCAATTATTATAACCCGTCATGGTATTCGTAGCGGGGTCCAATCGGATGATGCGGTCAGCACCAGCGGGAATCAGCCATATGTATTCACCGTCAAAGATTCCTCCGGAGAAAGAGCCTGCTGTTGTAAAACCCGCAGGCCAGTTGCTATGCGTGGTCATCGTACCGTTGGCAGGATTGATCTTGACTAGCGCGTTGCCGCCGTTAGGAATCAGCCAGACGTTTTGTTCGTCGTAGACGGCTCCGAAAAATGAACCGGCAACGCCGACTGGCAAGGGGTAGCCCGTCATGGTGCCGTCGGAGACCTTTACCCGTACCACTATGTTAGAGCCGTTACCGCCGGGAGCAAGCCACAAATATTGCCCGTCAAAAGCGCCGCCCGTAAAATGCCTTGAGCCCGAAGATACTTCGGCCGGCCATCCATCATATCCCGTAGCGGTACCGGTATCTTTGTCTACCTTAACCAGCTTGCCGCCCGTATTGGGAATGAACCAGATGTTTTGGCCGTCAAATACGGTTCCGAAAAATCCGCTCGTTATGCCGCTAGGCAGATCGTAAGTGGCCGAAGTCGCTGTGACGGGATCGAACCGAACGATTTTCCCCGTCAACCCCATGTCCCCGAACCAAATATACTGGCCGTCAAAAGCGCCGCCGTAAGCGTTAAAAAGTATGGGCAATTCGTCGCCGTACACCTTTGCTGTTACATTTTCCCCGAGCGGATTCGGCTCCACTCTGGCGCTTTGATTCACCCCGTTTCCGTTGGGGATCGTACTTATGGCCCATGAATTTGGAGACCACAGCATCGTTGCAAACAGCGCCATAATCATAAAGACGCTTATCTTTCTCTTCATTGCGGAACCGATCATAGGTTCACCTTCCTAATGACTGAGAGTATGAAGCAGGAACTACAACCATCTTAACGGATTTTGTCGAATCGTGGAATATGTTTTATGCAGATTTCAACTCCTTTTCATCAAATAATCCATGACTAAAGTCACAGTTTGAAAAATCGGCTCATGGAGAAAAAGCCGCCGGAGAAATGGCCCCGACGGTCCTTTTACGTGCAAATCCTTTTCCACGATCAATGCCCTGCGTAAGAGGCAGCTTTCCTTGGTTCAGAATGCCTCGGTCCATTTTAACGCTTTAGCGAACTCACATTCTGGCGTAAAAAAGAACGGCCGGCCTCTGATCGAAGCCGTTCGGCGGGAGTATGGGCAACCCAGAAGTTAGCCTCTCCGATGATAATCTACTATCTAGCAATAACCGCTTATATTTCCAATATAGAAAATCTAAGGGAATTGAGCCGCTATCCCTTCTTGCAACCGCCGATGGGTACGCCGCTTCCTTCCATACGACTGGCGAGCTCGCCCCAGCGTCAAGCCAGCCCGAACAACCGGACCGCATTTTGCGTCGTTTGTGCCGCGATCTCCTCGAACGGTCGCCCCGTGCACTCCGCAATCGTCCGCACGATATGCGGAAGATAAGCCGGTTCGTTGCGGGACCCGGCAGGCTTCGGACGCAAATCGCGCGGCGTAAGGAACGGCGCATCCGTCTCCACGAGCAGGCGGTCGGCGGGAATCCGCCCGACCAGCTCCCGCAGATGCTGGCCGCGCCGCTCGTCGCAGATCCAGCCGGTGACGCCAATGTACACCCCCATGTTGACATAGGCGTCAAGCTCGGCTCCCGTTCCGGTGAAGCAGTGGACGACGGAGGGCGGCAGCTCCTTCCCATAGCTTTGCAAAATCTGCACAAAGTCGCGGAACGCTTCCCTCTCATGCAGAAACAACGGCAGCCGCAGCTCGCACGCCAGCTTCACCTGTGCGTCGAACCAGGTGCGCTGCACGTCGCGCGGCGAGAAATCCCGGTTGTAGTCGAGACCACATTCGCCGATCGCAACTACGTGCGGCTGCACCGCCAATCGCCGGAGCCGGCTGATCGTGCCGGGATTGCACCTCTTCGCGTCGTGCGGATGAACGCCGGCAGTGGAATACAGCGTACCCGCCGGCTGTCCTCCCGCATAAGCGGCCGCCTCCTCGCTGCTGCGTACGCTCGTTCCGGTAATGATCATCCGGGTAACTCCGGCTTCAGCCGCGCGGCCCAGGGCTTCCTCCCTGTCGGTATGAAACGATCGGTGCATCAGGTTAACACCGATATCTACAAGTGGAGCCGCCATTACCTTTTCCTCGCTTCCGGTTTATAGATGCTGCAGCAGTCCGCCGGGACATAGTCCGCGAGCCACACTTCGTTGCCGGCGAAATAAAAGATGACGCCCTCACCCGCCGCTTTCGCCGTATCGACTGCGACGATGGCCAATTGCCCTTTGCGTTTGCCCGCGAGCGAAGCGAATTGCAGCCCTTCCGACAAATGAACGTACTGCCTGCCCATCGGGCGAATCCCGTCCTTCAGGATGACCGCGGTCGTACCGTTTCCCGTCCCATGATACAGTACCGCCGGAGGCTGCCCCGCTTCGTATGCAACCCGTTCGACGCTGTGGCCGTACCGGGCGCGGATGCGGTCGCCTGTAATCTCAAACCGCTGCTTATCCGAATTGGCGACGACCTGGCGCAGATTTTCCATCGTCACCGTCTGCCAGCCCTTTAGCCTCCGCAGCGCATGAAGCAGCTCCTCCACCGGCACCGAACCGTCGTGCGGGTCCAACGCAAGGCCGTACGAAGCCGGATCGTGCCGGAGTATTTTGGTCATCCTTTTGCTTAAACTTGTTTCGTATTCTTTGCTTAACATCACGTACAATCCTTTCCAATCCTAACTAACGTATCCGAGTATTACACACTTCTATTGTAAGGCCGGTGAGACATGCCACCGCCGGTTGCAATCCGGCAGCGGCCCCTCCAGCCATCTTTTATGCAGGGATAAAGCCCACTTTGCCGTCCGCCGGTTCCTTCATCCAGCCTCCGGTACGGCCCTTGTTCAGATCCGCCCGCATGCTTCGCACGAGGGATTCGAGACGGACCTCCCGCTCGTAGTGCCAATGCAGCGCCGCCGATACGTACAGCTCGTTCAACTGGGCGAGCGAGAACGACTCGGTCAACCTGGCTGCCTCCGGCAAAGCTTCGTCGCCGATCAGACGCGCCAGCCCGCGCTGCTTCAAATACCTTGCCCTCGCCGCCGTATCGGGAAGCGCGATCTCGTAGGCACGGTCGAACCGTCCGGCCCGGTTCATGAGCGCCGGGTCGATTTTCTCCGGATAATTCGTCGTGCCGATCAGGAAGATGCCTTCCTTGGAAGTGGCTCCGTCCAGCGTGTTCAGGAAAAAGGAGCGCACATGCTCGGGCATCGAATCGATATCCTCGATGATCAGCACCATCGGCGCCATCTTGACTGCCGATTCGAATACTTCCTGCACCGAATCGCTGCTCGTATGCTCCGTAATTTGCCAGTAAGCGGCAGGCGCGCGCACGCTTCCGGCGATTGCTTTGACCAGTGTCGTTTTGCCGTTGCCCGGCTTGCCATAGAGCAGGATGCCCCGCTTGTAGGGGATGTCGAACTCGCGGAAAAACCCCCGGTCCTCTGCGAAAAACTCGTCGATCGAGCGGAAAATGTCCGTTTTGAGCGATTCGTCCATAATCACTTCGTCGCGATCCACCTGACGGGTTATCGGCTCCTGGGACTGGTCGATGCCGTGCCGCGTATCGCTGAACACGGTCACCCGGCTGCTGTCCCGGTCTTGGCGTCTGCGCTGCATATGGGCCAGAAACCGGTGCAGGGCAACGTCGTTTTCGGCAAACAGAACCTGATCGCAGAAGATGCCGTGGTCGCGGAACACCGGAATGTGAGCAAGCGCCACGCCCAGCTGCGGGTAAGCAAACACGTTATTGCGCTGCGACGGGTACACCCGGTAGCCGGCCGCTTCCGGCTCGGCTTTGTAAGAGAACGCACGCGACTCGATCAGATCGAAGATACGCGCCACATATTCGACTTCCGGGCAGCCGTCCTGCACATCCTCCTCGAGCAGCTCCCAGAAGTCTTCCCGGCCGTTGTCCTCGCTCACATAGAGATGGAAGTCGGCTCCGTATTTCGTCTTCAACACTTCCCGAATCCGGTGTACGACCCGGGCATAATCCGCATATTCCGGCAAAGCCGCTGCGTTTCCTTCCTGATACGAGATGACCGTGCTTGCCGTCGCATGAGACAGCCCCGCTTGTTGATTCATAATAGTTGGTATCGTCATTTATACTCCTTTTACGGTCGCAAGAGGCCTGCATTTAGCCACTACGCCGGCAAGTCCGGCTCCTGCGACGCTTTCGATGATTTGATCTACATCTTTATAAGCTTGCGGCGATTCGTCGACGATCGACTCCAGCGTCCGCTGATTAACTACGATTTCCGATTCGGTGCCTACCCCCAGCGATGCTTTAAACTCTTCTACGGAAACGAGTCTTTTGGTCGCGCTGCGCGAACGAATTCGTCCCGCTCCATGGCAGATCGAGTAATAATTGGCTTTCCCTCCGGCTGCGCCAACCATGATGTAAGAGGACGTGCCCATCGATCCCGGGATCAATGCGGGATGGCCGGTAGCAAGATAAGGCGCCGGATTGTCGGGATGTTCCGCCGGAAGCGCCCGGGTAGCGCCTTTGCGGTGAATGAAGTGCGCTTCGCCGTCGTGCTCTTCCTCCCATGCATAGTTGTGCATCAGGTCGTACAAGGTCGACAGCTCTACCTTCGGGCCCATCACGTCACGGAGCGCTTCGCGGATGCCGTAAGCGATCAGATGGCGGTTGACGACCGCGTAGTTAAGCGCCGAGTACATCAGATGCACGTACGACTGGGCGGCAGGCGAGTCGAGCGGTGCGAACACGAGCTTCGGGTCGGCCGTTCCGAGTCCGAGAGCGCGCATCGTCTTGGCGATCTCCGTCCCGCAGTGCTGATTGACCGCACCGCCCCAGGAACGCGAGCCGGAATGAATCATAACGACGATCTGACCGTCGAACAGTCCCCATGCATCTGCGATCGCCCGGTTGCTCTCATCGATCCGGATCTCCTGAATTTCGGCAAAATGATTGCCGCTGCCCAGCGTCCCGAGCTGCCGGTGCGAGCGATGCCAGACCGTTTCCGGGAACCGGTCCAGATACGCTTCGTCGAAACCGAACTTGGCGCACTCCACATGGGTAAGCGAGGTCGACTTGCGCGGCGTGTAACCGTCCGGAATGTACTTTTTCGGCAGGCCGTGCAGTCCTTTCTTCACGACATGCTCGAGCCGGATGTCCGAGAAGTATCCTCTGGCGTGCTCCTCCACCGGCAGCTTCGCTTCGATCGCCTTCACCAGCTTGCGGCGAAGCTTCACCTCGCGCAGCTCGTTTGCATGCAGGTTCGTCAGATGGACGCGCATGCCGCAGCCGATATCGCTGCCGACGATCGACGGGGACACATACCCGTCCCGCGACTTCCAGACGGCCGTCGTGCCGATGCACGTGCCTACGCCTACATGGACGTCCGGCGTATAGCTCATGTACACCCGGTTCGGAATTTGCAAATTGTTGTTTGCCATCTCGAATACTTTGTATTCCATGGCGCTGTACAGCGAGTCTCCGGCGTATACGTGCAGCGGTCCTGCGGGGAGCTCCACTTGCCGGTAATAGGTTTTATTTTCATGTGCGGTTAGTGTAAACATATATGGATTAGTCCTTTCAAAATGGATGGAGTCTAGATAACGAACGATCGTTATTTAGCATTTTGCTATTTTGCTATTTTGCTATTTTGCTATTTTGCTATTTTGCTATTTTGCTATTTTGCTATTTTGCTATTTTGCTATTTTGCTATTTTGCTGTTCTGTTGATTTGCGGTTTGCGGTTTGCAGTTTCGCTGTTTCGTTGTTTCGTTGTTTCGTTGTTTCGTTGTTTCGTTGTTTCATTGTTTCGCTGGTTCGCTGGTTCGCTATTCTGTTGCGCCAAATTCCCGTACTTGGGCTCGGTCCCTCGTCCTCAAGCTGGAATTAATCCCTGTAGCCGCCCATCCGGTTCGCTCACCTGCGACACTTCTGGATGTTCCGCATCGCCCGCGGCGCCCGGACCCGATCGCCGGAAACGCAAAAAAGCTATGGACTCCAAACGTCCATAGCGGATCAAGCAAAGGAAACGGCCGACATACGCACAAATAAATGTGCACGAACAAGCGGCGACCGTTATCCGGCACTGCACCCGGAGAGGCCGATGAAGAATGAGCGGATATATGCGATTGTGGAATCGGAAATGAAGCGTGTCTGTTGATTCGAACGAATATCGCGGATCATTGTCTTCGACCTCCTTCCAAAATATAGTTTTCATCATAACGGGGATGCCCCTAAAGTGTCAATAGATTCGGCGGGAAAAAATAAATAAAATCAATCACTCCGATAGAAAATGATTATCATACTATACGATTAACCACTTTCCCCCGACACCGAATGGACACCCCGTGAAGCCCCCCTAGAGCAGACACCGGCCCTTCCCTAAGCCAACGCCGGGTCGTTTTTATCGTATCGCGAACGGCTCACCACCCCCGTCATCCGTCATCTGTCATCCGCCATCCGTCATCCGTCATCCGTCATGGCACCCAGCATCCTACATCTGCCTCCAACATCCGCCCCCGGAATCCAGCATCCGGAGCTACGCTGCGTGACGGGGATCGGTCAATCAGCATCGTTCGGCGCACAAAGCTTTCCGCCCCTTAACAGGGAGCGTAAAGTTAAGAGCCATTTGCACCCTTTATTTCGATGAAAACAAGCACATACGCTAAAATAAAAGCGGTTTGCAGCCCTTATTTCTGCCGTACAGCCTCTATCCCCTGTACATGAACAAAAATAAGAAGTGCAAACCGCTTTTATATGCCGAAAACCTGCAATTTCCCTCGAAATAAGAGCTCCAGATCGCTCTTAAGCTCGTGAACCAGCCGGGGGGCCGAACCGCCTCGCTCGGGAAAGCCGCTCATTCCTGCCGGCCGCCGCAGCTCTCAAAACAAACCCGCGACCAGCTCGTAGGAACGGACGCGCGAAGCAAAGTCAGGGGTGATCGAGTTGACGATGACCTCCTCCACGCCGTAAGAGCGGCTGAATTCGAGGAGCTGCGTTTTGATGTTCTCCGGACCGCCGACGAGCATCCTTTTGCGGTTATGGCGAATGCGGATTCGCTCAAACTCCGTGTAAGGGTAAGCCAGCGCCTGCTCCAGTGTAATGTCGATCCCGAACCGGCCCTGCTCCAGCAGCAGCAGCTTCAGATCGAGCGGCGCCGCGAGGCGATCCGCCTCTTCATCCGTATCCGCGCACAGGACCATGACACAGGCGTTAGCCCGGGGTTCGGCGCCGAGCGGTCCCGGACGGAACGTCTCGTAATAATGCTGAACCGCGCCCTGCCCGCCCTCTCCGTTAATAAAATGAGCGAACGAAAAAGAAGCGCCCAGTTCCGAAGCCCGGCGCGCGCTGTAATCGCTCGAACCGAGCAGCCATATTTCCGGACTCGTCTCCACGAGCGGCGTCGCCTGCAAGCCGGAGCCCGGACGAACCTCCGCCGCCCCGCGGACCGGACGCAAATAACCGCCCAGCTCCTCGAGCGCAGCCGGAAACGCCTCGGCGATTTCCGGAGGACGCCCGTACCGGAGCGCTCTAGTCGCAGCGGGCATTCCTCCCGGCGCCCGTCCGATGCCGAGATCGATCCGTCCCGGATACAGCGCTTCGAGCACGCGAAAATTTTCCGCCACTTTATACGGGCTGTAATGCGGAAGCATCACTCCGCCGGAACCGATACGGATGCGTGACGTATGGGCGCCGATCGCCGCCAGCAGCACTTCCGGCGACGACCCCGCGAGCGAAATCGTATCGTGATGCTCGGATACCCAATACCTCGAATAACCGAGCTTCTCGGTAATCCGCGCCAGCTCTACCGTCTGCTTCATCGCTTCCACCGCATTAGAGCCCGTCAGGACAGGCGTTTGGTCCAGCACTCCCAATCGAAGCATCGCATAATCTCCTTCCGCCTATCTTATTGTATGTTTAATATGTACAGTTTAACACATTTGTCTCCCGTCCGTATACGGTCGATTGGGCTGCTCCTGCACGCGGCGAACGGTCCCCCGCAAAGAAACAAGCCGGTAACTTTCCGTACGCAGTCCCGGCTTTTCCGTTTCCTGCTTCAGCCGCCACGATCCTACAGCTTCTCCAGCACTTTCACAGCCACCTTCACATCAAGCTTGTGACGTCCGCCCCGGTATACGCCCTGAAGCGGACTAACGTCGGCGTAATCGCGTCCGGTTCCGACCCGGATATGCGAGCTGAGCGCCTCGACCTTGTTCGTCGGGTCAAGTCCGACCCAGCCGATTCCGGGAATCATCACCTCGACCCACGCATGCGTGGCGGCATCGCCGACAAAGCCCGAATCTTCGCCTATGTACAAATACCCGCTGACATACCGCGCCGGCACTCCTTGGGAGCGCAGCACCCCGATCATCACGTGGGCGAAATCCTGACACACCCCGCGCTTCATACCGAACGCCTCATTCGCCTTCGTATGAACGTCGGTCGCTTCCTTCTCGTAGGCAAACGTTGTGTGAATGTAGTCCATCAGCGTCAGCGCCAGCCGGACCGGGTTGTCCGTCTCCCCCACCTCGGCCATAATCGCGTCCACTTGCCCTTGTTCCATATACGTATACGGTGTTTCGTTCAGAAACGCCAAATAATGCTGACGAAACAAAGCCGAGCGGAAAATATCCCGCATCTCCGGAGAATGCTCCACCTTGCGAATAAACGGGCTACGCTGTACGCTCACTTTCGACGTCGTCGACACGGATAACGTCTGGTGCTGCTCGGGGATAAAAAACGTCTCGACATGGTTGCCCCACAAATCGGTATATTCCTTGGACATCGACATCGGGCTGATCTCGGTCCGGTACGACAGCAGCTTCTGGCACACATCGGTTCTCGGCTTCAGGCGGACGTGATTCAGACTTTGATCGACCGGACTCTCGTAAGTAAACGTATTCGTATGCTCAATCTGGTAAATCATCAGAACGTCTCACTCCTGTATACACATCATAGCTTCATAGCGGAAACCGTCGTCCGGACGCAGCGTCCCCGTAACCAGCGCCCCAATCTCGTTGCACAGGTTCTGGAACCGGTCCAGATCACGCTCCAAATCGTGCAGCGGCCATTCATGAATGCGGCTTTGGCCGAACTGCTCGGACAATTGCTCGACTGCGGCGACGAGGGGACCGGTATACAAAGTCACGCCTTCGTCCTCCAGCCGGTACATCGCCTGCACAAAATGATCGACGCAATACCGGATGGAACGCGGGTAAGCCCGGTCGGCCATCAGAAAAGCCAGTACATCCTTCGGATGCATATACGGAGGATATTGCCGCAAAAAGGCGTCGCTGCCGCCCACCAGCTCCAGAGCCGTCAGCCAGTACACATATTGACGCGCAGGAAGCTGCTCCTCCGGCTTCATCGCCTTGGCGCAGACGACATTCAGGATGCGGGCCGTCTTCTCGGCGCGTTCCAGCCATTTGCCGGTTTGCACGAACAGATAAGGCGCGCCGCGCGGCATTAACGACTCGATGACGCCTTGCGTCGTGAACGATCCTACCTTAACCGCCTGCAAAAACGGGTAATAGTCGCGCAGCTCTCCGCCCTCCTCCGCCGCCCTGCGGACATTCCAGTACATGTCGTTCAGCGTCTCCCACAGCTCATGCGGGATCGAATCCCTCGCCGACCGGGCATTGTTCCGCGCATAGGCGATACAACTGGCGATCGAGTTCGGATTGCTCTCCGAAAACGTCAAATAGTGCAAAATCTCACCCGGTACGAGCTCTGAATGGTTGTCCAGGTAGTCGGCGAGCGACGCGTTGATTTCCAGCAGTTCCTCCCAATCGCCGGCCAGATTCAGATCCGCCTCCTGAGGGACGCCCTGAGCAAGTCCATCCGCTCCCGCTCCCGAAAACGAACGGAACGGAGCCCATCTTGCGCCGCTCTCCGTTCCGTCCGCTCGATCCGATCCGGCAGAAGCCGCTCCAGCCGTCCCCTCCCCCTCTTCCCAAGACTCGGGCATCCGGCTTAGCCTCGCGGCTATAATCCGCGCATTGTTCTCCGCCCGCTCGATATTGCGCGCCATCCAATACAACGTATCGGCCACCCGGCTCAGCATACGCGATTTCCCCTCTCGCTCAGCACCCAGGTGTCTTTGCCGCCGCCGCCCTGCGACGAGTTGACGACAAGCGAACCTTCCTTGAGCGCGACCCGGGACAACCCTCCGGGCAGCACATGCGTCCTCTCGCCATGCATCACGAAGACGCGAAGATCGATATGGCAGGGGTACACCCTGTCGTTATGGTACGACGGCGCCCTCGATAGCTTCACGGTCGGCTGGGCGATATATTGTCCGGGGCTGGCCCTGATTTTGACGCGGAACCGTTCGATTTCTTCCTCCGACGCATGCGGGCCGATCAGCATATCGTAGCCTCCGGAAGCTCCCACGTTTTTGACGACCAGCCGGTCGATATGCCGGAATACGTAATCCCGCTGTTCGGGATCGTCCAGCAGATAAGTCGGAACGTTCGGGATAAGCGGTTCCTCGTTCAAGTAATACCGGATCATATCCGGAACGTAGGCGTAGACGCCTTTATGATCCGCCACCCCATTGCCGATCCCGTTCAGAATCGCCACATTTCCGCGGCGAAACGCCTCCAGCAAGCCCGGAACGCCCAGCATCGAATCCGGCCGGAACGCCAGCGGGTCCAGGAAGTCGTCGTCGATTCGCCTGTAGACGATATCGACCCGCTGCAAGCCGCGGATCGTCTTCTCGTAGACGACATGGTCCAGCACGACGAGATCGCGTCCTTCCACCAGCTCGATCCCCATCTGCTGAGCCAGAAACACATGATCGTAATAGGCCGAGTTGTAAGGCCCGGGCGTCAGCAGCACCGCTCTCGGACCGCTCGCGCCGTAATGGCGGAGCGGGGCATGGCTTAACATCGTTTCATGCAGGATGCCGAGCTGGCGGTCCAGCGACAGCACGCTCTGCCGGCGGAACAGCTCCGGGAACGCCTGTCTCATCGCAGAGCGGTTCTGGTACACGTACGAAATCCCGGACGGATTGCGCAAATTATCTTCCAGCACGCGGTATTCGCCGCGCTCGTCGCGGATCAGATCGATGCCGGCCAGAAAGATCCGGCTGCCCTTCGGCGCCCTCGCAGACACGGCCGGACCGGAGTAATACGAAGGATTGCCGGTCACGAGCCGGGACGGGACGATTCCGTCGCGCACGATGTGCTGATCGCCGTACACGTCGTCCAAAAACAGATCCAACGCTGTTACGCGCTGAATCATCCCCCGCTCGATCCGGCTCCACGGACTGGCCGGCACAATGATCGGGATCGGGTCGAAAGGCATCGTCCGCTCCGTCCCGGAGTTGTCGCTATATACGGTAAACGTCACGCCTTGACGTAAAAAACGAAGTTGGGCCGTCTCATGCTTCCGGCGCAGCTCGTCTGCCGACAGCCGGTGCAGCGCCCGGTATACCGCTTCGTAATGAGTTTTCGGAGTACCGCCGGGTTCGAGCATTTCATCATAATAGGTTCCGGTTTCATAAGGCATGAACATCATCTCGGCTCCTCTCGAAATCAGATCGGTTACACCCTTCCATTAACCGTTTCCGCCGGCGTTCAAACAAAGCGGCCCTCCCGCGCATGAAGCCGCACCCCTTTCCGATCCGGATCGGGCAAAGGGGTGAGCATAGAAAAAGCCCGAGGTTCTCAGGCGAGAACGCTCGGGCCGGTTCGATTTTCCTGCGCTTACGGATTCACTGCTTCACATCGCTCATCTTCAGGAACGTGTCCTCGTCCACGACTCTGCGCGCCGTGACATAACGATTCTTGTAGTAGCTGTCGCTCAGCTTGCTGATGCTGACGCCAACCTTGCTGGCCGAATGAGCGAATTCGCCGTCCCCCAAATAGATGCCGGCATGAGAGATTCCTTTACCGTCCGTATTGAAGAACACCAGGTCGCCGATCCGGAGGTCTGCCTTGGCGACTTCCACTCCCATTTTGGCCTGGTCCCTCGAAGTACGCGACAGCTCGATGCCGTACTCGTCGAAGATGTACTGCATGAATCCGGAACAATCGAACCCTTTAATCGTAGTGCCGCCCCATTTGTAAGGGGTCCCTACGACTTCCTCCACCGCTCGATCCAGCTGCGTATCTTCGGCATAAGCCGTACCCGCCGCCGCTACGAACAGCATGGAGCTGAGCAGCATAACAGAACCAATCTTCTTCAAAACCCTGCTCCTTCCAGTGCCTGCGAGGTTAGCTCAGGGTTCGGTTGAAGGTTCCCTATGGTCACTTTGAAGCGAGACCAATTCACCCGGTATGGTTCCCCCGCTTCCCGTAAAGGAATTCGGCAATTATTGTTTAAAACGTGGCGCTTTGCTTACATTCGACTCCATTCGACCAAATCCTGCTAATTTCGCGTACGAAAAAATGACAAACCTGCAAACTCTTCAACGTTCCATTCCGGCTGCATGCACAGGTTCAACCGGTGGCGTGGCGGTATGGAACGATAAGGATAACGGCAACTGCAACAGAAAAAACCGCTCCGGTTTCCCGAAACGGCTTGCTTGTCCATACTAGGCCATACCCGATTTAAAGGTGAAGCGACATACAAGGAATATCCCGCAAGATCGCCTTCGAATTGGCGGAGATCCATTCGCGCTGTCCCGCTGTCGCCTTCTCCGATCCCCATATGTCGAACAAAATGAGGCACAGGTCGAGGCGCCGCTTCTCGACGAACATCGGCAGCTGCTTCAGCCAGCCGGAACCGATTCGCCGCTCCCGTTCATAACCCCGGAGGAAATCGTCCAGAAACCGGCCCGCAAAGTCCGACACCCGGCCCGGATCGGTCTCGGGCTTGTCCCAGCTCGCAAACACCGACGCATAATAAACCGGCATGGCGATATCCTGCAAATAATAATCGTCCCCGCAGTCGTCAAAATCAAAGGCGGTCATCCGGCCCGCTTCGTCCGCGAAAAAGTTGCCATGATGCAAATCGCGATGGCACATTCCGTACCGGCCCCCGTCCTTCGGCAGCCGTTCGACGTCTGCGGCGATTCGAGTATATACACGCGCCAGCGCCTGCTTGACGGCTTCCGGTCCCGCCTCATCGGTTCCTTCCCGGTCCCGGTCCGCAGACGGCGCCTCCTCATCGGAAGGCTCCGGATACACTTCATCGAGCGCCGAGCCAAGCCGGCGGGGAATGCCTTCCGGGGGGGCATAGGTTTCGCTGTGCCGGTGCATCCGCCCGGTCAGCTGTCCCCACTGCTCGAACAGCCGCGGCCCCCACAACGGGTGATCCGCTCCGACATGCCCGCCCGGAGCTTTCTCGAATACGCCCATCAGCAGCGGCTCGGCTTCCGTCTCGGCCGCCTCCATCAAACGTCCGTTCAGCGATTCGACCGGCCTCGCCACCTGAACGCCGTAGTCCGCCAGCCGGAGCATCCAGTCCAGTTCGGCCGCCACGTAGTCCGGCGTCCGCTTCGTGCTTGGGGTAATCCGTATAATAAGCTCGCGGCCGTCCCTCTCCGTCTCGTATACCAGATTTTCAAACCCACCGACGTGCCGGATGCGGTCCGGGTCGAACCCGTAACGTTTCGCAGCTTCATGCAGAAAAAGATTCTCGTACGTTCTATAGCTTGCCGTCGTCACCATATGCCTCCCGATCTATGAACTGAACCGCCACAGCCGACCATGCCCGCTTATGGCGGAGTACCCTCGTAAAATATCAGCGGCCACGGCGTCGCCGCCGTGGCCCGTCTGTTTCGGCTAAGCCGAAATCACCTTTGTAGTCAATTTGCATCACTCCTTTCTGAAGGTTAGCTTTATCATAACCGATCGATCGGCCTTGTTCCATGGAACGTTTCGTTATAACGATTCTGTAAGGCGGCCCCGCCGTCCTTACCCCGCCCTACTCCCGCAAAGCGTCCCGCAGCCTGCTGGACATCGTGCCGGCCTGGGCTACCCGGAGCTTGCGAACCTCCTGCTTCAGCCGTTCGTTCTCGGCCATCAGCTGCGCCGTTCGTTCCCGGTCCGCCGCCTCCCGCCGCTCCGCCTCATCCACGAACTGCAGCAGCCCGCTGCCTTCGCGGCCCGCCTCCTGAAGCAACCGGCGCAAAGCTTCGCGTATCGCCTCGTAATCCGTTTCCGCTACGTTATCGTATTTTTTCATCGTATGATCCTCCAACCTAAAAACATGTCGCTTTTCCATACAAGCACCGTACCCGATCCGGCCGCCTGCTCCGTACGCCCGCTTTAAAACCCGCGCAGGTAAGCTTTCGGCACCGGTGCCGCCTCCTTGCCGGCCGCAGCGCGGATCGCGTGAACGGCCCAGTACGGATTGGACAACATCCCGCGCCCTACCCCGACCAGATCGGCATCGCCGCTGGCAACAACCGAATCGGCCAGCGCCGGCTGATCGAGCATGCCGACTGCGATGACGGGCACGTCCAGCGCCTCCTTGTAGGCCCTAGCGAACGGAACCTGGTAACCCGGATAGTTGCCGGGCCTGCGCTTGCCTGCCGGACCTTCGCCTCCGCTCGACACATGGAAGATGTCCACTCCCGCCTCCTTGTACTTGCGCGCGATGGCGAGCGAATGCTCAAGGTCGTATCCGCCGTCTATATATTCGACAGCCGATATACGGAGCAGCAGCGGCATATCCGGAGGCATCACTTCCTTGACGGCCCGGATAACCTGGACGCCGAACAGCGACAAATCTTGCCCGTACTCGTCCTCTCTGCGGTTGAGCGCCGGCGAGTGGAACTGATGGATCAAATACCCGTGAGCGCCGTGCAGTTCGATCGTATCCATTCCCGCCGCCACCGCTCTGCGCGCCGCATCTCGGAACTTGTGGGCCATCGCTCTCGTCTCTTCCGTCGTTAGCGGACGCGGCGTTTTGGACCCCGGCGCCACCGGGATCGCGGACGGAGCGACCGGCACTTCGGCGTCCTCGGCTTTGCGGCCGGCGTGGGCGATCTGGATGCCGATCTTCGCTCCATGCGCCTGAACCGCGGACACGATGCGGGCGAAAGGAGCGATGTGGTCGTCCGACCATAAACCGAGATCATAATCGCTAATCCGGCCGTCCGGCTCGACGTCGGTCATCTCCACGATAACCAGTCCGGCGCCGCCGACCGCCCTCGACGCATAATGGACGTAATGCCAATCTCCCGGCTTCCCGTCCTTCGTATCAACCGAATATTGGCACATCGGAGGCATCACGATGCGGTTGCGGAGCTGCAAGCCTTTATACGTAAACGGGGTATGCAAACGGTTCATAGAGATCCCTCCAAAACATCTTTTAAGAGGTTGTTCAAAAAGTCCACTTTTGATCACGAAGCCGATCTGGAAGCCTGCTCGACATCGAATATGGAATTCAGCCGGAACTTCCGGTGCTCACGTAGGTCCCACTACGCTCCGCTCCTCATTTCCTAGCTTCATCCCATCTTCTCGGTGCTGAAAACCGGACTTTTTGAACTCGCACTTTAATCGTATTAGCCGGTGCGCATTACCCCACCGGAGCCAATCCCTTTTATTTTACTACTAACAGGCATCCGCTACAAAAAAACGACCCGCTCCTCATTCCCCGGAGGAATGAAGCGGGCCGTATCTTGCATTTACTCCGGCAGCGAGTTCAAATATTCCCGCACCTGATCCGGCGTTTTCGCGAATTTGCTGTGAAGATGGGCGATCTTCTGTCCGCCGCGGTAGACGAGCAGGCTCGGTATGCCGCGCACCTCGTTCTCCTCGGCAATCGGCTGAAACTTCTCGGCATCCATGCTGACCCACGTCTTATCCGAATGCTCGGCGATGATGTCGTCCAGAAACCGGTCCAAATTTTTGCAATCCGGACACCAAGTCGTATAATATTTCACTACAGTCAGCTCGTCCCGGCCCGTCAACTCCCGAAACTGCTCGACGCTTTGAATGTTATCCATCCCAGACTCAACCCCTCATAATAATATCGGTATCGTAAAATGCGGCCAGTCTCGCCGCTTCGTCCTCCAGCCCCGCCCGGACAGCAGGTTTCATCTTCGAAGACGAATCGAACCATTCCACCTTCAGCTCGATCTGGTTCCGGTTTTTCTCCAGCTCCCAGTTGCCGGCCATCCGTCCGTTCACGAGCACAACCGGATAGATCCAGCCCTGATTGCGATAGACGAGCGGCTTGTGCTGCTCGGCCAGCACGTAGTCCGACCGGTGCGACAAGGAAACGGTATACGGGTCGAAATGCGGCAGCAGCCGCACGGTATTGTCCGGAATCGAAGCGGCCCGGATATCCTCCACGGTCGAGCGAAGCGCCCATGCTTCCCGGCCGTCGACCGGAACGGAGACGATATCGCCCTCCAGGCTGCGGAACACTTTTTTCGCTTTGGAAGGGTCGATTCCCCACCAGCGGCCGAAATCTTCGTATAGGGCAGGCCCGAATACGGACAAATAGTGCCGTCCGGCCTCGCGCAGCAGCGCCTCTGCGGACTCGGCCGGCTCGCGCCACTTCGGCAGCCAGCTCTCCGGCCGCACGAACGTCACATTTTGCCCTTGGCTGGGCCCGAAGCAGAGCAGCCCTTCGTGCGCCGCAGGCTTGAGCAGCGCTCCCCAGCCCGATAGCAGCAGCTCCCGGAGCGACTCATGGCCGGTATGTGCGACAATTTCCTCCGCGAGCTGTTCCCGGGTGAGCGGCTCGCTTCCCAGCCGGCTGCGCAGACCGTCGCTTATCGCATCCATCTGCTCCTGTGTCACCCCATGGTGCGCCAGCCAGGACGGTCTGCGGTAAAATGCGGACATGCTTTCCCGTAATCCGCTCAACATTCCCGGCATGGCGTCAGACGGCAGCAGATGAAGCGTTCCCCGCATCGCCCATGTTTTCGCGAGCGTTTTCTCTTCCCATAAAGCGCGTTGTATATGCTCGGGTTGTATGTCGTCGGCACGCGCCCCTATCGCAAGCTCCGCCGCCGACATGACCTGGGCGTGCACACCGCCGATTTTGCGGACCGCGTCCAGCCAGTCTTCCTTGCCTTTCCGGCGAAGAAGCCCCTGCCGTTCGAACCGCCACGCGGCGACTTGCTCCCCAGTCAATCCTTTTGCGGACATATCGATTACCCCATCTTTCCGTGTACCTGCCGGCTTGCGTCAAACCGTACGCCGGAGGCTTCATTTCACTTTCGGTGCAAGTATACCACGCTTATCCGCAGCTCGACAAACTGGGCCTCCGCCCGTACGGATGCCGGTGCCATCCCGGCCGCCGGCCGGGAAGCGGACAAGACGTCCGGCGGCTCCGGTTGCGCCTTTTTCGTATCGTCCGGTCCGCCTGCTCAGTGGCTCAAATCGTCCAAATTGATCAGTTTCCAGTCCGGCGTGCCGTCGCGCGTCAAAAACCATGTGTCCATAAACTGGTCGTTCGGTTTGCGGATATGCTCGCGCGCCGCCCAAATCTCGCTCAGCCGGAAAGTCGGCGAGGCGTTGCGGATCAGCAGCGAGATCGGATAGGACGGATCGTACGACTGCTTCTTCGACTCCTTCCGCTTGATGAGCGCATTGAGCTGCGCGATCAGATGAGCGAGCGACAGCGGACTGGCCGGTCCGCTAGCGCCGTTGTCCGGACGGCCCAGCAGCGCCTTCGCTTCTGCGGCATCATAGAACAGGTGCGTAATCTCCAGACCGAGCTTCGTTCCGCGGGAATCCTGCAGAATCGCGTCCGGCCGGTCGTGCTGGTACAACAGCCGCAGCTTGACAGGGTGGCGTCCGTTGTACAGGCGGATAAATTCCCGGACGGCAGCCCGCTCCAGCATTCGTTTCTCGACATTATGTCTGTTCGTCATTACGGGTCACCTCCCGTGCGATTCTTCGCTTCGTCCTTCTATACTTTTATAGTAACGTTCGATTCCCCGATACACAACCGCAAGCGGAAGCCCTGCATCAGTTGCAGCCCCTTACGGCCTGTCCGCGAAAATATGCCCGCCTCCCTTTTCACCGGACGATTGAAAAGGTACAATGCAAGAGAAGCTTAGACCGGGACGACCTGCCCGGCCCAATTCGAAAGGAGTCCGATCCGTTATGCACTACGTCGCTCTGCTGACGATTATCGATCAAGAATTAAACGCTAAAGTCCGTCCCGCCCATCTTGACTACCTCGACAGACTATACAAGGAAAACAAAGTAGTGATGGCCGGTCCGTTCACGGATAAAAAAGGCGGCATGGTCATCTACCGCGCCGATTCCCCTGAAGAAGCGCGGGCTCTGGCCGAGGCCGATCCGGTCGTAGCGGAAGGCGCCCGTACGCTGGAGCTGCGCGAATGGAATGCGCTTTCGTTCCCGCTTTCCTGAGGCGGGACCCCCTATAGAAAACGCCCGAGCAGGAGGATCTCCTGTCTCAGGCGTTTTTTGGTAGTTGCGCGGTATAGCCGGGACATCATCGCACCTTCCGTTACGACAACGTTTCCCATCTGGCCCACAGTTCCTTCGGGTTGCGCTCGTAGATCTGGTTATCCCGGAACATGTATTGGTGCATGATGAACTCCCGGCGAATCGTCGCATAATCTTCGTGGAACCGGCCGATGTACTCGTTGATTTCTTTCTCCGTGTAGGTGTTCCCCGGCTCCAGCCCGGATACGAGATGCTCGAGCACGATCAGCTTTTTCTTCAATTGGGCGGGAATATGTTTCAGTCTGCCGTCGGCCGTAAAAAAGTTTTTCAGCACCGACTGCTGCAGACGCATCTGAGCCTCATCCACTGCATTCTCCTCCTCTCCTGCGGACTTATCGATCAGTTCGAGGACGGCCGTACTGTGCGCTTGTATAAAATACCGGTTCAGCGAGAAAAAAATCGTATTTTTGTCCCGCCGTTCGTTGATCAAGCCGACCTCGCGCAGCTTCGCCGCATGATGCGTGACGGTCGCCGGCGAAATGCACAGCTTCATGGCAAGCTCCTGACCGTTCCGCTCGCCATCCGCCAGCAGGACAAGCAGCCGGATACGCGTCGGATCGGCCAACGCTTTATGGTAATTGACGATTTTCTCTAATTGCACGGGACCCCTCCGCCCTCCATCAGCAACAATTCGACACAAATCTAATTCGCTATATATCTAATTGTATATTAATCTAATCTCTTTGCATTTTCAAGCTCTTTCGCTCTTCTGGCGCTAACAAAAAAAAGACCGCCCCCTAAAGAGAGGTACAGTCTATCCTATACACGCGAAGCGCAAGGCAGCGCAGCTTACTTTCAGTCCGCCCCTTGCCCGTTCCCGGCCCCCATCAGCCAGCGGTCCAGAAAGGCGTATGCCATATGGCGAATGTCCGGCGGAAAATCATGGTCCTTCACAGTCATAACGGCCTGGAACCGGTCGTCCGCCCCGAGAAACTGATACAGCTTGTAAAGATCCTCCATACATTCGCCGATCGCCTTCCAGTGCGGGAATATCCGGTCGCTTTGACCGAAGTAGTGAAACGAAGGCACCGGAGCCGCGAGAGCCGCAATCTCGTGAAATTCGAAAGGCACCTCGTACCGGCTTAAAGCCGCGGTTACTTTCGGCAGATGCGTATACCAGTCGCGGACGCCCCAATGCGTCGGACGATGGTCGCCATAGAAGGGGCTGAAGCCGCAACTGCTGACGACCGCCCGGACCCGTTCGTCCAATCCGGCCAGGAAATAAGCGTTGTAGCCGCCGAACGAATGCCCAATCACCCCGATCCGCTCCGCATCCACGCCGCTTAGCGAACAGAGCAGATCGACGCCCTGCATATGGTCAAGCACATTTTTGCCGACGGTGGACCATTCCGGATACCGCTCATAAAACGGTTTGCTGCGAAAGGAGGACAGTCCTTCGTAGATTCGCTCCCCGGCCGTCAAGGCATCGGGGGCGAGCACGATGTAGCCCCGGGAGACGAGCTCAAGCCCGTATCGCCTGTTCTCCCGGCCGTCAGCCGTAGCAACGTTCTCCTTCCCGCTCTCATGCGTCGGGTGAAGCGCCAGGACGGCGGGGCGCCGTCCGTCCGGTCCCGCTCCGCCCACGGAATCATCCGGGATCAGCAGGTAGGCGGTGACCGTATCGCCCAGCGCCGTATCGTACAGGAGATGAATCCTCGTATGGTCGCTCTCCTTCGTTTCGCCAAGCGTCTTGCAGGAAACCGGGACGCGGTCCGGGACGCCGCCGATGAAATCCAGCCACTGCTGCCGAATTCCGCTCCGCTTGCGCTCCCAGTCCTGCGTCTCCTCCAATCCGTCCAGCAGCTTCGGGACGCCTCCCCGATTCAATTCGTATAAGTTGTAAGCCATTGGTGTCTCTCCTGTTTGGGTATGATTTGCCGCTGCCGTGCTGCTGCCGAGGTTATACCGGAGACCTCGGCGGAGCCGGCTGCGGTCATTCGCTTCGTGCCGCTACTTCGTCTTGCTTTTCTCCTTCTCCACTTCCTGCTTGAGCAGTTCGTCAGTCTTGCGGAGCACCGTATTCACATCAGACTTGCCCTGAGCGGCTTCCACGAACGCGCTGCGCAAATGCGTGTCCGCGATGTTCGTATCGATCAGCGTCATCCCCTTGGCCCGCGCCGGGCGAAGCGGGGCGAATTCATAATACCCGACGGCCTTCATGTTTTTGCTCTTATGCACGGCGCTGTCCTGGCCGAGCGCATTCATCATGTCCTTGCTTGCGACCGTCGGCAAAAAGCCGTTCCGCGCATCCTTCATCTGCACCTCGTCGCTCAGCATCTCCATGATGACCTGGAACGCTTCGTCCTTGTACTTGCTCTGCTTCGTGATGAGCAGATACCCCGGCGGGAAGATGCCGATTTTTTTGGGCGCCCCCTCGATAACCGGAATGGAAACCATATCCCAGTTTTTGATCATGCTCAGATCCAAGTACGGCGAGTAAATATCGGCATGAATCGCGACCGTCCCTTTCTGGAACGCGTTCTGCTCTTCCGCCAGCGTCGGGGCGATCGGATTGTTCGGAATTTGGTAAAACCGCGTGTAGTTGTCAAAAATCTTTTTCCACGTATCGAAGCTGGACAACTGGTCTTTGGCCGGATCGAGCGTGGAGAGCGAGTATTCGTTGTAGGTCATAAACGTAGCGACAAAGGCGGAAAAGCCGCGGTAAGTGACTCCGTCCTCGACCCGGGTCATTTTGCGGGCGACTTCGTATACTTCATCCCAAGTCATGCCGTCCTTCAAATAAGGCTGGCCGAATTTGTCGAACAGGTCTTTATTGTAGTAGAGCACCCTTGAGAAAAACGGCGACACCGGAAGGCCGTACAGTTCTCCGTTTTGCGACGTTAAATCTTTAAAGCCGTTAATAAAAATCGGATTAAACCGGTTCAGATCGTACTTGTACTTCGTTACCAACTCGCGCAGGTCGTAGCCGAGCCCCATGTTCAAATAGTTGGTGTGCACCGTGCTGGAGATATTGCGGATGATATCGGGAATTTCGCCGCGGGCGACGTACTCCTGAATCGTGTTGGCTGCTCCGGCCGTCGGCAGCCAGACTACTCGGATATGGGGGAATTTTTTCTGCAATACGTCCTTGAAGCGGGTGTTGAACTCTTGCTCGGATACGCCGAGAGCGTGTATTTTCAGCTCGATCGGCTCGGGCGGCTTCTCCGCCTGCTTAGGGGCTTCCTTCGCGCCGGGATCGGCAACCTTAGGAGCCGTCTCTCCCCCGCTGCAAGCGGCCAACGTTCCAATAAGCAGCAAACCGGCCACGCCGGCCAGCAGCCTCGTGTTAGTAACCAATAGGATCGACCTTCCTTTTCTCTGGTTTGAATAGGCAGCCTGCATCTCAAGCACCTTTACCTTGAAGGCGATATGCGAATCGGTCTAATGTGAAACGCTTACAACACTCCTTTCCGTACATGGATCGGAAACCTTCTGACTGACTGAGCTTAGGAGGATAAATAAAACAAACCTCTTTTCTAATACGTAACTGATACTTAACTTACAACAAAAACTATATTTTAGAAGTTAGTTAATGTCAATACACAAAAATAAATATTGAAAATTGGATATTAAACCGATATAAATACGCTAATTTTCGCATAATTGATATTTATCTGATATGTATATCGCGTTCGCTAACACTGTTATGAATTACCATTGTTTGACAAGCTACTAATGATCTACTATGATCAATAATCATAGCACTTTAAGAGGTTGATACGTATATGGTGCGACGTCCAAGCCGCAAAACGTTTCGCCCCCGTCTGGACGAAATGGTCACATCGATCCGCAACAATATCCTTACCGGCAGCCTGGAGCCGGAGCAATATTTGCCGTCGGAGAAGCAGCTTGCCGAGCTGTACGGGTTAAGCGTGCAATCGGTGCGCAAAGGACTTGATCTGCTCGTAAGCGAGCGTATGATCGTCAAAATTCCGAAGATCGGCAGCAAAGTTCTCGATCCCGCGGAAAAAGGAGCGGTCACGATCCGGTTCGGGTATTCGCCTACGATCCCGGACGATGCGGATATCCACAGGTTGATCGCCATGTTCCACCGGGAGCATCCGAATATTCACGTTCAGGCCGTTCCGCTGGGAGGCCAGTTGTACGATCAATTCAAGCCGTATCTCGATAACGGGATGCTGGACGTGGTCACGATGAACTACAATAGTTACCTGCAATTTGCCGAGCACGGCAGTCTGGACGATTTCGAGATTCTCGAACGGCAGGACGCCCTGTATCCGTTCCTCTCCGACGCTTTCGCGAAGGACGGCCAGCTGCGGGTTCAGCCTTTTACCTTCTCGCCTCTCGTCTTGTGCTACAATCGCGCCCACTTCATCCAGCAGGGACTGCAGGAGCCGAACAGCAGCTGGAACTGGCAGAGATTGATCGAATGCGCCTCTGCCTTGGACATCCCGGGCGAGCGGGTCGGTTTTCACTGTTACTTCTCCACCCCGAACCGGGCCAGCATCATGCTGCTGCAGAAGGGGGGCTCCTTCGAACGCCGCGAAGACGGCCGGCTCAAGCTGGCGGGTACGCGCATGATGGACGCGATCCGCTACAGCCGGGAGCTGTATGAACATATTCCTTCACTGCCGAACAGCCTCATGAACTGGGAAGCGGAGAAAGTCCAGATGCTCCGCCAAGGCAAGCTGTCGATCGCCATCCTCAGTTTTTTTACGTTAAATCATCTGCGTGACGCCGAGCTGGACTACGACATCGCCCCGGTTCCGCATCTCGGGGACGCGCTTACGGTGCTGATCGTCATCGGACTTGCCGTGAACCGGCATTCCAAAAACAAGGAAGCTGCGAAAAAGCTCGTCGATTTTATGATCTCTTCCCAAGCCCAGCTGGCGATCCGGCAAAATACGTGCAGCCTTCCCGCGCGGGTTACCGCCGCAGAATGGTCCGGACCCGATTCCGGCGTGATCAACCGGCCGTCGCGCTTCTCCTTGTTCCGCGAGATTATTCCGAGCTACCGGCTCTTCTCGGATCTGAACCTCCTCGAAAGCGAGATGCACGGGCTGTTCAGCGAGCTGCGCCTGTACTGGGCCGGCTTGCAGGATGAAGCAACGTTGTGCAGGCGCGTGGAAGAGCTGTCGGGGAGCTCGGCCGATACGACTCTTTCTCCGTCTCCGGCGATGCCTTAGCCCGGCTACGAATGCTGCGCTCGGGTTAGAGACTGCCTAGTACGTCGTACCCCGGAGGGGTTGCCCCAAAAGCGCTCGTGTGACAGGGAGCGTCCCCATTTCCATACGAAAGGACCTCAAATTCCACGTTAAACATGGAGGATGGGGTCTTTTTTCTCGAAGGAAATCGATTATAAGCGAGGCTTACCAAATCGCAAAATAACTGGTTCTGCAGACAGCCCCTCTTTTTAGAATAGGATCGAACTATTCGTTCTTCGGACACGCCCTGAAGTCCCTCCGACCTCCCCCACATTATGGTATAATACACACATTCGAACATACATTCGCCCGAAAGGCGTGATTTTGTTATGAGTTCCCACGATGAAACCCGGGTGTGTACCGATCCGGCGTACCGGGAGTCCGTGTTCGCGCATATGGCCGATACGTTTGGCGTAACCGTCACCGGATATACCCAGACATTTCTCGGCCTGCTGAATATGAAATGGACGGTAAGCTCAGCTGACGGGCCCCTCTTCGTCAAATGTTATCATCCGAAGCGGTACAATCTGAGCGACCCGGATCTGAACCGGCAGGTCGAGCGCTCGTTGTCGGTCCAGCACGATTTGCACCTTCGCGGCGGGATCTGCCCGGATGTGTACAGTGCAGAAGGGCGGCATCTGCAGCAATCGCCGGAAGGGTATTACTACGCCGTCATGCAGCCGGCGGAAGGCGCACCCCCGAAGGCGGGCGAAGTCGGAGCTGCGCGGATGTATCGGCTGGGCCGGGTAACCGGGCAGATGCATACGCTGCTGCAAACGCTGCCGGCGGAAGGGACGCCCTGGAAACCTTCGCCTGGCGGGATTAGAGGCAAATGGCAGGCCAATCACGAAGCCGCCTTGGCGTCGGCTGAACCTCATCCGGCCGTTATCCGGGCGATCGAACGGCAAGACGACATTCTGCAGACGCTGGACCCGGCTATGTTCGACGGTCTGGAGCCCGGCTGGGCGCACTGGGACTTTTGGGTCGACAACTTCCTGTTCGACGCCGACGATCACGTGCAGGTTATCGATTTCGATACGGTGCAATACAGCTACCCGGAAATCGATACGGCAAGGGCGCTGCTGTCCGGCGCCTGGCACGAGGGCGCGCTTCAGCGGGAAGCGGCCGCAGCTTTCCTGACCGGCTACCGGGAGCAGCACGATTTCCCCGCAGGCCGGCTGCCGGTTGCGCTGAAGCTGCTATGGTGCCGCGAAGCGCACTGGTGGCTCCGTGCTTCCATGCTGACCCATGCCAGCATACCGCCCAAACGGTTCGCCGAGGAGCTGATCTGGCTAACCGAGCAGTGGGACCGGCTGGACGAGTTGTTTGGGGATTGGTGAGGACAACAGCCTTAGGAGGCTGTATGTTAGGGTTTGGGTTTGGGGTTGGGTTTGAGGCTGGCTTTTGGGGGTCGCCTTTGGGGGCGCCTTTGGGGGCGCCTTTGGAGCCGCCTTTGGAGCCGCCTTCGGGGCGCCTTTGGGGGCGCCTTTGGAGCCGCCTTTGGAGCCGCCTTTGGATCGCCTTTGGGGTGCCTTTGGAGTCGCCTTTGGGGCGCCCCTGGAGAAACCTTCAAGTTTGACCCGACCCCATGCCTCCTTTCCTACTTGTCCGTTTCTTTACCGGAACAAACACTTCCTCTATTTCGTTATGAAGTCGGCAAACCGCCTGTTAGCGGAACTTTTACTTCCGTTATTCGCGACAATGCGACCGGTTTTTACGAATTTCGCCGAAATAACGGAAACGTTTGTTCCGCTAACCGGCTTGTTCAAGCATTTCCGGCCTAATAACGGAAGCCGGACTTCCTCTACATATATAGAGAGACGGCACCGCGCAACAAAAAGAACCCCCGGAACCGCTAATAAAAAGAGCATCGGAGGTTCTTACCTTATCATTGTTCGGCACGCCCGTACTCAACTCGACCTGATACGTTCCCCTATTTCGTTTTGCTCTTCTCTTTTTCCACTTCCTGCTTAAGCAGTTCGTCCGTTCTTCTCAGCACCGTATTCGCGTCGTCTTTCCCATGAGCGGCATCGAAAAATGCGTTGCGCAAATGAGTATCCGCGACACCCGTATCGATCACCGTTTTTCCTTTTTCGCGCGCCGGGCGGATCGGGGCAAATTCGTAATGGCCGACGGCCTTCATGTTTTTGGTTTTGTACACGGCGTTGTCCTGTCCGAGCGCAGCCATCATATCCTTGTTTGCAACCGTCGGCAAAAATCCGTTCCGCGCATCCTTCATCTGCACGTCGTCGCTCAACATCTCCATCATGACCTGAAACGCTTCGTCCTTGTGCTTGCTCTGCTTCGTAAGGAGCAGATACCCCGGCGGGAAGATGCCTACTTTTTTCGGCGCCCCTTCAATAATCGGGATCGACACCATATCCCAGTTTTTCACCATACTCAGATCGAGATACGGGGAGTAAATATCGGCATGCATCGCAACGGTCCCGTTCTTGAACGCGTTTTGCTCTTCCGCGAGCGTAGCGGCAATGGGATTGTTCGGAATTTGATAAAACCGGATATAGTTGTCGAAAATCTTTTTCCACGTATCAAAGCTGGACAGCTCGTCTTTGGCCGGATCGAGCGTAGAAAGCGAATATTCATTGTACGTCAGATAAGTGGCAACATTGCCGGAAAATCCGCGGTAGGTAACCCCGTCCTCCACCCGGCTCAGCTTACGCGCAACTTCGTACACCTCGTCCCACGTCATGCCGTCCTTCAAGTAAGGCTGGCCGAACTTATCAAACACGTCTTTGTTATAATAAAGCACCCTCGAGAAGAATGGCGATACCGGAAGACCGTACAACTCCCCGCTTTGCCCGGACAGCTTAATGAAGCCGTCGATAAAGATCGGATTGAAGCGGCTAAGATCGTACTTGTACTTGCTGACCATCTCCCGCAGATCGTAGGCAAGCCCCATGTTCAAATAGTTATTATGCACCGTACTCGAAATGTTGCGGATGATATCGGGAATTTCGCCGCGGGCCACGTACTCCTGAATCGTGTTGGCCGTACCGCTGGTCGGCAGCCAGACGATTTTGATATGGGGAAACTTCCTCTGCAGCACCTCCTTGAACCGCGTATCGAATTCTTGCTCCGCAACGCCGGAAGCATGAATCTTTAACTCGATCGGCTCCGGCGGCTTCTCCGCCGGCTTCGGCGTTTCGCCGGACGCATCCGGCTGCGGTGACGTCCCCCCTCCACTGCAAGCGGACAACAACGCCGCGAGCGACATCCCGATCATACCTGTCTTCCATTTTCGTTGTGCCATCAATCGAATCGACCGTCCTTTTCTCCTGTATGTGGTATGCCAGCCATCCTCACTTGAAGATTCGGCATACTCCATATGTAACGGATCACGGACCGCCGCACCATTTCACATATTTAAGATCCAGTACAGTTTTTTGACATCCTAAAAAAACGAACTACCGGGCGAATCGTTGTACTCCCTTGCCCCGGAGAGGTGCAAACCGCCCTTATCCGGCGACGCGCTATGCCCCCAGCGTGCGGGTGCCCGGCGTCGCATGACGACTGGGGGACAGGCCCTAAGGCCCTTGCCCCCGCCCCTGCGAATGGGGCCCCCTTTCTCACGGCACAGACTCGCACCATTGTGCCGCGCCTTACAGCGGTTAGATCACCCGCCCACACAGGCGGCCCCCATCCTCCCCGAGTCCTCCCCGCGCCACCCTGCAATAAAAACAAAGCGCCGCCCCTACTTGCGGAGCAGCACTTTGCGAATTTCGTGATTCGAGCCCTTCTGCAGCAGCAGTTGGGCGCGCCCTTTGGTCGGGGATATATTTTGGCGGAGGTTAACGGCGTTAATCTCTTCCCAAATCTGCGTAGCGGTCTGGACCGACTCTTCCTCCGTTAAAGTGGAGTACCGGTGAAAGTACGAGTCGGGATTGCGGAACGCCGAATCCCGCAGCATCCGGAACCGCTCGATGTACCACCGCTTGATGTCGCTCTCCTCCGCATCGAGATAGATCGAGAAATCGAAAAAGTCGCTGACGAACACTTGCGACTCCTTGTTCACCTGAAGCACGTTAATGCCTTCGACGATGAGAATATCCGGAGCGCGGACGACCTGCGCCCGGTCCGGCACGATATCGTATACAAGATGGGAGTAAACCGGGGCCGTAACCTCCGGCTTGCCGCCCTTCACTTCGGTCAAAAATTGCAGCAGCCGCTTAATATCGTAGCTCTCGGGAAACCCTTTTTTCTTCATCAGCCCGCGTTCCTGCAACACCCGGTTCGGGTGCAAAAAGCCGTCCGTCGTAATCAGGTCCACATTGCGGTGATTCGTCCACCGGGACAGCAGCAGCTGGAGCAGACGGGCCGCCGTGCTTTTTCCGACTGCGACGCTTCCGGCGATCCCGATAATGTATGGCGACTTCGCTTCCTGGCTGCCCGTAAAATAAGCGGCCGACTTGTACAGCTGCTGCGAGGCAGCCACGTACAAATTAATCAGCCGGGTAATGGGATGGTAGATTTGCTCCGCTTCCTGGAACGGAATCTGGTCGTTCAACCCTTTCAGCTTCTCGAATTCTTCCTTCGTGAGCGGAAGCGGCGTATGGTCCCGGATCGCCGACCACTCCTCCCGGCTAAACTCCATGTACAACGAATGGCGATTCATGTATGCGCTCTCCACCGATCTGTAGTAACTGAAAAAAAGTATGCACGAGGCGGAGCGGCACGTCAAGCAAAACTTAACCTCGCCAATCGGCCGCCAGAACGCAAGATCCGGCTTTCCTCCCCTGCGATTTGCAGGCGGCGGGAGCGGTGAGGAGCGGTAACCGCCGCGATCGCGTATAAAAGATCCGCTGAATCCGCCGAAATACGGCCCGCCGGGGACGCCTCCTCCCGGCTGCAGGCCAACGGCTGCGTCTGTACCATCTGCCGCAGCTCACGGCCCCGCCCTGCTACCGGTGCCGGCATGCTTGGACCACTCAAGCCGCTTCATCGGCCAGTATGGACGAAACGGCCCGACTTCAAACCGGCCGGCGGGAGTGCACACCGCCCGCCCAGAGCCCGGCACGATGGCGCCGTGAGCGCGAACGGCCGACCAGCCGCTGGCACTCACGCGGTCGCCGCGGTCGCCATTCCGGGGAAACGCATCGTTATCTCGGCCCCTCCCTCCGGAATGTTTCTCGCCGCGATCCGGCCGCCGCAACGCTCGACGATCGCCCGGGATATCGCCAGCCCGAGCCCGGTTTCCCCGTCCTTTCCTTTCACGAACCGGTGGAACAGGTGCGGGAGCAGCTTGTCCGGTATCCCCCGCCCGTCGTCGACGACGGCGATGACGAGCTGTTTATGTTGAATCCGCACCTGAATCCGGATTCGTTGGCTCGCATAGCGGGCTGCGTTACCCACGACGTTAATCAAAGCTTGCAGCAGCTTGTCCCGGTCGGCCCGAACCGTCAGCCGGTCATTATCATTTGTGTCCAGCACCGTCTCAATCGTGATCCCGTTCTGCACCAGAATCGGATTCAGCCGCTCTACCGTCTCTTCGATCAGCTCGGGGATCGCAACAGCGCCGAACCGGAAGCTGTCCTCCTCGCCGTCGAGCTTGGCAAGCAGCGTCATCTCCGTCACGATGTTCCGCAGTCTGGCGCTCTCGCTGATGATGACGTTCAGCCCTTTCCCGGCTTGCTCGCCTTCGAATACGCCGTCGCGGATTCCTTCCGCATAACCGGCTATCGACATGAGCGGCGTTTTCAGCTCATGGGACGCATTTTGAATAAACTGCTTCTGAATGCGGTTATATTTCTCCAGTTCCCCTGCCAGCTTGTATACCGTCTGCGCAACATCGCCGATCTCTCCTCCGGCCTGAATGAGCCGGACTTCCGAGAACCTGCGGTTCTCCACCTTCTGAAGCTCGCCCTGCAATTGCAGCAGCGGACGGATCAGTCTCCTTGTAATGAAGAGGCTCAGCAAAAACACAAGCCCTCCGCCGACGAACAACACGATCAGCAGCCGGCCCAGCAGCGACAGCTCGATCTCTTTTATTTTGCTCATCGGCGTAAAAAGCGTAAGCGTCCCTTGCGGAATTGAGCTTTTGGAAACCAGGTACTGGATATCCTCGGCTTCCCGCAGTTTCTGGATACTCACCACTCCGGGGGCGGCCGCCGCCGTAGCCGTGCCGAACGTAGAAGTCCAGACCGGAACCGCGTCCACCGTGCTGAATACTACATTTTCGGTGGAATCCGTGATGACCGCCCCGACACCCGCAACCGGCGCAGCCGTAATAGTAGCGGCCATGGAGGCGACGGCATTGTCCCCGCCCTGCTCGACGAAGGTTAGATCGCCCACCGCAATCGTAGACGTGATCGACCGTTCGATCGCCGTCATATCTTTTTTCTGAACCTCGATAAAGTGATCCATTAACACATAGTGGAAAATAACGGCCGTCACGCTCAGCACCAACACAAGCATTAAGCCGAACGCCAAATTTATCTGGTGCAGCAGCTTCATTCCCCCGCCACCTCCGCTTCCATGCGCAGCCGGTAGCCGTGTCCCCATACCGCTTCCACGGGAAGCTGCTCGATTTTTTTGCGCAGCCGCTTCACCAGATGATCGACGGCCCGGTCGCTGCCGAAATAGTCGTCCCCCCACACCAGGGTGAGCAGCTCGTCCCTGGCGAATGCGCGGTTCGGACGTTCCGCGAACGCCTGAAGCAGCGCGAATTCCTTAAACGTCACGTCGATCTCGTCCCCGCACCAGAACGCCCGCCGCTCTTCCTGCACGAGCTGCAGCTGGCCGGCTCCGAGCTGAAGCACCAGCGCCTCGCCCTGCTTCATGTCCTCCAAAGTTTTCAGTTTCTGCGTGCGCTGCAGCTGCCTCTTGATCCGGGCGACCAGCTCGCGGGGGCTGAACGGCTTGACCATATAATCGTCGCTCCCCAGCTCCAAACCTAATATCTTGTCAACCTCAGTATCCCGGGCCGAAATCATAATGATCGGCACCTCCGCCTCCCGGCGGATTCGCCTGCAAAACTCGTAACCGTCCATGCCGGGCAGCATAATATCGAGCACCCACATATCCGGGGGAGCCGTCCTCCACTGCTCCCAGGCTTCCTCGGCGGAGGCGAGCGCGGCCGTGCGGTATTGCTCCTTTTTCAAATAGGCTTCCACCAGTTCGCGTATATGAGGATCGTCGTCTACGATCGCGATTAAGTAGTTGTTCATCCATCCAGCCTCCTGCAGTTCCTTTCGTATTAATATTGTAGCAAAACCGCAGCCGCAGTAGCGATCTGCCATCGTTTTTCCACAATTTCTCGAACGATTTGCCACAAACGGCCGGTACACTGAAGCCTGTAACCACCCATCAACCTTAAAGGAGTGCTGTACCGATGAATTACAAGCAAATGTTGAAAACCACCGCTTTGTCTACCTTGCTGTTGTCTGCCGTGGGAGCCCCGGCCGCCATGGCCGAAACTGCCGATCAAACGAACGCCAAGCCGGTGCAAATGGCCGAAACGGTCATTGCCAAAAAGCTGCTGGACCCACTCAAGCTGGCCGAAACGTATGCCCCGGAAACGGTCGAAGACTGGAAACAGACGCTGGACGCGTATACGTCGCTCACCCCGAAAATGTTGTTCTGGGCGGAAAGTGCCGATGGCCAGCCGCTGAACATTCAAACGGTGCCGCTTAGCGAGGCTGTGGCGGTCGAAGGCCAGTTCGCCATAAAAGCCGACGTGAAGTTTGAGGAGATGAAGCCGCTTGACGGAAACGAATTTTTCAAAACGGTTACGATGGTGAAGCGGGTTAATGACGATACCTTCGCCATAGAGCCGGCAACTGCGGATTCCAGCGGGGACGAAGCAGAAGCCGGAGGCTTGAACGAGGCAGCCGTTACCATCTCGGTAACTGCCGTTCCGGCCCTCAAGGTTTCCGCCGAAGCCGGTGATACAATCACTGATCCAAGCGCCGAAGCAATCGCTGCCGATAAGGTCAGCTTCTCGATCTCGTCTGCAAGCGTCGTGGACTCGACGATCGGCGCCAGCGCCTTCGCTGAAGGCTGGAAGCAGCTTGAAGAAGCCGTACAATCCGATGACGGACAAGCCATCAAGCAGGCGTTAGCTAATCAGTTGGAGTTGTACAAGCAGAGAATTACGGAGCTGCGAGAGGCGAAGACGAACGTGACTGCGCTGCAAGCAATTCCGGCAATCCCTGCCGTTCCGGCCGCATCCGCAGACACAGAATAAAGGATGCAGCTGTGCGGGAAGACTGCCGTCTAAGCCGGCCCGGGTCGTACTTTGGGCCCGAAACCGTGCAGCAGGGACGGCTCTGCCATAGACCGTTCTAGCATCGCTGCCGCCCCGGTTTGGCTTGACGACCGCCTTCCCGGCCTCTGACACAAAAAGGGTTGCCCCTAGGTCTTATGCAGACTTAGAGGCAACCCTTGTACCGCTTTCTGCCGGCGAACCGGAGTCGTTAGAGCCTGACGAACTGCCGAAGCTATGCTTTCGCTTCCCATAATATGGGGGTATCCGCCGCCGGAATCTGGGAGCAGCGCACCGTAAAATGCGTAGCCGTCATGTCCGTTACCCAGATATGTCCCGTATTACCGAGAGGAGTTGGAGAAACGTATGATGGGACGACTCCCAGATTGTGCTCGATGTAGACCGAATCGGCGTTCGCGTGTATAGTGGCGGTTCCGTTCTTGACTGCACCGATATAGCCAAACGGAGCCCACGTACCCGGTTCGCCTCCCTCGATGCAGACGTAACCGAGCGGCTTGCCTCTTCCCACGTCCTTATTCCATATAACGGACATCGGCGAATAGGCGCCGGCTGCAGGAATGGCCGTATCGTAACGCTGAATGGCGCTGCCGAGCGTAAAGTCGCCGCTTAGTTTCCCTTTGCCTTTCGGCGTCACGGCCGGTTCGTAAGCTATCTTTTCGGCGATATTGGGGCAGTCGTAGCTGTTGTTCAGCATATAGACGTTGCCTATCGGGTCGTTCCGGAAAAGAATCGCGCATAAGCTGGAGCCCGTTTTGAACGAATTGCCGGTCATCATGCCTGCCCCTTTGCCGATTCCGATATGGCCGCTCACATCTTCGAACGTATTGCCGGTAAATACGAACGTTTCGAACAGCTTAATCGCATTGGAAGCCAGCTCGGAAGCGGGAAAGCCGCCTTGCTGAAAACGGTTGCCGGATATCGTGCAATTACTCGCCTGCAGGAGCACCTTGCACTCGCTCACCATGTTGCCGGAGACGGACGCATTCGACGCCGCTATGCCCGGGTAGTGGGAGACCGCATGCATAACCCGCCTGACATGGTTGCCCGTGATCGCCACTTTGTCCACGACTGCCTGATTCGTCATAAACTGAATGCCCTCGCCCGCTGTTACGTCCTCGACCGTATTCCCCGTAATCGAGCTTTCGCCGCCCGGGTTGCGTGAAGGATTGTTAACCGTGGAGTTGTCCATACGAATCCCGGCCATTTTGACATGTTGGATCGTATTGCCGGATATCGTAAAGTTCGTAACGCTGGAGAGGCCGATCCCGTAACGTAAATTTTTGAACGTATTGCCGCTAATAACTAGATTGTGGATGTTGCGCTCGGCCGTTCCCGACACTTCCTCATTCGAAGTGACGCCGCCGCCAATCGTAGAGGTAAGTCCGAACGTATTTACGCCGTCGTACAGGAAGTTGCCTATAATTTCCCCGTTATACATGCCTTCCGGGTTGCCGGCATGCTTCAGCAGGATACCGTCGCCGTTATGATGGTGGATTCTGTTGTTCGCGACCCGCCAGTTCCGGCTTCCGCCGATCCTGATCCCTTCTTCGCCGAGGAAGTAAACATCGTTGCCCTCCAACGTGAAGTTATCGCAAAAATGGATATGAATCGCATCGGTCCGATAAGAGATGTCCAGCTTCGACAGCCTGAATTTGCCCGAATCTTTGAGATAAATCCCGAAGGCTTGCTTGGAATGCAGCTTCGATGTTTTCGAGCTGGATATTTTCAGACTTTCCACGAAAAAGTCGGAGCAGCCCAGGAACGAAAGCACCGTAACGGTGTCGGATGTGTTGTCCAAGAAAATCTCCGCTTGGGCTCCCAGAAAGCTGACTTTCTGTCCCGTAAGCGAGAACCCGTCTGTCACTCTGTATTTTCCATTCGGGAAGTAGAGTATGCCCCCTTGCGGAAAAGCGGCGGATACATAGCCGATCGCGAGGCGAATCGCCGCCGTATCGTCGGTCGTTCCGTCTCCCTTCGCCCCGAACCACCGGACATCGACGGAATCGTCAGCCATCAATCGCTTGAACCGGGCACCGGATGCGGCTGCGAGTATCGTCCCCGTATTGTCCGCCGAAGTCGTGTCCGCCGGGTCGTAGGCGAAATGTCCCTCCTGCCCTTCATCCCGTACAAAATAGAGCAGTCTCGAATCGGGACGAGTATGGGCCCGAAGCTCGGCAACCGTAGTTGTAACGATCAAGCCCGCCGTTCTAAGCTCGGGCCATATGCTTCTGCCGTCCGGCCCGTCATAGACGGAACCGCCAACCGACTGTTCGCCCTTGCCGAATGCCGCCGAGGGTCCGGGAAGCATACTGCCCGCGGCGATCGCCGCTCCCGCCATCCCCATCGCAGTCAGCAGCTTTCTGCGGCTTACCTGGACACCCGGTTCCTGCGGCCGGTCTTGCACCGTGCTAATTTCCGCGCGCTGTCCCATCTTTTCATTCGACATCTATATCCCTCCTTCATGTACTCACACGTACAGTCGGACTGAATCTCTGTCTCTTCCTGCAAACAACTGCCATTCGCTCCACCCGGGCCAACCGGTTAACCGCTCCACTTACCTATTTAGCCTGCAACTTCGCCTTCTCTGCCTGAATCGCTTTATTGATCTCTTCGTCGAAGTTCCGCAGGATCGTGTTCGTATCGTCGGGACTTTCCAGCAGCTTGGTGAAATTGACGCCCACGTTCGTCAACTGCTCAGCCCGCGGTGGGAATGCCGGCGCATCGGGATAGTAATACAGCGCTTGTACGTTTTTGCCTTTCCATTGCGGCAAATCTTGGCCGAACGCTTTGCGGACCTCCGGATCGGCGAGCGGCGTTCCGACCGCCTGCCTCGTCAGCTTGGCCTGAAATTCCGACGACACCAGAAAAGCCATCACCCGAAACGCCTCATCCTTATGCTGCGACGTCGACGACAGGAACAAGGAGAGCGAGGCCGGCTTGAACCCGGTCTTCGGCTTTTGCGGCAGCTCCGGCACCGACGCCACATCCCAATCGAGATCGGAGCCCGCTTGGCTGACCGCTCCCGAATCGAGCACCATCGCCACCGTGCCTTTGACCGATTCGGTGACGGGTACGAATTTGTTGTTCGGGATTTCGCCGAACCGGCGCAAATTGTTCAGCAGCAGCTTCCAGCCGTCCGTATTCATCGCCGCTTTGTCTTCCTTCGGGTCCAGCGGGCTAAGCGACAGCTGATTATTCAGCATGATGTTGTTCGGCACGGCGGTAAATCCGTAGTAGGTCGTGCCGGCGTCGGTCCGTGTCAGCCTTTTCGCCAAATCATACACTTCGTCCCAGGTCAACCCGTCCTTCGGATAAGCCGCCCCGAAACGGTCGAACAAGTTTTTGTTGTAGAAGAGTCCATACCGGTTCATCGTAAACGGAAGTCCGTACAGCTTCCCTTCGCTGTTGGTCGACATGGCGTGAGCCAGCACGTTCGGCTCGAACGTATCCAGCTTGAAGTTATGCAGCTTGATCTGCTCCTGCAGGTCGACGTGCAGACCGTTCTGCTTGATCGAGCTGACCGTAAAGGCCGTCGAGTCGTAAATGATGTCGACTGCGGTTTGGGCGGTGATCCAGTCCGTGTATTCCATGCCTTTCTCTCTTTTGAACAATTGAAGCGTAATGTGAGGGAACTTCTTCTTTACCGCTTCCAGAATGCCCATCTTCTCAAAATCTACCGCCCCGGGCTGCGCATTGTACAAGGTCAGCGTCACCGGCTTAAGCGCTTCCCCACCGTTTGGCTGTACCTGTCCTCCTAGTTCTCCCTTTCCTCCGTCTCCACTTCCCCCGCAACCGCTTACAATCGTGGCCGATACTAACAAGCACACGGCGGGTTTTCCCCATTTTATCGTCATGCCTTGCCCCTCCTCTGCTTCCTATATGGTGCGGAGACACGGTTGATCGTTCATCTGATACTCATTATAAGCGTCTTCCGGAGCGCTTCCAGTTCCATTTTAGTGGGAGCAAAAAGGCGGTTACGGAGCGGTTTCGTGAATTGCTGTAAGCCCTTTCTTTCGGGTCTGTTCGATGTTACGATGAGGGTATACCATTTTCCGTTGACGAGGTGCTTCCATGCCTATTATTAAGTCGGTTACGCTTCGCACGATTGCCAATGAGCTCGGACTGACCGTCAACACCGTCTCCAAAGCATTGAAGGGAAGACCAGGCATGTCCGAGCAGACCCGTCACCTGATCGTTCAGACGGCGGAACGGCTCGGCTATTTTACCAAAGAGCAGATTCGCAGCTTGAAAGCCGAACATATCCTCCCGTATCCGCTCGAGAGGAAACGATTTTTCCTCGTACAAACGACGCAATCCGTCAGCTACTACAAGCTGCTGCTGGAAGGGCTTTACGAGCGCTTCGCTTCGTTCGGCCATCATATCGAGGTGCTGCTGCTGCCTTCCTCCGTCAAGGAAAAAGAGATGGACGGCTGGTTGGAGCAGCGCGGTCTCGCCTATACCGACGGCTTGTTCATCGCTCCCAGCATCATGCCGAGGGAGTGGGAGCCGAAGCTGCTCCGCCTGCCGGTTCCGAAAATACTGCTCAACTTCCCCCCTCTCGGAACCCGGGTGGACAGCGTCATCTGGGCCATCTACGAAGCGACCTATCAGGCTGTCGCCTATTTGCGTTCGATCGGCCATACTAACATTATGTATGTGGGAGATACGACTCAGCAAAGGGGATATATTTTGCGCTGGCAAGCGTTTCTTCACGCCATGAACGAATTCGGCGCCCGTGTCGATCCGGACGCCCATTCGATCCGCGTGCGGACAAGCCAGGCTTTGTGGAAGGGGGAGCTGTCCGAGAAGCTTGCCCGGTATGCCCCGACCGCCATTTTATGCGGAATCGAAGGTGAAGTTCCTGAAGTGTACCGTCTCTGCTCCGAGCAGCTGGGATTGCGCATTCCCGAGGATCTGTCGATCATCGGCCTGCTGAATCAGCAGCCGGATTCGCTGCCGCCCTTCACGATGCCTCTGCTGGCCATTCGCGAGACCGGTTACCGGGCCGCCGACCGGATGCTTTGGCGGATCGCCAATCCGTCGCTGCCTTACGAACATATCCGCATCCAAGGGGAGCTGAAGATCGGCAGTACGACGGCGAGCTTGGAGAAAACTTCCCAACGATGAATAACTCGGCCTGTATCCAATAAGAAAAGCTTCGTAAGCGGGGGCTTGTCTTGCCTCAGAATATTTAAGTCGCTTTATTGCTTTAGCGAACTCCCTATGGAATCGTAAAAAAAGACCCGGTACTTTTTTCCGATACCGGGATCTAAAGTGAGACTGCAGAGCGGGTTCACTTGGGTTTTACTACTTCGATTTCATATATACCCCAATCTTTTTAGTTAATTTATACCCGCTGTAAAATGACAGTGTTCCAATAACAACACTACCCAGCATATAGGGGTAAGTGTAGTTTGAGCAGTAGAAGGGGAGTTCCTCACAAAGGAGATTATAGCCACTAGCCCTTTGACTGATTATAGATGCAAATAACAATAATCCTATTTTTTCTATAATAAAAGTAGTAATAATAGTGACAATGGCGGTTTTATGTATTTTGGCGTTTAATAACCCGAAGAGCATTCCTAAAACCAGATAAGGGAATATGGAAAAAATAATACCGTAATAAAACCACGATGTATTTCTTGATAGATCAGCCGGAATATCCATAAATAGCGGATAGGTGTATGATGATATATAAAACGACAATATAAATAACGGTGCGAAACTAAACCCGGAAATTAGACATACTGCAACTGCAGAATTTCTCATGTAGTTTAGCTCCTTTATAAAAAAGCCGCCAGTAACGGCGGCAGTAGTATTATTACTGTGCATCCTATCGCCGATCCGCCGGATAAACGAGCCCCATCTGCCGTCTCGCTTCGTCCATAATCTCCATCGTCCACAACGAGCGGGTCAGCGAATTAACCGGCGATTCCTTGTCCCCATTCCGAATCAAGCCGATAAAATGCTCCACCTCATACATCATCGAGTGGTCCGCCTGCTCGCGGGTCACGTCCTCCGAAGCTCCGCCCCGGTAGCGGATCTCCACCTTATCGGGCTGGCTGATCCTGCTGATGAGCATGTTGCCCGATTCCCCCTGAATTTCCGAAGGCAGGGCGGAGTCGGTAATTTTGGAATATTGAATGATAGCATCCATCTCGGGATAACCGAGCAGCAGGCTTCCTTCCCCGTCAATGCCGGATTCCAGCAGCAGGCCGTTCGCCTGAATCCGCTCCGGTTTGCCGAACAGGACGACGAGCGGATACAGGCAGTAGATGCCCAGGTCCATCAAGCCTCCATTGGAGAAGGCCGGGTTAAACGCGTTCAGCACCGTGCCCTGCTTATAAGCATCGTAACGCGAGGAATATTGGCAGTAGCTCGAGAAAAACCGGCGCACTCGGCCCAGCTTGGGCAGGTTGTCCTGAATCGCCTGGAAATTCGGCATCAGCGTCGACTTCAGCGCCTCCATCAGGACGACGCCGTTGCTGCGGGCCGCGTCGATCATCTCCTGCAGCTCCACTCTGTTCGAAGCGATCGGCTTCTCGCACAACACGTGGATGCCCCGGTTCATGCAGCGGACGGCTTGTCCGGCGTGAAACGAGTTGGGGCTCGCAATATAAACCGCATCGATCTCGCCGCTCGCGGCCATCTCCTCTACATCCGTATACGTAAATGCAGCGCCATGCTTCTCGGCGAATTCCTTCGCCTTCTCCTCCGTCCGCGAATAAACCGCAGTCAACCTGAAATGCTCCACATGCCGCGCCGCCTGCAAAAACGACTCCGTAATCCAATTGGTACCGATAATGCCGAATCTGATCATGGGGGAGCTCCTTCGTATCCGTATGTATAGTCCAATCCCCTCTCTCCGCCGGGAGGAGGGGATCGGCTTCTCGTTCTCTACTTCCTTGCGACGATCAGGAACCGGTGCGCATCCGTTCGTATCCCCTGCTCCGTCCGGTTATTCTCTATAAACTGCCGAAGCACCTCAAAATCGCCTTCCGCCTGCCCGAAGTCCGGGATAATCGGCGCATGCTTGAGCAGGAAGATCAAGTCCTCCGCAGTCTGGTAATATTCCGCTGCATCGTAGCGGGACGACCGGATGTCGGTAAAACCCGCTTCGTTTAACTCCGTTATATATTGATCCTGCAAACAATCGATAGACGCGCCGGACGACTGCCCTCTGCCAAACGCTTCGATCAGATTGATTTTATCTCTCCCGCCCACTTGCTGGGTGATGAAGACGCCGTCGTCCGCCAATACCCTCGCCACTTCCTTCGCCTCGAAGGGGGCTTGCCGGCATATGACGATCTGGAAGGATCGGTCGGGAAAATCAAGCGCCTCCGCATCCATCTCGAGAAACGCGACGTCCGGCTGATTCGCCTTCCGCCCGTTGCTGCGGGCCGTCTCGATCATCGCCGCAGAGTTGTCGATGCCTACCGCCTGCCGGACGAAACCGGCGAGCTTCAGCAGCTGTTCTCCGCCGCCTGTACCGATATCCAGCAGCGCTTCCGTCCCGGTGCACGCCCGGGTCACTTCGCTTCCGTAATCCCATGCGACTCCTTCGGACAGGCACTTCACCTTGCTGAAATCCCATCCGTTTATCGCTCCAAGCCGGTCGTACAAGCTTTTATAATCGATCTTTGTCATATCGTCTTCACCTTCCCATAGGATGATCCTGCCTGAATGTCCCGCTCGATCTGAGGCTTGCCGTTCCGGTCCGGCGCTTAACCCCAAAAGGGCAGACTCCCCCCTTGGCGGCTGGTACGCGTGTGACCCAGCCCGGACTTTATCTACCTCGAACGATCCGGCGCGACATCCGATTCACCTCACTGGAAAGAAAGATTGTCTCCATTATAAAGCCTGGACCGGTTCGGGAGCAAATAAGCGGCAAGTACCGCTTCCGGTTCGAAGCCCCCCGGACGGCTTTGCAGCGCCGATTCATGTCATCAATTATTTACCAAATAAAACGAAAACCGCGTCATTGTTAATTAAAATAATTTTAATAAAATATTTATTTCAAAAAGTCATTGATTTTAAAAACGGGAGTATTTATAGTAATAGTCAATACCACATTAGGGGTGATTCTTACGATGACCACGAATAAAAACAAGCTGACGACAAGCTGGGGCGCTCCCGTCGGGGACAACCAAAACTCCATGACCGCCGGTTCGCGCGGCCCGACTCTGATTCAGGATGTTCATTTGCTGGAGAAGCTGGCGCATTTCAACCGGGAACGCGTCCCGGAGCGCGTCGTACATGCCAAAGGCGCCGGGGCGCATGGCTATTTCGAAGTGACGAACGATTTATCCGCTTATACGAAGGCCGACTTTTTGTCCGAGGTCGGAAAACGCACTCCTATGTTCATTCGCTTCTCTACGGTCGCTGGCGAGCTCGGCTCGGCCGATACGGTCCGCGACCCGCGCGGATTCGCCGTCAAATTTTATACGGATGAGGGCAACTATGACCTCGTCGGCAATAATACTCCGGTCTTTTTCATCCGGGATGCGATCAAATTCCCGGACTTTATCCATACGCAGAAACGCCACCCGCAAACTCACCTGAAAAACCCGAACGCGGTATGGGATTTCTGGTCGCTCTCTCCCGAGTCGCTGCACCAGGTTACGATTCTGATGTCCGACCGCGGCATACCGGCTACGCTGAGACATATGCACGGCTTCGGAAGTCATACGTTCAAATGGGTGAATGCCGAAGGCAAAGCCGTCTGGGTAAAATATCATTTCAAAACCGAGCAGGGCATTCAAAATCTGGATGTGGGTCTTGCCGCCAAGCTGGCAGGCGAAAATCCGGACTACCATACGGAAGATTTGTTCAATGCGATCGATCAAGGGGACTTCCCTGCTTGGAAGCTGTGCGTGCAAATTATGCCGCTGGAGGACGCCGATACGTACCGCTTCGATCCGTTCGACGTGACGAAGGTATGGTCGCAGAAAGATTACCCGCTCATTGAAGTAGGCCGGATGGTGCTGGACCGCAATCCGGAAAACTACTTCGCCGAAGTCGAGCAGGCGACGTTCTCCCCCGGCTCGTTCGTACCCGGCATCGAGGCTTCGCCGGACAAAATGCTGCAAGGACGTCTGTTCGCTTATTCCGACGCGCACCGGTACCGGGTCGGCGCCAATCACAATACGCTGCCGATCAACCGTCCGAAAGCGGAAGTGAACCATTACCAGCGCGACGGCCAGATGCGATCCGACAACAATGGCGGCAGCTCCGTCTACTACGAGCCGAACAGCTACGGCGGACCGGCCGAGTCGCCGGAGCATAAACCGGCGGCCTATGCCGTATCCGGTCAGGCCGACAGTGTCGCCTACGATCACAACGATCACTACACGCAGCCGGGCGACTTGTACCGCTTGATGAGCGAAGAAGAACGCACGCGCCTCGTAGCCAATATCGTAGCCGCTATGGCGCCGGTCGAGAGAGACGAGATCAAGCTTCGCCAGATCGCCCACTTCACGAAAGCCGACCCGGAATACGGCCGCCGCGTGGCCGAGGGACTGGGACTGGCCGGACAATAAGCGCAGATTTATACGGACCGACCGAGTAGCAGGCATGCTTGATCCGGCCCGTCCGGGACTGCATCGGGTAACAACCAAAAAACCTCCATCACTGCGGAAAGCAGGGACTGGAGGTTTTTGTTATCTCCGGGAACATAACGGTAGACGGTCTCTCCTATCGCTCCCTCCGCGCGGCAACTCGGCAAGGGCTCCCGTCAGCTTATACGGACCCTTTTGACCCCGCCCATTTGGCATGGATTCGAATCCAAAGCGATCCGGGCTTTCGCCCCTTCGATCCCGCCCTTACTAGCGTGCGACCTTGATAACAAGCAGCTCCGCATCCCCGTCCGCCGCACGCACGCTGTGTGCTTCCCCGGGCAGGATGTGCAGCAGCATGCGCGGATCAAGCGTCACCTGACGGTCCTGAAAGCCAAACACGACTTGGCCCGACTGGACGACGATCAGCACGTCAGCCTCCGTCCGGTGTTCCGGGATCGTCTCTCCCGCCCGCAATTGCAGCTGCATGACCGCCGCCTTCCCAAACTCCACCAATTTGCCGATATGTTTAGGGACGGCCCCCAGGTGACTTTCGAGCTTTATCGTTTCCATCGTGATCGCTCCTTTGCGATTTTATTGTTGCTAATTGATAATAGTTGTCACTAGGTCTTATTATATCCGATCCTGCGGCGCCCGCGTGTGATTGCACTCACATCTCCGATTAAATCTTAACCCTTCCAGTTCATCGATTTTCAGGGAGCGAGTCGGACTCGACGGCGCAGATCGTCGTCGACGAACCGAAAACGAAGCTGAAGCCCGTTTCGGCCGGAGAACAGCTGTATTTTGACATAAACATGAAAGCGACCGCATACGTCGTAAACCGGGTCAATAACCGGACGCGCGGACTCGACCCGTTAACCGCCCAGACCAAAGAGGCGATCGAGCGGGAAATCCGGGAACCGTACGAGAACGGACGGAAGAAACAGACGGACGTGTTCAATCTGGAGCACACCCTCTACCGCAATCGGTACCGCGAGTGGAAAGCTCTGCCCCAGCAGCAGGAGCCGCTGCTGACCGAGGATGCGATCCGGCATATCGAGATCGATCTCAATATAACCCATTCCAGCTCGCAAAAAAACAAACGGATTACGCGCAACGAGTAGCAGTTTGACGGGACTATTCTGGTCGGTTTCCTGGACACTGCCGAATGATTCGCACCGCCGCTCCCGGCCCGCCGTGATGCGGTGCGGCACGGCGGCCGGTCCCGGAAGCGGCGCCGGATTCAGGCGCCGAATCTTTTCCGGTATCCGCACTTGCGGCACAGCTCCTCGACCGCTTCCCGGCGGGAAAAGCCGTAAAACAGATTGTTCGCCCGCTCGCTCTCCACTATGTCCGAGAACGGCGTCTCGTTTACGTTGCCCAGATTAATGACGCCTTCCCCGTCGAGACAGCACGGCACGACGGTTCCGTCGACCAGGATCGCCGCCTGGCTGCGAAGCGCATGGCAGAACCCTTTGCCGTCGTCTTCCGGCGCGCTCAGGCTCGGCCACTCGAACTCGTACTCCTGGTTCAAATAAACGTTCGGGGCGATCTTGATTCCGCCGCCCGGTATGACCTTCTCCTCGATCCGGTAGTCGAGGTTAAATTCCTTCTCCAGCATCTCCAGCGTCTCGCGGTTCCGGTTGCGCTGCCGGTTGATCTCATTATCCTGCGTCAGGTTCCACAGCCTGAACGAGATGATGACGCCATGCTGCACCGCTTCGCGGACGAACGAAAATACGGTGCTGAGATACTTCTCCCGGTTCTCCGATCCTTCATGCCCGTCGAAGCTGTGAAGCGAGAAGTTCATTTGCCGCAAGGCCGGCTTGCCGAGCAGTTTCGGCGCCGCTTTATGCAGAAGCGTCCCGTTGGACGTAATATTCACCTTGAACCCTTTGGCGTGGCTCGCGTCCAGCAGCTCATCCAGCTTCGGGTGCAGCAGCGGCTCGCCTTTGACATGCAGGTAAATGTGCTTTGTATGCGGGCGGATCTGATCGAGAATCCGGTTGAACGTTTCCGGCTTGATGAAGTTGGCCTTCCGCTCCGTCTGCGGGCAGAAGCTGCAAGCAAGGTTGCATACGCTCGTAATCTCGATATAAACTTTTTTGAATGTTTTCAAGTTGCTGCTCCCCATTCCCATATCCATCGGTTCTTCAGTTACCCGTATTTGTATCCCTGTTCGGTATGCATATGAATCTATCTTCGCTCACAACGGACCACTCGTCAAATTGTTAATAGTCCCAGCCTCGGAAGCTCGCTTCCCTGTCGCAGCAGATCAGGGTATATAGCGCTGCTCCTGGCACCAGCACCCATGAAACAAAAACTCTAACGGACACAGCGGCCGTTATTGTGATGCATTTCGATCATTTTGATTTCTAACGGACATAAATGCAACTATTTGGTGAGAGGCGTCACTTTTGGGGGTGCTTCGGAGTCAATAAGCGCTGTGGTGACCGTTACAATTTTAAAACACTGTTTTTAGCGAAATAGCCTCCACCATGTCCGTTAGAGTCTGGTTGTACGCCTACTGGCGTATTTTGACGCTGGCGTTTACCGAGATGAAGAGCCACTCCCACGATATACTTTCTGGCCATAAAATAAGCCCACTCTCCCCGTAGGAAGCGCAGGCTTCTTCATTTCGCGCACGGCCGGCGCGCTTCCGCCAGAGCAGACGATGCAAGCTTACACATCGTACTCCAGCTGTCTTTTCGCTTGGGCGATAAAGTCGAGCGGCGACTCGATCGTCTGGGCGTTATACTCTAAGGCGCCCATCTTCAGCCCCAGCTCCACCTTATATTTGGCGGAGAACTGGTTGGAATTAAACTCCACCAGGCTGTGGCGAATCCGGTCCATGACCACCTTCGCTCCCTCCTGGTCGGTAAAAAGCAGCAGTCCCCACGTAGCCTCTCCCCGGTCGAGCAAATAAAGCGAGTCGTTCGTGCGGATGCTGGCCTGACTGATTCTGGACAAGTCGATGATCGCCTCGGCCAGCTGGTCTTCCCCGATCATACGCCTCAGTTCCTTCCAGTACTTGACCTTCAGCACGAGCAGTGTAAGCGGAATCTGGTACCGGGTCGAGATGCCGGCGAACACGGTGACGTCTTTGGTGAACGAGATCGTGTTTTTCAGATCGGTATTTTCGTCGAGGGTGGCCAGTCTGGCTTTCTGCTTCTGCAGCTCCGCGTTCTCCGTTTGCAGCCGCCGGGTCCCCGACGTAAACAACCAGGTTACGATCGTCAGAAGCGGCGTGACCAGCAGCCAGAAATACGTGCCGGCCCCGATCGTTTCGCCTTTCGATACGGTCTCGTACATGATATAGGCCCCGTAGCCGAAGATGAAGATCACGTTAAGGACGAGCCCTGTCGTGACCGTCGTAAAATAGGTGACGATGGCAAAAAAGAACGTCAGGTTCAGCAGGATCAGGTTTTGAAAATACGCATTCGGGTTCCCCGCCGTAAACGTCACGCAAATCATGCACAGCCCCAGAAAAACCAGGAAAGCGACGTCCGACACCAAGCTGTTGCGATTCAAATTCATCGTCTTCGGCCTCATTTCTTCCGGTATTTGCGGATGAGCAGCGCGAGCGAGACGAGCGCGAGACAGGCAGCCAGCCCTACCGCCGCCAGGAAGCCCAGCACATCACTTCGTTTGGCTATATCGGCAATAACCGAATCTGTTTTTTCTCCGGCTTGCTTTTTGAATCGGTACGCATTTACGTTGCCGTCCTTGTCGGCCGTCACCCCGTCGCCGTACACGCTCCACTTCGCTTTCTCCGTCGCAAGCAGCTTGGACGCCAGATAGTAGCTTTCCGAGCGGGCTCCCGTTACGGCCAGCATTCCGGTGCTGGAGGAGAACGGAGAAGGAAGGAGCTGTAGCGTGCCGATCCGTGCGCCGTATTCGGAATCGATGCTTTTTTTCTCGTTGGACCGGATGGCCGTCCCTTTGTCGTCGTACTGAAAGTACAGGTTCTTGTTCTGGTCGCGAATCCATTTATTGTCCTGATACGTCCCGATGGCGATAATGTTGCGGTCCTTCAGCTCGCTCTCCTGGACCGTATCCGGATATACCTTGACGTCCCCGGTATTGGCCGCGGCGTAACGTCCGAGCAGATTGAACAAGTTGGAGAACGTCCGGTACGTATACGCATCGCGCTCCTGAGGAAGCACGACCGCCACTTGATTGTAGGCGCCGTCGCGAAGGAACGGATACGGATAATGGTTGAACAGCAGCTCGGTCCGGTCCTTCGTCTTGAAATCGATCATCGATTCGTTCGAGATGTACGCCCACGGCGTCTGCTCCTCGTTCTGCGTACAAGCCGCTTCGATCATCTCCAGATCAAAGCCGACGGTAACCGCGAAGTTGCCGGATACGTTCAGATCGGTCGGGATGGCAAAGGTCGCGCGGTCCCCGTTCGCCATTTCTTTCGTCAGCTTTTTGCTTCCGATCGGCGTATCGTTGATCGATACGGTGACCAGCGAGCGGTTGAAGTCGAGGTTTTGCGAATAGCGGTAATCCAGGCTGATCCGCCCGCTGTCGGCAATCGAGCGGTTCGCAGGCAGGTTGATGTAGTAGGACCGTTCCTGATGGTGCGGCCCTTTCAGCTCGTCCCCGTTCTCGGTGAAGCTGACCCGGGAGCTGAAGGAAACCGCCGGCGTAGAGACGTCCGTGCTCTCGTCCACCGCCTTGGCCTCGCCCGCGATCTGGCTCATCAGCTCGGGATTCGCCGTCAGCCGGGCCGCTTTCTTCAGCAGCTCCGCATTCTGGGAAGTGACGACCAGCATTGGCTGGCCCTCCTGATTCAGAAGCCGGAGCCACGCCTTGCCGCTCATCTCTTCGGAGCCGATAAGGCTTCGGATCTCATCCGGCAGCCGGTCGTACAAGCCGACCAGTACGACGAGTTCTTTCTCCTTCAAGGCTTCCGCGCTGTAAGGAAGCAGCGGAATGTCCTTGTCGTCCCACGAATTCAGCTTGGCGAATCCGGATAAGACGTGCACAGCCGCTTCAAGCTCGGCCGTCTCGCTGCGGTCGGGTACGGTGATGACGCTGCCGCCCGCATAGACGGTGTCCGGACCGGCAAACCGTTTGGCGAAATCGGCGATCGTTCCTTCCATAGGCAGGCTCGTATAGCGTACGTCGATGCTGGACGTGTTGTGCAGCTGCAGCCATTGGTCCGGCGCCTCGACAATCGAGCAAGCCTGCCGGTCCTCCGTCCGGACATAACCTTGAATCTCGATCGTATTGTCGCCCTGCTTCAGCCACTCCTTCGGAACGGCGATCGTCAGCTGCTGCAAGCCCTTCTCCCCGGTTCCCGGCCGGAACGAATGGAACGGCTTGCCGTTAATCCACAACGTAACGCTGGATATCAGTTCCTTCGCCAGCGGCGTGACGACGTAATCGAGTTTCAGATTCACTTCCTGCACGTTCCAATAGTCCGGGATCTGGAACAGCTTTTGTTTGGAGCTCCTCATGCCGGTAAGGCTGGTCTCGTTGTCGGTAAATACCGTTTGCAGCAGCCGCGTCCCGTCCGGGTCCGGGGCAGCCGACGCCGCCTGCCCGGCCGACAGGAGGCAGAAGGAGAGGAGCGTGAGGAGTGCGATCGTTTTTTTCATGATAGTGGCCTTCTCCCGTTATCAGTTTTGAAGCTACCGCCTGGAATCGCCGGCGTTTGATTAGAACCTTTCAGTTTTGTACCACTTGACTTCCCGCGCTCCGACGACGTCCCGGATGTAGTGGTACATCCCGTAAGCGACGACCACGAGCCACATTTGGCAGTACGAAACGTACATCAGCAAGATGATCCACAGGTTGGAGACGTTCATTTCTCCTTTTTCGGTCGTGAGCGTAACGTAGATTCCGACTACGAACAAAACGATGGCGAGCAGCCACAGGAAGGTGCTCAAGCCCGCAATCGTCGTATATACGTAGCCGAGCGCATGCAGGATCAGCAGCAAGTCGGACGTGACCAGCGAGATCAGCAGCAGGAAGTAGATCGATAAGTAATACAGGATGTCGAACCGGATCGTTCTGGCCGAAGGGTGGAACAGCAGCTTGCAATATTTGACGATAACGTAGATATTCCCTTTCGCCCATCGGGTGCGCTGCTTGAACCAGACTTTGACGGTCTGCGGCTCCTGCTCCCAGGTGACGGCGCGCGGCTGGAATTTGATCTTGTAGCCCATCATGTAGATCCGGAAGCTGATCTCGGTATCCTCGGCGATCGCCTTGACGTCCCAGCCCCCGATCGTCTCGACGATATGCCGCCGCATAATAAAGTTGGTACCGGGTATGGTGCACAGCTTGAACAATTTCCACCGCCCCGCCTGGGCCATCCATTGGAACGAAAGCGTCTCGATATTAATGAAACGGGTCAGCAGGTTGACGTCCCGGTTGCGGGTGCGGAACTTGCCGATGACCGCTCCGAGCGACGAATCGTTCGTAATCTCGGCGACGAGATAACGCAGCGCCGTTTTCTCGGGCGTATTGTCCGCATCGTAGATGGCGATCAGCTCGCCTTTGCTTTGAGCGAAACCGATATTCAGCGCGTTCGACTTTCCTTTGCCTCCGGTAACGGAATCGGTATTGATCACGATCAGATTGCGGCCCGGGTACCTTGCCTGGATTCCGGCCAGCAGCTCCGCGCTGCGGTCGGATGAATTATCGTTAATGACGATAATCTCGTACCGGTCGTGCGGGTAATCGAGGGCGAGCAGCGACTCGACCGTCTTGCCTATCACTTTCCCTTCATTATGCGCCGGCACCATAATCGTCACGAACGGAGGCTCGCCCCGGATGTCCGGCACCGGCTTGTTCTCACCCTCGATGTAATACAAATATCCGGCAATAATAAGGACCACATTGACTAGAAGCAAGGACCAGATACAAATGACGGCGATAACCATCAAGACGTCGGGAAGCGTCATGCGAGTCTCCTTATTTCATAAATTTTCGTCTATACAACCGGCGGCCCGCCACCAGAAAGACGCCGAATACGATCAGAGCCGCGCCGATGACGACAATAAAGAAGCGGTTCTGCACCTGAAACATGCGCGTAAAGCTTTTGCGGGTTTCTTCCTGATATTTGTAGTCTTCGCTGACGATGGATGGAGCGTAGTCCGCCTGCAGCCGGTTTCCGTCGATCGTGATCACTCCGTCCTCCGAAATGATGCGATGGGCGTCCGTGCGGACCTCATGACGTCCGTCCCTGTAGTCGGCGAACGGAATTCTCGAATCGATCAGCGTCTGAACGGCTGCCGCGAGCTGACGCTCGTCCTCTACGAAAGCAATCGTGACGGCCGTATCCATCGGAAATGCCGGTATCGCCCCGCCGTACCTTTCCATCCGCCTGAGATCGCTGACCGTCATGCTGGTTAAGGCTGAGGAGAACGCTTTGGACGTATCCGCCGGCTCGATCGGAAGAGGCTTCTCGTCCGGGAACAATACCGCGGAGCTGAAGAACCCCATTCCTCCCTCCGCATAAGCCTTGTCATACGACCAATACAGCTCGGCGCCTATGCCGAGCGGGGCCACTTGATACCCGGCAAGGACGGCGATGAAATCCTCCATCCTGCTGTGCAGCAGCTGCCCGCTCCGGCTGACGCCGTCCAGGACGACCGGCGCCTGGATCAGAATGGTGCCGTTGCGCGACTGTACGTACTTGAGCGCCTCGATATATCGTTTCATAGCCGGGTAGTCGGTATTGCTGATCACGGGACGTATGCTGCCCGCAAACGGTATGCCCGCCTCGTACAGCCGGTCGGTGACAGCCTCCAGCAGCTTGAAATCGGAGAACGGGGTGATGTCTTTAATCACCGCATACGTGCGCCCCGCCGTCTCTACGTGCAGCCACCGCTTCAGAACGTGCGCCGCGGCCAGCTCGCTGAGATTGCCTTTCTCCATAAAAGGAAGGTACGTATTCCGCCCTTCACGGACGCCGTAAGGAAATCGTTCGGAGCCTCCCTCCACGGTGATCGTGCCATATACTCCGCTATCTGGCGCTGCAATCAACACCAAAGGTCCCGGATGAATAGAGGACTGGCTGTCAGGGCCCGCTTCCAGCCGGATCGACCGTCCGTCCGTCCGCGTCAGGACCCCTTGTCCGATATCCGCGATCCGTCCCGGCAGGTTGCCTCCGATATGCATATACTCGCCTGGATAAGCAGCGAGGTCGGCTTTGTAGGCCTCGTTTGCAATATCCAGGTCCGCAGCGTTAATCACGGTAATCACTTTCCCGTAAGATTGCATCGTCCCTTGCCGGTATCGGTCCAGACTCATCGTCGTAACCTGTACCCGGTATGCCGCCAGCTGCTGCTGCAAGACCGCCACATTTCCTTCCCGGGACGTGCCTTTCGCCAAGCTGTCGTACAGGAGCAGCACCTTGTCCGGCTGACGCTCGGCGGCGGCGGCCGAAGCCGGCTGCCACGGGACCGAGCAGAAACATAAAAGTAGTACCACGGTCAACAGCAGGCCGGGCTTGTACGCTTTATGGCGCAGCAAACGGCGTCACCCCCTTGCCTCCGGACGCATATGGCGCCTTCCGTGCGATCGTCGTCGGCGCATCGCGGAATAACCTCCGGCTGATCAGATCTGCCGCGATTATATAGGTCACGACGTCAAACGCCGCCGTAAACAGAAATTGGTGCTTCGCCAGATCCGCATCCCCCGCCCCGATAATCGAGACGAGAACGCCAGCCAGCCCGATCAGCATCATCGTCACGATCATGATCAGCCTCTGCGCTTGCCTGAAGTCGCGCGCTCTTACTGCGGCGACGAAGGAAGGCATATACAGCCCTGTTACGACGGCGATCCAGATGACGATAAAACCGAACGTCTTGGGCGCCAGCTTCACCTTCAGCCAGCTGTACAAGGAGAAAAACGGGGTGTGCGCTCCGAACGGCTTGCCGGCCGAAGCTTCGTAATTGCCCATCGCCTGCGGCCGGATCGAGAAAGCGTCCTTGGCCGCTATGTTCAATATCGATCCGAGCTTGGACGGATGAGTGGCGTAATACTGCAGAATCGACACGAAGCTGTACTTGCTGTAAAACTGCCGCTCAAGCTCCGCCGAGTTGACGTCGATCGTGGCGAACGGCTCGTAGTAGATCGTTCCTTTGAGCAGCGCATACTGCTCGTCGATATCGAACTTCCTTAGCGTCTCCTCGGGATTCTCCGACTGCATCAGAACGCCGCGGGTCATCGCATGATACTGGTTGATGTTGACGAACTCCTTGGAGATCATCACATACGTGGCAAGGCCGGTCACGAACATCAGGACGAGCGACCCGGCGGTCCAGATCCGGAACGATTTCCCTTTGCGCATCCACAACAGGCTGATTCCCATCACCGCGACGATTATGCCGACGGGCGCATTCTGCTGCTTCGAGGTCGTGAGAATCAGCGCGCTGACGACGAACAGCGCCAGCATGGCGTAGTCGTTATACCGTCTCCGGTACATCAGCAGCCAGGACGCCGACAGGAGCAGCACCATGACGAACACGATGCTTTCGCCATAAAACGAATTAAAATACGCCGTGTACCCGGTGTCGCCGAAGATGAATATCGCGATCGCCGCGATGAGGTAACCGAGCTTCTTCGGCACTCCCCAAGTAATGGCCTCCACCAGCAAGTAGATCGCTGCCGTCAGCAGCAAAGTGAAGATCGCCGCCTGAAAACGGATATCGAAAACGACCGGATCAAACAGCAGCTGATTCAGCCCAATCGCAGCTTTAATAAACAAAGTCTGGGACGAGGCGATCGTCGAGCCGTTTTCGTTGTAATATTGGAAGATACCGTATTGCTTGACGAAATGCCCGAACCGCAAACCGTCATACCCCGGTTCGCTGAAGTACAGGCCGGTGCTGTAGATGCTTCGGAAAAAGTCTCCGTTATCCGCCATCCCGACGTAGGGAGGGACGAACAAAGCTATTGCCGTTACGAGCAGAACCCCGATGGCGGCTAACGAGGCTGGCGATATATATCGGCCGACCCGCACGAGTCCGCCGCGAATCCATTTAGTTATCCCCTTGTCTGTCACCTGGGTTCACCTTCATTTCTTTAATACGAGTAAGCGAGCAGCGCCATCAGGTTATCGAACGAATACGCTTGATTCGTATGTACGTCTCCAAAGCCCCCGTACAGCGGACTGTCCTGCTGCTTGACCTGGAACGCATTCATCCGCCCGATGCTGTCCAGGTACAGCGGATAATCTCCGATCTCGGAGCCGATCATCGCCGTCAGGGCATAAATCGCGGTCGACCGGATGGAATTGGCCGGTTCGCCTGCTCTCGTATATTGGCCGAACAACGTTCCCGCCTTCACATGCTCCTTCAGGTAGCGGATGCTCGCCGGCTTCGCCTCCTTCACCTCGGCCAGATGCAGAATCGTCAGCAGCGACTCCACCGTGTTGATATTCCCGGAGGAATACGCGCTTCGATCGTAGTGGTACCGGGTTTCATAGAACGGAAACTCGTCGCCCAAATATCCGTCCTGAACGATGGCCTGCATGTTGGACAGCAGCGTCTGCCGGGCTTTGGACGGAGCCGGAAGCAGCTGCAGCGTTCTGAAATCCGCATAACACAACGTGACGAACGAGTTGGCCGTGTTGTACTTCTCGTCATAGAAGTCGTAGAGCCGGCCGTCCTTGACATTGTATTGATAAAACCGTTCCCCGTACCGGTTCGCTTCCTTCGTATACGAACCGTCCCCGAACGCTTGTCCCGCCTCGTAGAGAGCCCGGATCATCCGGAGGTCGTCAACGGCGGCATTGATCGGATAGGGCTTCTGCTGGTTGGGGCTGTAGCGGTAGCTGAACCCTTTCTGCAGATCGAAGGTCCGCTTCGCAAGCGTCCACTCCCTGTCGAAGGACGGCTTGTCCTTCGCAAGGACGCTGATTCTCATCCGGAGGGAAGCCGACTCGCTGAGCACTTCGTGCCCGGTAGCCAGTTCCCGGGACTGGTCGGTATCCAGATAGTTGGTGTACACCCCGTGTGGCCCGGTCAGCTTGGTTTGGATAAACGTCTCCAGCTCGTCCCGCTCCTTCTGAACGTTCGCCCGGGCGCCATACGTATGGTCCGGCAAGGAAAGCAGCGGAGGGGCGGCAGGACCGCCGGTTTGTTTATAAATAAAAAACAGCGTTAACCCTGCGAGAACGCTGATCAGCAGCAAGCTCTTTTTTCTCACGACAGCACTTCCTTACATCCGGCTTCAGCTTCTTACAATAAGATTACTAAAAATATCAATTCCTTACTATTGATTTGAACATAACTTAATGGAATAATAAATGAGCATTATTTACCTACTGGTGTGCCCCCATCTTTTAACCTGTATTTACCCCTACAATCATTATATCTAACATCACTCGACAAAAACTTACACACTTCTTACATTTCATATAAAATTCCTGAAAATCGGTTGTTTTTGCGGTCAAACCTTGACTTCGGGGAGCGGGTTGCAGGGAGTGGAGCGGGAGGCGCAAATGGGAAGGACCCCAAGTCCACGGCAAAGTGGAGGTGTGAGGTCCTTCTATAGAAGAATCGATTCGAAGTAAAGCCCGTTGGATTTCGTGCAGAGCCGGCCAGCCCGATTAAGCGCCGGTTCCGTTAACCGCCTCCGTTGTAATCCGCCGGCTCCGTTCCCAGCCGGATATCCGCCGCCTTCCTATGGCCCGGCAGCTGCTCGTAGCCGCTCATCTCCCGAATTGCCGGCGCCAGTTCCCGAAGCGCCTCCGGGGTCAGCCGCCCGGTCGTCGACACTTTCACCATATCTTTGCACGTGACGCCCGAGAACGCCTTGGCAAACCGGTTCGTCGGCAGCACGGCCGTAATGCCGATCGCATAGTTCCCGGCGGAGAACGGGGTGTAGCCGCCGATCAGAATCTCGCCCGCATGGCGGACCAGCTCAAGTACGCGCTGCTCCGTCTGCGGTTCGCCTACCACCATCAGATGCTCCGGCGCGAATCCGTTGATACAGTCGCAAGCGTCCTCGATCGTTGGCGTGACGACGATGGCTCCTTTCCCGGCCGGACCGAACACCTGCTGCAAATAACGGCGCCTGTCCTCCGGCATCTCCCCGATCCGGAGCCCGAGCCGCTCTTCGATCTGACGGGCCAAAGCGGCGGAAGTGGTGACGAGAACAGCGGACGAGTCCGGGCCGTGCTCCGCTTCATTGATCAAGTCGCAAGCGGCTCTCTCCGGATCGGCGCTTCCGTCCGCGATAATCGCGCATTCGGTCGGGCCGAGTCCGAGCGCGGCCTTCTTGCCGTACATCATGGCCGCGCTCATCGCGGCGGCGATCCCCCCGGGACCGGGGCCGAAGATGCCGTCCACCTCGGGCACCGACTCCGTCCCTTGCGCGAACGCGGCGATGATCGAGACGCCGTTGCCGATGACAATCCGGTCCGCTCCCGCCAACTTGGCTGCGGCTACCGTCCCCGGGTCGCCGGCGCCGTCCTTCAGAGGCGGCATTCCGACTACGATCGTTGGCACTCCGGCGGCTTTGGCGGCAACGACGAGCATGATCGCAGTCGAGAGGAGCGGCCCTTTTCTCGCTGGAATCCAGATTCCGACCGAATCGAGCGGCCGCACGATTTCCCCGACTACGGTACCCGGCCGGATCTCTTTCTCCCAGGACCGGGGCCGCAGCTCCATATTCACCTCGTGCACATGGCGAATCGCCTGCCCGATCGCCGAACGTAGGGAAGGCGGCAATCCGTTGATGCAGGCCGCCGTGCAGGTTTCCGTGAGCTCCAGCCGGTCCAGTTCCACCTGATCGAACTTCCGGGTCGCACTTCTTATACCCTCGTCCCCACTACGGGCCACCTCGTCGAAAATCGCCAGCACTCCTGTCAGCACCTCGCGGTCAAACAGCTTGTTATGCGATCTGAACCGCTCATCCAGCTGTTCCTGATCTTGCGGCAAATTAAAAATCATCGTGGACATCGTAATTTCCTCCCTCGGAAACTGTTTTTGGCGACAACAAAAGAGCCATACAGGTAAAAAAATACCCGCATGACTCTCTCTAACAAGTCCGCAGGTATAACGCCAATAGGCGCTTGTACCTGCGGACGCGAAGACCGCAATACAAACGCCTAACTGTGATGATGGCTGTGGCTATACGATTGGGCGAAGCTTTGGAAGTTAACGTTCATCGATCTAGCCTCCTCGACAGGTTGGGCTAATTATATAAGGACCGACGGACGTTGTAAAGGCGGCTTTAACAAGTTAAAGGAGTCTTTCATCGGGCGGAAACTTTGGAGCAGGGACTCCGAACCCAATCCTATTCAGCGTTTCTTGCGAAAAACCGTCCAGTTGTAGCCAAGCGGGTCTATAAACGCCAAGGCCGGTCCAGCTCTACCTAGTCCTTATTCCGCGTAATACATAAAACCGATCGCCCCGGGTCCCGTATGCGCCGTGATAACAGGGGTAGCCGGACAGATTCGGACGGGCACGCTCGTAATCAGCTCGATCTTCTGGCGCAGCTTCTCCGCGATCGACATGTTGTCGGCGTGCGAGATCCCGATCCCCCGGATCACTTTACCTTTCGTATCCTCTTCAAAATGGTCCATCAGCGTTTTGACGACATGAGAGAACGACCTTACTCTCGCAACCGGAGTGACTACGCCGTTCTGCAGTCTGGATATCGGCTTAATATTCAGCAGCGTGCCGATCCAGCCGGTCGCTTTGCCGATTCTGCCGCCCTTGACCAAATACTCGAGCGTATCGACCACTACGAACAGTGTCGTCCGTTCGAGAACATGCTTCAGCCGGTCCACGATCGACGACACCGCAAGCCCTTCGTCCGCCATTCGCGCAGCCTCTATCACCTGAAAGCCGAGCGCTTGCGAGATCATCTGGGAATCGACTACCTGCACATGACTGGTTGTCATCTCCGCAGCCATGCAGGCCGCCTGGTACGTCCCGCTCATCCCGCTGGACATATGAACGGACAAGATCAGATCCCCGTCCGCGCCGAGCCGGTTATACGCTTCCAAAAAAACTCCGACCGCAGGCTGCGACGTTTTCGGCAATTCCTTCGCTTCCCTCATCCGGTCTATGAACGAAAGCGGCGATATCGTGACATTGTCCAAGTAACTCTCTCCGTCAATATCCACCTGCAGAGGAATGACCTCGATCCGAAATTGCTCGAGCAGTTCCTTGGGCAAATCTGTCGTGGAATCGGTAACAATTTTAATCGTATGCATGAATCTCTCCCGTTCGTCGCGTTGTCGAATGCATTGTCGTTTCTTGTCGTTCCCCCGATAAACGATTACAAAAGTACTGCGTGCTTCCTCCTATTATATGTCGCCGGACTAGCAGAATACAAAGGGTATGAAACGTTTCCCCCAAGGTTAAAATATGCCAGATCGAAACCGGGTCTTTCGCTGCGGGGAGATCATTACACTTCTTTCAATTTCACTCCCACTATATAGAAAATATTAGTTAATATTAGTAATTTTTCGACATTTTTCTCACCCTTTATAATCCATATATGGAGTTAAAAATAGTGTATCCACTTATGCCCCTATCCAGAAAAAGGCTTCGAGGGTAATCATTACAACGATTCCTGCGTTTCGCTTTAGCGCGTTAGCGGGGTTAAACTTTCCTTTTCACGAGCTACGGCTTCATTTCGCACCCCGCATCACTTACGGCGCGTAGTATGCTGTGCCGCTCCCCCCCAACCCGCCAATTACACCGCCCACAACAGGCCGCGGCGCGTGACAACGACCACCAACCAGTTGCCTGCCGCCCGACCTTCAGCCAGGATGGCCCCTCCCTCCAAAACATGGTAGGATGAAAGGAATACAAGCTGGAGGTGGAGCATCCCCGATGGTACCTGTCGCCAACATTATGGGCATCCCTTTTCCCAAACTTACGATGGACCAAACTTTAAGCAAGCTTAGCGAGGTCGTGGAGCAGAATCGCTCTTCCCTCTTTCACGTCATTACGGGAAACCCGGAAATCGTAATGAGATGCCAGCATGATGCCGGGCTGCGCTCGATCGTGGACGAAGCCGGGCTGGTTACCGCTGACGGGATCGGGATCGTGCTGGTATCCCGGATGAAGGGCGGGCATCTTCCGGAACGGGTCACCGGCTGCGATCTGCTGATTCGGCTGCTCGAGACCGGGAACCGGAATCGGAAAAACTGGTCGTTTTACTTACTCGGTGCGGATGAAGAGACAAGCCTCAAGGCGGCGGAAGCCATCGGCCGGACGTATCCGAACGTTACGATCGCAGGCCGCCACCACGGCTATTTCACCCCGGAGGAAGACGAGAAGATTGTGGAGGATATCCGCCGGGCGGCTCCCGACTTCCTAATCGTGGCGCTGGGAGCTCCGCAAGCCGAATGGTGGATTCATACCTACCGGTCGCGTCTGAACGCCAAAATTGCGATGGGAGTCGGAGGAAGTCTGGATATTATCGGCGGGAAAGTGAAGCGCGCCCCCAAAGTATGGCAGGATATGCATGCCGAATGGTTATTCCGGTTAATCAATCAGCCCTCGAGATGGCGCAGACAGCTCATTCTACCCCGGTTTGCGGTCAGTGCGCTACTGTACCGGGAACGTTAATGGTACTAACGATCGTTCGCGAATAATTGGAAAGGCCCGTCTGGAGCATGATCCAGGCGGGCTTTTCGTTTGCCCGGTACTGCCATCACGCCAAACAAAACGTTGAATATTAATCCATTATGATGCATAATAATTCTCAACTATTTTGTACTTGGGGGAAATGAGCCATGAACCGGATCCGGGAGTCCAGCCGACTGGACGATTACTTGGAGCACACCGAGGAAGTCGACTACCGCCACCATACGATACAAGAGAAAATCACCGAATTGCATGGCCGCTCGCCGGACGATATCGCCTATGTAAAAGCCGCTTTTGAATTTGTCCGGGACGGCATCTCCCATTCGTGGGATATCCGAAGTTCGCGCATTACGCGTACAGCCTCTGAAGTTCTTCTGCATCGCGAAGGGATCTGTTATGCCAAATCCAATCTGCTGTGCGCTTTATTACGGGGGCGGGGCATACCTGCCGGCTTCTGTTACCAGCGCTTGACATTAGGCGACACGCCCGACACGGGCTATGCGGTCCATGCATTAAATGCCTGCTATATCCGCTCCGTCGGCAAATGGATTCGTCTGGATGCCCGCGGCAACAAGGATGGAGTAGACGCCCAGTTTTCCCTGAACGAAGAGCGGCTGGCCTTTCCCATACGCCATCATTATGGAGAGAAGGATTACCCGCTCCTTTACAAGGCGCCTCACCCGAAAACGATGGACGTGCTCCTTCACCATACCGATTGCAAACAAATGTACCTGCACGGCCTGCCAACGGAGCTATAAACGCAAACTCGCGTCACAGCCGCGGGCGCCCTGCCTATCCCCATACTCCGACCGTTATGACACCGAGTGTTATCAGAAGCGACGTTAGGATACGTCTGGCGCCCTGCTGCTCCCGCAGGATCAGGACCCCCAGGATCGTCCCGAATACGGTCCCGATCTCTCTCATGGGAGCGAGCTGTGCGACCGGCGCAATCGACAAGGCGAACAGAAACAGCAAGTACCCTCCGGGCGCAATTACTCCGCCGAGCAGGATAACCTTCCCGTTCGCCCGAAGCTCCTCCCTCATCCTTCCTGAACGCAGCGCAGCCCATGACAGAGCCAGCAGGTTGCCGATATTGGTCGCTTCATTCAGCACGACGGCCGGGACATACTCCAGAGCCGCCTTATCCACCGCAATATAACCGGCGATACAAACTCCCACGGCCGATGCCAGAAGCGGCGCCTTCCACGAAGCAGGCGCCCGTGCCGAAGCTTCTCTCCCCGGCTTGACGCTGCTCAGCAGCGCAATCCCGACGACGATCAAGCTTATCCCTGCCCACCCCGCGGCCGATAACGATTCGCCGTACAACGTCACACCAAGCACTGGCACGAGCAGCGGACTCGTCCCCCTCATGATCGGATATACCTGTGACAGATCACCAGCCGAATAAGCGGCTGCGAGCAGCACGACATACAGCCCGTGCAGCGCCATCGAGACCAGCACAATCACCAGTCCTTCGCCGGACAGCCGGCTGCTGTCCCATTCGAAGATCGTCCACGGCAAGAAGAGAACGATCGCGACAAGCTGGCAATACCAGAGGAACACATTTTTGTCGATACTTTTCTTCGTGTACAGATTCCAGAGCGAATGCAGGAACCCCGAACCGAGTACGAGCACTACCGCCGTTCCAACCATCCCCTAACCCCCCATGGCCGGTCGATCATCGTCTCTTCAACATGTATGGCGTGTAGCGGCTTTAAGCTTTAAACTTTCTGCCTCATTCAGCCGCACGGCTTATGTACAGCTTGAACATCGAGCACCTGCTACACCTTACGGTTCTCCATCAGCCAGCGCCCCGCATAATCCACCGCTTCCCTCATCCCGAAAAGTCGGCAATAGGCACGGCCGATATAACCAGTCCGCACTTCGCCCTGTTCGTCAAACCGACGTCCGATCTCGGCGAAATTGCCGGAATCGTAGTCATAGTCCTCGAACTGCTGCCAGACGCGCTCGCCCTTCACTGCGATCGGCGCCCCCATCGATTTTCGCGGCATCCCCTCCAGCAACGTCTCGGCCAGATGGAAACTCGTGCAGGAGTCATAGCCTACTCCGAGCAGGAGCACTTTCGCTTTCGAAGGCCAAGCGTACAGCTTGCCCAGCGGCGAATCCGGGCCGAACTGCGGCGTCAGCGGATGATCCGCCACGATCGAAGCCGCAAAAGCGCCATTCGCGCAGAAGGACACCTGCGGGTGGTTCGACCGGTACGTCCCCGGGAACGTTCGAAACAGCTCGGCGATCCGCCCCATTCCCCGCGTCGGCGTTATGGCCGGGTCGAAAGCGGGCCATTCCTCGTAGATGGCTTTCCTCCATGTCTCGGGTACCGGAGGATTTTCCCATTCGGCCGGATCGCTCCAATCGCTGCTCTGTGCAGGCATCACCAGCGTACCGCCCTCTCCGACTGCTGTCAGCAGCGCCTGAACGACCGCCTGCGGGCCGCCGCAAACCCAACCGATGCTCGATAAGGAGGAATGCACCAGCAGCATGTCGCTCCCGCTTATGCCAAGATGTCCGGCATCCTCGATGATTTGGTTTATCGTGATAGGGCTGCGGGTTGTTCCGATCACATCTTTCTCCTTCATAAGCCGCCCCTTCCATTAATTACTAGGCTATATAGAGAATAGTACCATACCAAAGCCCCTCCATGAAGGAGGGGCTGGCTTCAATCCTTTATCGGCAGACCGGGTGACTGCCAGGTAAAGCTTGTCCCGAATCCAGCCGAAGGCTGACCGGAATCCAACGACTAGAATCGGGCGACATAAAATTCGCGATCGGCCGGGACGTTAGATTGGAATAACTGTTCGTTGTCCGCATTTCTGATTCGCAGCGTATAGGAAAAGTTCGTCAGCGTATTGAGGTTATCGAATCTGGCTGCGCCGAAATCGTCGAATTGAGCCGTCAGCGTAGTGCCGTTTCTAGTTAACACAGCCGTCCAGCCGGAAGTAGCTTTGGGCGTGTTGCCCGCATTGGCGTTAACTGCGAACACATGGAACCGGTTCAGCGTTTGTCTGATTCTTCTTCTTTTTTTCGTTGCCGCCGCTTTGGCCTTTCGCAGCAAAATCGCTTTTTTAAGCATAAGAGCTTTCGTCCTGCTCATAGTCTTCATTCCGGGTTCACCGCTTTCTCTTAGGATGATAATAGTAAATGCAGGAACCTGTCAGCTTGTAACGCACGATAACCTACTTGCTAGAAAAAGAGGTTATCTCCCAGAAAGCGAGAGACGTACCCGCCAAGGCCGCCCGCGCATACAATACACCGAAGAGGTGAAAGACCCGTATGGACGGACCAAGCTGGCTGCAAACCTATTCAGCGAAAATGAATCGTCCCTTAAGAAACAAAGTTCGGCACATTCATACGAGAGGCAATCCTTCCGCCGCCATCCGAGTCATCATCCAATTGAAACGCCGCGTCACTCCAGCCCGGCTGAACACCTTGCAGCAGCATATAGGCTCTCTCTCCCTCCCGATCATCCGGCGTCTTCCGCTGATCCGCTCCGTGGCGTCCAACGTCTCGATGCCGTGTCTGGAACGGATGTGCAGTTGGAACGGGATCGGGAAAATTTATTTGGACGGGATCAAAAAAACGTCGCTGTATATTGCAACGCCCTCCATCGGCGCAACGGCCGTCCGAAGGAAGACGGGGCTTACCGGCAAAGGGATCAACATTGCGGTGATCGACACAGGCGTATACCCGCATCCGGATCTGACCCGGCCGGTGAACCGGATTGTGGCTTTCAAGGATTGGATTCATGGGCGAAAAAAGCCGTATGACGATAACGGTCACGGAACCCATATCGCCGGCGACTGTGCAGGAAACGGACGGGAGAGCAAGGGGAAATACAGGGGGCCCGCACCCGAAGCGGGAATTGTCGGAGTTAAAGTGCTGGATCGGCAAGGGAGCGGCTACGACTCCACGATTATCAAAGGAATCGAGTGGTGCATCCTTCATCGGAGGCGGTTAAAGCTGCGCATTCTGTCCATGTCGTTGGGCGGCCCGGTGAATACCGTCTGCAGCGACGACCCTCTCTGCCAGGCCGTGGAAAAAGCAGTCCGGGCCGGACTCGTCGCCGTCATTGCCGCCGGCAACAGCGGGCCTAGACGCCGGACGATCGAGTCGCCGGGGAGCGCCCCATCGGCCATCACGGTCGGGGCGGTGGACGATCATCGCAGCATCCGGCAAGCCGACGACAACGTGATGTGGTATTCCAGCCGCGGTCCCGCGCGAGGCGGGCGGAGCAAGCCGGACCTCGTAGCGCCGGGCGAAACGATCGTCTCGCTGCGGGCTCCCGGCTCCGTGCTGGATCGCGAATACCCATACCTGCGGGTTGGTACCGACTATTTCATCCTGTCCGGCACCAGCATCTCGACGCCCCTGGTTTCCGGCGCAGCCGCCCAGCTGCTGCAGCGTTATCCGTCTCTATCTCCCCGACAAGTGAAGGAAGCTTTGAAAAAAAACGCCTTCCGTCTAGGTCTTGGACCCAATATAGCGGGGAGCGGCATTGTGAATGTGAGGTTTTTGCTAAAGCGGAGAAATCCTCGCAGCAAGCGGAAACTGTCTAAAGGATGAGTTCCCAGGTAGAGGTTGTGTTTCCATAGCGGCTGATCCAGCCGCTTTTTTGGCATGGGCATATCGTGCATCTTACTTTGCAATCTAATTATCTAAGCAGGTGTAACAATAAAGCTTTCTGAACGTGCATTCTGTTCTCAGCCTGTTGATAGATGATCGAACGTTCGGATTCTATCAACTCTTCTTCTATCTCGAATCCGGGATGGATGGGCATGTCGTGCATAAGGTAAGGAGAGTATCCTTTGAGACTTTCTCTGTTCAACTGATAGGGCAGCATCTGCTCCATTCTCCGCTTCTTTTCATCTTGATAGTGGCTCTCGTGGTAAAATTCCATATCGATCCAGGTGTCGGTATACATATAATCGGATCGCGCAACGGCTTCCGACAATTGATCGACCTTCTCCACGTATCCGCTTCGATACGCGGTCTGCATCAGTTCTTCATCCCAGGAGGGAGAGTTAAGGATTGGGGTCACTAGCAGCAGCTTGATCCCTAACGTCATGCATCCCGCAACCAGCGAATTCGCTACATTATTGTGGACCCCGACATAAGCAAGACATAGTCCCGAGAATGTGCCGGACACTTCGTAAATCGTCATCAAGTCCGCCAACGCCTGGCAGGGGTGATACTTGTCGCAGCATCCATTAATAACCGGAACTGTGGAGTACCTGGCCAGTTCAAGCAAATCGGCATGTTTTTTCAATCTCGCCATGATGACATCGCAGTTCCTGGACGCGTACCGGGCTTCATACCGGATAGGCGAAAGGCTGAAATTGCTCGAGTCCCAGTCCATAACAACCGAATACCCGCCCATCTGATTTATTCCGGACTGAAACGACAAGCTTGTTCTCGTCGACGTTTTCTGAAACAGCATAAGCAGTCCCTTTCTCCTGCACGCCTCGTAAAACTGTTCCGGGCTTTTCTTGATGACCAGTCCTAGCGAGGGGACATTTGTCAATCCAAATCTTCCGCTGAGCCAGGCGTATACCAAAACCAAAGCCCCCACCTTGTCGCCAAAGTGAGGGCCTGAACCGTTAATAGAGCACTGAACTAAACCAGGTTTAGCTGCGTTTCCAAGCAGTCAATATGCTTCCGCACTTCCATCCAGTTGGCAGCACGGTATATCCGATCGCCGGCAACGGACAAGTTGTAGGGCTGTTCGTACAAAATAACAGGCCGGTTCGCCCTGCCAAACTGCTCCGCATAATGAGGGCCGTCATCGATCATCACGTCCACCTTCGCATTCATGCATGCCTGAAGCTTGTTTTCAACAAACGCTATGTGATGATACGAAATGTCATGGCGCTTCAGCCAGTCCATCGTAACCTCGCGGAAACAGGGCGGCCGGGCCGTAATAATGGATAGCTGGTGCCTGCCGTACAGCTCCTGCAAGATATCGACGGCCATCGGCAGCGGGGAGGAATTCCAATGAATATCGTGGCCGTACTTGATATAAACCGCATCGATTTCATCCTGATTCCACCCGTACAACCGGTACAAATAAAAGTCGTTAACATCATCCGGAGTAAACGATAATCCGGACGCTATATTGTAATAGTGCAAGTGGGGGGAGGTCGCGTCGAGAATCGTGTTGTCCAAGTCGATGCCGATATGCATTAGCGCAGCGCTCCAAACTCGCGGAGCAAATCGGCCACGTTGTTGTTGCCTTGACGAAGCGCAAGAGACAGCGCCGTCTCTCCGCCTTCGCTGCCCGCGTTAACGTCGGCACCATACCTGACGAGCAGCCGGATGATCTCCAGATTGTCTTCATGGAAGGCGGCCGTATGCAATGCGGTATGGCCATTGCTGTCGAAGCTATCGGTCTGCGCCCCGGAAGCCAGAAGCAGCTCGATGACTTCCATCTTCCGCGCCCCCGCTATAGCGGCGTGCAGCGCGGTATTCGACGGGATGAACGAAAGTTTGGAATGCGACATAGCATTCGCCTCCGCACCGTTATCCAGCAGCACTTGCACAGCCTCCCGGCTGCCGAAATGCGCCGCATAACCCAAAGGCGTAAGCCCGTCTTCATTTCCCTCGTTCGCAAGCTGCGGATGAGCCGCCAAAATCGTTTGCAGACGCGAAGCATCATTGGACTGTGCTGCCTGGAAAACTTCCTTCGTAAGCCGGGTTGATTCCATTCCGTTCTCCTCCGATTCGGTATGATCAGATCCAGGTGACCAAGTAGTGGTATAGGGTTACGTCTACTATATAAAAAAAGCCGGATAAAGGAAACGCCGCTAGACATTCGAACATACGTTTGGGATAATGAAATCAATCAGACGCCCGGAGCAAACAACCCCGTATTGCAAAAAAAAAGGACAAGGGGGACCCGTGAGATGAAGCCGAAAATCGAGGCACCGAAAATTCCCGACAACTTGACGCCATGGGATCGTGACGTATTCCCGCTTCAGCCGAAGGACGAGTTCCGTCTCTTCTCTATAAGCGATATGGTCCTGGAGGGTCAGGAGGCGGCGAAAGTTTCGTTCGAGAAGGCGGTGTTCAAGAATGTAACCGTTACGGACTCCTCCCTGACCGGGCTCGAACTGACGGACGTCGTTTTTGACAAATGCGATCTGTCGAACGTGTGCCTGACCGATTCGTTTTTTCACCGTACGGAATTCAGGCATTGCAAGCTGATCGGGACGGACTTTACAAGGAGCCGGTTCCAGAACGTCCGATTTGTCGGCTGTTCGGGCGATTACGCCGCATTCCGGTTTTGCAAATTTAAGCAGGCCGCTTTTGAGAGCAGCTCCTTAATCAGCGCCGACTACTCTCATTCCGCCTTGCCCAAGACTTGGTTCACCGCTTGCCGGATCGACCAGGCCAATCTGTCCGGCTGCAAACTGGAAGGGATCGATCTCAGCGACTGTGACTTCGGCGGGCTGATGGTCGACATCGAGGATTTGAACGGCTGCATCATCGCGCCGCATCAAGCCTCCTCGTTTGCAGGTCTTTTGGGTTTGATCATTAAATAATCGAACGGAGGATACTGGATGATGGTTCAACAGATGGACCGGCATTTTGATGCGGTCAGTTTCAGCGGGGAGGATCTCAGGGAAAGCGAATTTACCCGCTGCACGTTTGAACGCTGCACATTCACCCATACTTCCTTGGAGGAAATCAACACGCTAGGGTGCCGGTTCGTACATTGCAACTTCCAAGGGGCGACGATGAACGGTTCGATTCATACGGAATCGGCTTTTGAAAACTGCAGCTTTATGGAAGCCAACCTTTTTGTAGCCAAATTCGTAGATTGCAAAATGATGGGCTCCGACTTTACGAAGGCGAGGATCGACGGCATTACGCTAACGAAGGGCGACTGGTCGTATACCAATCTTCGACAGGCTAGGCTGGTCAAGCAAGATTTGAGAAACATCCGTTTTTTCGAAGCGGATCTGTATGAGGCCAATCTGGAGAAATGCGACTTGAGGGGCTGCGACCTGACCCGGACCAATCTGGCCAAGGCGAAGCTGCAAGGGGCGGATTTGCGGGGGGCCGTCATGGACGGCGTCGATTTTAAGTCGTTTGACGTCAAGGGAGCCCGCATGGATACCGCTCAAGCTGTCGTTTTCTTGCGTTCCTTCGGGGCGAAGGTTGACTGAGTCGTAACGGACAAGCCCTTCTAATCCGGAAGGGCTTTCTGAATGCAGTCTTTCGAATCCTCCGAATAACCACAAAGACTCCATGCCGACAACGAGCATTGCGCAGCTGAGCCCCGCCGTTCCGCTGATCCCAATCAGCCCTCTTTTATGCCCCCGAATCTGCGATCCGGTAGACCGAACTCCATAACCTAAGATTTCAGCACGGCTCCTCCCCTGCGATAGCCGATACTCGGTACGAAAGATATAGGAATGAAATCTGTTGGTTGGCAGAGGGCTCGTAGTTACGTAAACATGCGATCTGAAGGGTTTTGCCAAAAGAGGAATTCCACTCATTATTTCACTTTTCTTCCAATTCAGGTATCGAATCAAGTCCTTCGACGTAGAGAATTGTGGTATTATGAGTTGGAACAGCTAGATGAAGAATCAAAAGGAGAGAATTGATATGAATTTTCTTAAAAAGTTATTTGGAGGTATTAACAACGGAGAGAAGTCCAAAGACGGCACTACGATCTATAAATATGAGGAACAAGAGACAAATGATTTTACGCCGCCGGCCCAAATGAAATATGCGGAAGAAATCGTAGCCCATTTCGATAATGTGTTTCCGGATAGAAACAGCAGCGTATTTCATGAGATTGTGTCCGATCTCGTACATATCGATGTAAACATTATGGAACCGACGGAAAAAGAACCGTTTTGGGTCTTATACACGACCGGTATGAGCGACTTGCCTATGACTTTGCCGAAAGAGATGCAGGAACAGCTTGAAGAGAAGTTCGATCGGGCCGAAGTGATGATGTTTCTTCCGGCTTCCTGGGAGTTGACTGAGGAATCTGTTAAAGATGACAATAACTTTTGGCCGATTCGACTGATGAAACAAATGGCCCGATTCCCCCATCAGTACAATACGTGGCTGAGCTTTGGCCATACCTTGCCTAATTACCAGCATTATGAGCCTTATGCCGACAGCACGGGTTTAAATGGAGTGGTCATCTATCAGCTAAATGAGAGAATTAGCGAAATCGCAACCAAAGACGGCAATAAGATCAACGTTTATTTCCTGCTCCCGGTGTACAAAGAGGAGATGGAATACAAATTGGAACACGGCATGGATGCGCTGATGGATCAATTATTGGAGCTGGGAAATGATGCACTGGTTCTAAATCCGAATCGGATCAATACTTGCAAGCAGTAAGGTGCCAGTTCACTAGCGATTGCCATTGCTTGTCATCGATTCATCTCGAAGAGGGGAGACTCCCCTCTTTGCTATTTTCTCCCCGCTCTGCTGTACGCCCGCTCTGGACGATCCCAGGCCGCCCGTCGGCCGCCCGCCTTTCCTCTACGCTTTCTTGTCTTCCGCCATTTCGTTTGATAACGCAGCCAGCTTGTTGATCGTTTTCCAGTTTCGCACGGTCGTCGGCACGCCCAGCTTGTCTGCCTGAATCGCCAGCTTCGAATTGCGGATGCTGGGGTTGAACAAGAGGTACATGTTGTTGCCGGTCAGGTGGAACGTCTCGCCATCGGTCTCGAACGCCTTCAGCCTCTCCACGCGGTCGGCAGGCGGCTCCTCGAGCAGCATCGACACATACAATACCTCGCCAACCGAGTCTTTCCCCGCCTTGGCGATCTGCTCCTCCGTGAATGGACAGCTCGAGGCGATTGCATTCATTTCCTCCGCCGTTCGTAGAATCGTCCGAATCGAGAGACCGAACTCGTCCGTGATGACCTGTTCGATCCGCTGACGCAGATCAGCCTCGTCCTCATCCGACTCGAACAAAATATTGCCGCTCTGGATGTACGTCTGGACCCGGGCCAAGCCGATCCGGTTCAAAGCTTCCCGGAGGTCCGCCATCTTGATTTTATTGTTCCCGCCTACGTTGATACCTCTGAGCAGCGCGATATGTATCGTCATTCGATTTCCCCCGCTTTCCATTTTTTATTACTGGAAACTTATTCACTTTGCGCTCCAAAGTCGCTAAACGCAAACTCGTTCAAAAACGGATGATTCGTCAAGAGTTTCTTCATCCTCTCCACCGTTTTAGACCCCTTCGGCGCACCGCCTCGTCTAGCCAGAAGCATCCATCGGAGGCAAGCAAGCGCTACAAACGCCTCCAGCTCTTCCGGCTTCACATCCTGCTCTGATACATAGGCGGTGCGAAAGGCGTGCGCGCTCCGTTCGGTACCATACAGAACTAACAAAATAAACGACCAGGCGAAGTCATATCTGACATCCCCGGCTTGCCCGTTCGTCCAATCGATCACAGATAACCGGTGATCCGATTCCACAATGTTGCCTAGATGGTAATCGCCATGGATCAGCCGCTCCTGCTTGATGTCCGTCAGTTGCAGCAGAGCCGCAAGCGCATTGGCCAGATCGGCATGTTCGCTTACTCCAGGGAAGAAGTATTCTGCGAAATCGTATTTCGGAATCGGCACATGTCCGATCTCTTCCACCTTAATAGGATGAATCTTCGTTAAAAGTTTCGCGAGCTCGATTATTTTCTGGGCAGGCAGCTTTTTAACGGGCATGCCGTCATAGGTCGTCAGCAGCACCTGATCTCCATTTGCATCGATTCCCCATCCTATCGGTGCAGGAACGGGCACCCCGCGCTCGAGTAGAGCGTTCAGCAAATGATATTGAAAACGGACGTCCGGCTTGGAACTTTTGTTCCAGACTTTCAGAACATAGCTCGCCTGACCCGAGTCAAGCCTCGTCACCTCGGCTTCAAATCCTTGTGACATCGGATGTTCCATCAAGCTGTCCGGCCGATTCAGCAATCGGTCGAGGATTTCCTTTTTTTCGATCCATTTCACTTTGGTTATAGGGAAACCCAATCCAATCTTCCTTCCCACTATACGCCATACGTGCAGCAGCGTCCTGGCTTAAAAACTCCAATGTATCCATCGCCTTTTTGAGCATCGGTTCTTTCATGGTCAGCACCTCCCAGGAATTCAACCTTTCGGTATCCGGTGGTAGTAAAATTATAACACTTTCAACAGATGAGATGGAAAATCATTGCCGCCGGAATCCCCCCTTGAGAGAACGATTTGGCGCGGAAATCCCCCCAAAAACCGATGAATCGTCCGCAACAGTCCGCCTAAACTTTTTGAACCCGAACCTAAAGATCATATTGACGCCTCCCCATCCGATTCGGTATAATCCGTTACGTAAATCGTAATATTTACTATTTATATTTCTCTACATACGAGGAGGACCGAATATGAAACGAACCTTAACGGCTTGGCTGGCGGGGTCGATGGCCGCTCTGCTGTTGCTCGCAGGCTGCAACGGAGACAAAGCGGAAACCGCAGGGACGCCAAAGCCGGCACAATCGCTCGTATATGCTACGGCCAAAGACATCAATGACATGAACCCTCATCTGTACACAGGCTCGATGCCGGCGCAAGGGATGGTCTACGAATCGCTGGTCGAGAACACGAAGGACGGGATCAAGCCGCTGCTCGCCGAATCCTGGGACATTTCTCCCGATGGGAAGACGTACACGTTCCGCCTGCGAAAAGGCGTAACGTTCCATGACGGGGAACCGTTCAACGCGGAAGCGGTGAAGGCCAATATCGATGCGGTCCAAAGCAACGCCGGCAAGCATGCCTGGATCAAACTGTCGACCCGGATCGCAAGCGTCGCCGCCGTCGATGAGTTAACCGTCCGATTGGTGCTGACCGAACCGTACGATCCGACCTTGCTCGAATTGTCGATGACGCGCCCTTACGTCTTCCTGTCCCCCAAAGATTTCGGAAGCGGCGGCACCAAGGATGGCGTCAAAAGCTACAACGGTACGGGGCCTTACAAGCTCGCCGAACATAAAACCGATCAATACGCCACATTTACCGCGAATGAGACGTACTGGGGCGGCGCGCCGAAATTGAAGCAAATTACGGCCAAAGTGCTTCCGGCGGGCGAAACGACGTTTCTAGCGCTGCAAAAAGGCGAGGTGAACTTCGTCTTCACGGACGACCGCGGTGCGGACAGCATCGATGTGGACGCGATGAATCAGCTGGTGCAATCGGGCAAATACCGGCTGATCCGGAGCGAACCGATGAATACGAAGTTGATCGTGGCCAACACCAGCAAGACGGGCAGTCCCGCACAAGAGACGGCTGTCCGTGAAGCGCTCTGGCATTCGGTCGACAGGGAGACGATCGGCAAGCAAATTTTCAGCGGTACGGAGATACCCGCCTTTACATTATTCTCCTCCAACGTCAACTACGCCAATGTCGAATTGAAGAAACGGAACTACGACCTGGAGACCGCCAAGAAGCTATTGGACCAAGCGGGCTGGAAGACAGAAAGCGGCGGCGAAATTCGCTCCAAGGCAGGCAGCAAATTAACGATGAAGCTGATCTACGACGTCAACTCCAATTCCCAGAAGACGCAGGCCGAATTCATTCAAAGCACCGCCAAAAAAATCGGGATCGCTCTGGAGCTGATCGGCGAACAATCGTCCTCCATCGCCCAGAGAAGATCGTCGGGTGATTATGAGCTGATGTTCAACCAAACCTGGGGACTGGCATACGATCCGCAAAGCACGGTAGCTGCCTTCACCTCCGAATCCGCATATTACCACGCGACCCGCGGCATCGCGAAAGCGTCCGAGCTGTACGGTAAAATAGACGCGGTCACCGTATCCGCCGAAGAGAAAACACGTAAGGCGCTGTACGCCGACATCCTTCGGATCGTACACGACGAAGCCGTGTTCATCCCGATTACGAACGGCAGTGTCACGGTCGTCGCTCCCAAAGGTTTGCAGGGCGTCTCCTTTAAGCAAACGCAATTCGAGCTGCCGTTTGAGCGTTTGTATTTCGAATAAGCAGCGGAGGGGATTTCCGTCCCCCTCCGGTTCGCTTGAAAGAAGGGAAATGCGATGGGACGATATATCGCCAAAAGGCTGCTGATCTCGGTTCCTCTGCTCGTACTGATTTCCTTAATCACGTTCGCCCTCAATTACCTGTCCGCCTCGGACCCGGTTGAGATTGTGCTGCACGCGCAAGGCGTACCGAGCATTACGGACGAACTGATCGCCGAGACGACAGCCGCGCTCGGCATGGACCGGCCGTTCCTGACCCGGTATCTGGACTGGCTTATCTCTTGCCTCCAGCTGGAATTCGGTTCCTCGTACGTCACGGGCAAGCCCGTATGGGCGCTGCTGGGACCGGCCTTTCTCCATACGCTAAAGCTCACTCTCGTTGCCGCAGCGGCGATTCTGATCGTATCCGTAACGCTCGGAGTCGTATGCGCGCTCCGAGAAGGAACCGCGCTGGACCGGTCGGTCCGGGGCGTCTCCTTTTTGCTGACCTCCATGCCTCCCTACTGGCTGGCCGCTCTGATGGTCTGGTATTTCTCCGTCAAGCTGGACCTGCTGCCGACAAGCGGGATGGATTCCTATGCCAGTTATATTTTACCGGTCGCAGTAATCACGATCGGCTTCGCCGGCATCTATTTCCGCCCGATCCGAAGCTCGATGCTTAGCAACCTGAACGAAGACTATGTGCTGTACGGCCGGGCATGCGGTCTTCCGGAATCCAGGATCACGCTGCACGTACTCCGCAACTCGCTGCAAGTAGCCATCTCGATGTTCGGCATGGCGATTCCGATCCTTCTGGGAAGCACGGTCGTCGTGGAAAATCTGTTCGCATGGCCCGGACTGGGGACGCTTAGCGTCCAGGCCGTCCTGAGCCGGGATTTCCCGGTCATCCAGGCGTACGTGTTTGTGCTCGCTTCGGCCTTTGTCTTCTTTAATGCCGTCTCCGATATCGTTCAAGCGGCGGCGAACCCCAAGCTAAGGAATGATCTGTAGATGAACCTGCTGAAACAACTATGGAGCGACAAGCTGGCCGCCCTGTCCCTGTTTATCGTCGCGGGCACATTGGCCGCCGGGATGTTCGCCCCCCTGCTTGCTCCGCACGACCCTAACGAGGTCCATATGGAGCTTCGCTTTGCAGCGGCATCCGGGGAATACTGGCTGGGCAACGATCATCTCGGAAGGTGCGTCTTGTCCCGCCTCCTGTACGGTATCCGCCCGAGCGTCCTTTGGGTGCTGGCAACGCTTGCCGCTTCCGTAGGGTTCGGGGCGGCGGTCGGCCTGATTGCCGGGTATTTCAGAGGCAAAACGGATGCCGTTCTGATGAGAATATGCGACTGCATGCTTTCGTTTCCCGGTTATGTGATGGTGCTCGCGATCATCGGCGTGCTGGGGGTCGGCCTCGAAACGATCCTGCTCGCCTTCGTGCTGATGAAATGGGCCTGGTTCGCCCGCATCGTCCGGACGTCGGTCATGCAGTACGCGGAATCCGACTATGTGAAATTCGCCAAAGCGGTCGGCGCCGGCCATTTCCATATCATCACGAGACATATCGTCCCGGTTGCGCTCCCGGATATCGCCGTCGTCTCCAGCAGCTCGTTCGGCTCCATGATCCTGCAGATCTCGGGCTTTTCCTTTCTCGGGCTGGGCATCCAAGCGCCGAATGCGGAATGGGGCATGATGCTGAACGAAGCGCGGGCCGTCATGTTCTCCAGACCGGAGCAGATGCTGGCTCCCGGTATTGCGATTATCGTCATCGTGTCGGCGGTCAACTTTTTGGCCGATGCGCTTCAAGTGGCTTGGGACCCGAAATTACGAGCTTCCCGGCAACGACAACAAGGGCCTGCGGCGGCCACTGCGGCCAAGCTTCAAGGGAAAGAGGTGGCGTGATGACGGCCCTGAACGTATCCAATTTGAAAGTATGGGACAGCCGGACGGGTAACGTGCTCATTCCGGGCAGTTCGTTTGAAGTCAGGCCCGGAAGCTGCCTGGCCATCGTCGGGGAGAGCGGCAGCGGCAAGTCTGTGACCTGCCGGGCTGTCATGAGATTGAACAAAGCCGGGATCGGTCAATCCGGAGATATCGTACTGGGCGGAGTCAACTTAAGCGAGCTGCCGGAGAAAGAAATGCGCAAAAGACGGGGAAAGCAGCTGTGCATGATCGTGCAAAACGGGATGCGCGCCTTCGATCCGTCTTGCGTGATCGGAGTTCATTTCAAGGAAACGCTGGGCAGGCATCTCGGTTGGAACCGCGAAGAGATTACCGCCAACATGAAACAAGCGATGGAAAGCGTCATGCTCAAAGACCCGATCGCCGTCATGAACAGTTATCCGCACCAGCTGTCGGGCGGCATGCTGCAGCGGGTGATGATCGCGCTGGCGATCGCGCTCGAGCCGGAGGTGGTGATCGCCGATGAGCCGACGACCGCGCTGGACGCCATATCGCAGTACGAGGTGGTCGAGCAGTTCGCTTTGCTGCGGGGCCGGATCGGCTGCTCGATGATTTTCGTATCCCACGACCTCGGCGTTGTCCGGCGGCTCTCGGACGAGGTTCTCGTGATGAAGGACGGGGAAATCGTGGAAAGCGGCACGACCCGGGACATTTTCACAGGCGCCCGTCATGCGTACACCCGCTATCTCGTATCGGCGAAGCAGGCGCTGAATAGCCAATTTCAGCTGGTGATGGGAGGGTCCGGCATTGTTGACGGTTGAGCAGGTCGAGAAGTCGTACCGGACCGGCGGCTTGTTCTCCAGAGAGCGCCGGCAAGTACTGACCGGCATCAGCTTCGAGTGGAAGCAGGGAGAATGTCTCGGCATCATCGGAGAGAGCGGCAGCGGCAAATCGACCTTGGGACGGCTGCTGCTCGGGATCGAGAAACCGGATCGCGGCGCCATCATATGGGAGGGGGAACGGGCGCACAACCGCCGGGCCCGATCGGGGAATTTAAGCGCCGTCTTCCAGGATTACACGTCCTCGATCCATCCGTTTTATACCGTGGAGAAAGCGCTGATGGAACCCTGGCTGCTTCAAAAAAAGCGGCAAGGCAAGCTTCGGGACGAATATAACTGCAAGATCGACGTCCTGCTGCATCAAGTCGGACTGGACCCGTCCTACCGGACCAAATATCCGCACGAGCTGTCCGGCGGGGAAGCCCAGCGGGTATGCATCGCCAGAGCCGTCTCGACCGAACCCCGGTGCATCTTATTGGACGAAGCCGTCAGCTCGCTGGACGGGTCGGTTCAGCTTCAGGTGCTGGACCTGCTGAAAAGCTTGAAAGCTCTATACAACGTCGGTTATATCTTCATCACTCACGATTTGCAGGCCGCCGCCTACATCTGCGACAGAATCATGATCATCCGCGACGGCCGCATCGAAGAGATCGTCCCGATCGGTCAATTAAAGGACGTGCAGTCTCCGTATGCCCGAAAACTGCTGCGCATGGTTTTGGCTTGACCCACGGATCTATCAACGAACTTAGAAAGGAGCAGACGTTTTGAAAGGAGCGCTGTCATGGCCTTTCCTGCGATTATACGGATTGACGCTTCTCTACTTTAGCGCGAATGCGATCCTGAACGTGATCCTCCCTTTGCAGGGACAATCTCTGGGGGCGACCAACGCGACGATCGGCATCATCATGGGCGCGTATCTGTTCACCACGATGCTGTTTCGCCCGTGGGCGGGTCTGCTGATCCAGAAATACGGCCCCATCCGGGTGCTGCGCACGATTCTTGCGGTCAACGGCTTGGCGCTGCTTCTATATACGTTTACCGGACTGGAAGGATATTTCATCGCCCGCATGCTGCAAGGGGTATGCACCGCGTTTTTCTCGATGGCTCTGCAACTCGGCATTATTGACGCCTTGCCGGACGAGGACCGTTCGCAGGGCATCTCGATGTACTCCCTTTGCGCCTCGATGCCCGGCGTCATCGGCCCCCTGCTCGCTTTGGGCATGTGGCAGACGGGCGATCTGCACATTTTTACAGCGTCGATGATCGCCATCGCGGTGCTGACGGGAGCCGTGGGCTACAGCGCCAAAATGGACAAAAAAACGGCCGAGCCCGCTGCCGGTTCAACCAAACAAGGCGTGACGATGATGAATTCGTTCGGACAGCTCGTCCGAAACCCGCATTTATTCAAATGCAGCGTCCTGATGCTTGCCGCTTCTCTCGTCTTCGGCGCGGTAACGACCTTTATTCCGCTGTACGCCGCGTTGGTTCAAGGCGGCAATGCCGCCGTTTATTTGATGCTTCAGGCCGCGACTGTCGTGTTGGCCCGGTTTCTCTGCAGGAAAAGCATCCCTTCCGACGGCAAATGGCACTCTTTGTTTGTAATGGGCATCATGCTCCTGCTCTCCGTCTCCGCTTTTTGCGTAAGCTTTGCTATGACTGGCGGAATGCTATTCTTCTATACAGGTGCGGTATTGATGGGGGTCGCCCAGGCGCTCCTCTATCCGACGCTGACGACCTATTTGACTTTTGTGCTGCCGCAGGCGAGCCGCAACGTGCTGGTCGGGCTGTTCATCGCTACGGCCGACTTGGGGGTGTCTCTGGGCGGGATGGTGATGGGGCCGATCGCGGATTTTTCTTCGTATTCGTTCATGTATAGGCTGTGCGCAATCTTAGGCGCGTTAATGATTTTGTTCGCGTACGGAGGCGCAGGCGGCCGCTATCCGAGTCAGGTTAAGCCAACCAAAAAAAGGCGCTAATCGTTCCATGTCAGAGGAACGAGCGCCTTTCCCGGTTGATTGGCCTATTCAGCTGCTAATACGTTTCATAAACGAGTTCGCCGTGTATCCCCAGCTTCTTATCAAATTCCACGAAAATATACAGCTGCCCGGCCGGGGTCTCTCCCGCATCGTAACCCAGTCGAAAGGTGCCGTCCCGGTCAAATCCCAACTCGGACAATACCAACTCGGTCACGTCTTCGTCCGGATGCGCTTCGGCAATCAGACCCAGCGCTTGCTCGGCAAGCTCGTCCAACCGCTCCCACGCCTTCCTGATCAGAGGCGACAGACGCTTCATATCCGCCTTGGCAGACGCATCCGTCGTAACCGGCAGCTCCTTCCCCTTGTGGCCAAGCACCGCGCTGTAGGTAGACGACGAGACATCGTACTGAAATGTCCCGACTCCCTGGACCGTATGATCCGGCTCCACGATGCAATTATTCGCATAATCCACCCGTCCCAGCTTCGGATTGCAGCTCGTGTCCAGCTTCGTGAGTTTGTTCTCCGAGCAGTAAAGCTCAGTCAATTGGGAATTACGGCTAAGATCCAATCCGGTAATGTGGTTGTTGAAGCACCGTAGGCTTTGCAAAGCCGGGTTGCCGGTTACGTCCAACTTCGTTAGATGATTATGATTGCAGCGGAGTTCAACCAAGTTCGGGCAGCCAGCCATATCCAACCCGATCAAATGATTGTTTCCGCAATCGAGATGCGTTAGCCGACTGTTGTGCTCCACATTCAACTGGAACATGGAATTGTAGCCGCAGTTCAGCTTTTCCAAATTCACATTCCGGTCTACCTGCAGTTCCGATAAGAGGTTCCAATAACAATCCAGCTTGGCGAGCATGGCATTGCGGCTGACGTCCAGATCCCGAATCCGGTTAAACCCGCAGTCCAACATCTCCAGCTTGGCGTTATTCGCCAACTCTAGCGAATGAATCTCGTTTTTGTTGCAGTCCAGCTCTTTCAACAACGGATTGCGGCTGACATCCAGATGGATCAGTTTGTTGTAGGAGCAGATCAGCCTTTCCAAATTCGGTTGGTTCCCCGTATCCAGAACGGTTAGCTTGTTCACTCTGCATTCCAAAGCTCGCAGCTTTACATTCTTGCTGACATCGAGCTCCGTCAGCTGATTGTACGAGCAATCCAGCTCCTCCAGAGACGAGAAATGTTCGATCCCCTTCAGGCTTGAATAGTTCTGGTTCGCCAGCTTCAGCGATACGATCCGCTCCACATCGCCCGTCCGAATCGATTCGCCATTGCCGCAAAAGTTCTCCAGCACGAAAGCTTTGAAACGTTCATCTATAAAATCTTGGGTAATATCCATGGCGCTCCTCCTGCCGATCTTACACGGCTATATACGAATGGGCGAAACCGTCAACGTCCTCCCGATTGTCTGCGGTTTGTCCAGTCCCGGTAACGCTCCGTAATGATCGGCTCAATGATACGTTCAGACGGCTGACCGCTTCCTGCTTCGTCGGATAAGGCTCGCAGGCCCGATTCATCGTTTTTTGTCGGAGTACAGAAGGCCTTTATGATATTAACGATGCACGTCTGCTGTCCTTCCGTAATAACTCTCATTATAGGCTGTTGTGAGCAAAAGGTCAGCGGACTTTGTGCCTGCTTGCTTGGGCGATTATGGGGATATAGGCTCAATTTGTTAAGCCCCTCAACTATTCGCCCTCCTAATCATTCCGGCCAGATCCGATACAAGCCAGGCTGATCCTCCGCGAAGGAAAGTTGATACACGTCCGGATTGGACAACGCTTCCCACTCTTCGAACCCGATCCGGCTATCATAATGCTTCAATAGCAGAGAGATCAGGTTACCGTGCGAAACGACGACGGCGTTCCGGTACCCGCCGCTCACCACTTCCTTCACCGCGCTAACGGCGCGGCTCATAGCGGTGCTGCTGGATTCCCCGCCCTCATAGATAGATCCAAATTCTCGTATGTCTTACGAAGCATGTCCCGCCAATCCGCATTGTTTTTCCCGGATAAGACCCGCTCCGTCAATCGGTCATCCAAAACCACTTCGATCCCCAGCCGCTCCGCCAATGGAGCTATTGTCCGGTAAGCCCTCTCATAGGGGCTTGAAACGATATAGTCGATCTCTTTGTCGATGAGGAAATCGGCAAGCTTCTCGGCTTGCTGCCTCCCCAGGTCGGTGAGCGTGGCATCCGGCGCCTGCCCTTCGGCTTTGCAATGCCGCACGATATACAGATTTTGGGTCATGATTCGCTCCTTTCTTGAACTTCGATTACTAGAAAAGGTCTTCCTATAGCAAGAAGGCCTCCCTGCACGAGCCGGAAGGCGAGACATTTGTTAGCATATCAACAGCTCCATTTTAGAAATCACCTCAGCCAGCGTCTCATTCGGCACTTTGCAAATAAAAGCCGCTTGTCGGGACTGCCAGTCGAGACTTTTCACCTGATCGGAAAGGATTGCCCCCTCAACAGGTAAATCCTGAGGGATGATAACCTCAAACGGATAGCCCTTGATTTTGGAAGTAATCGGACAGAGCAGGGAGAGCCCGACCTTCCCGTTATACAGGGCAGGAGAGATGACCAAGGCAGGGCGCCTCCCAGCTTGCTCATGGCCTGCTTGAGGGTTGAATTGCAGCCACACCAAGTCGCCGCGGTCCGGCACATAGGGATTGGTTACCATGACTCCCGTCCTTGCGGCTTGCCGGTCGATATCTCTTGATGCAGATTATCCGGTGTGACCTGGGCAAGGAGCTCCTCCAGAGTGGCAGACTTCGGCTTAATGACAAGGTGTCCATTTTCCACGTCGAGATCGACCTCGGAGCCTTCCTCAAGGCCGACCTTTATAGCAAGGGACTTCGGGATGCGAATGCCCAAGCTGTTCCCCCATTTCTGAACTTGAAACATAAAACCACCTCCCAGTAAGTATATACAAAGTATAAACTTATTAGTTAAAAAAAGTCAACTTGCGATTGCGGATTTCTTACTGTTTTCTTTGTTATGCTTAGCAAAGCGCTTAAGATTATGTTCTGGCCTTAGATGAAGAAATGAACATCCCTTTACACTTCGGTCTCCGCAATAAACAAGGACGGAACTCCATGGAAAGTTAGCGTCAGCGCATGCATGGCTCTCGTGCACGCAATGTACAGCAGACTTCTGTCCAGCTCCGTCCGATAATTCGATGCGTCGACAGACGGCACGATGACTTGATCGAATTCCAGACCCTTCGCCATATGGGCGGAAGTTACCATGATCCCCTCGTGAAATTGGTCGCTGCGACGGGTGGAGCTAATTTGGTTTTCCAGGAGCTGAATCGCCTCTTGCAACCTGCGCACCATGTTGCCGAGATATTCTCTTTCCTCCGCTTCCGCTCGGTTCACGATAGTCGTCCCTCTTTTCCTTATGAGAATACCCCAAAGTATAGAGAAACCTTCAAAAAAATATAGACTTATAATTCCGTTTGTGGTATTATATTTTAATTGTGGGTCCAAAAATCGGCATACAATATGTACCAGTTATCTATCTGATATTACATAAAAAACCAAGTCCCTGAATCTCAGGGCTTGGTTTTTCTGGTTTTTCCGTCTAACTCCAACCTCCGCTGGCCGGCTTGTCCGTAATGGACACCTACTGCATCTTTAAACCTTTAGCGAGCCTCTGAATCCTCTAGCGGCATAGTAGGAATCCGCTCCGTTGTGGTATACGAAGACCGTGTCGTAACGGCGATCGCAGAAGAGGGCCCCGCCGAGCTTCCGAATAGCAGCGGGCGTTTGCACCCAGCTTGACGTTTTCAAATCGAATTTCCCAAGCTTCTGCAGCTCCCGGTATTGTTCTTCCGTTAAAAGCTCAATGCCTATCTCAGCTGCCATATCGATCGCCGTATTGTTCGGCTTATGTTCTTTCCTCGACTCCAGCGCTTCACGGTCGTAACAAATACTTCGGCGCCCCTTGGGACTTTCCGCGGAACAATCGCAAAGCAGGTATTCGCCCGTCTTCGGGTCATAACCGACGACATCCGGCTCGCCGCCAGTCTCCTCCATTTCATGGAGCGACCACAGCTTGTCAGGATGAGCTTCGAGCCTTGCTTGAACGTTAGCCCATTCCAGGTCCTGATGGCGGTTCTTATTTTTCTCAAAACGGACTTTTAATGTTCGGAGCAGTCCTTCCCGTTGTTCCGGCGATAACTCTTTCTTACTGCTGCTGGAGCTTGTTGTCATCTTCATAGTCTCCCTTCAAATAAGCTGCGTCCGGATAAGCGGCGCATCGCATTTCATAACGGATACCCTTTATTCTTCCCACACTGGAGCGAGGGGAACCTCCCGTCAAGGAGCAAAGACGTCCGGATGATCGTTGCGCCAGGCGCCTATACAGCCGATCAAACAGGCCGTGCAGCTTCTCATCACGCAATCGGTCTCCGTGTACGCATATTCGATCACGATATTTATGCCCGGCTTGCGCCATGCCAACAGTCGACCGGAATAACCGGGCCATTCACATTCTTCATCAAGTTGAGGCTGACCGTATGCCTTGATCGACTCATTCGGTGTTGAGCTCATGGTAATACCCAGGGGAAGGGTCCCGGCAAACGGAGCTTTAATTCTGTCATCCGACCCGGGTGCAAGAAAATGAATGGCACCTATGATCCATCCATCCTGGTTTGTATATGGGAGCCCGGTAAGATCATTTATTTTAGGTGCGCGATAAAGATCGATGCGGATCGATGATTTCACAGACCAGATGATATCGTCGTTGAAATAGCTGTTCGCGGGCGGCATTCGCTTGACGCCGAATGATTGCAGCAAAGCTTGTACATCCTTGGGATTGTACGGGTGGCCTAGCCATTCAATGAGCTGTTCAGATGGCTCTTTCATGTTTATATCGGTTCCTTTCGCTTCCTCGAAGTGTGATGAATCGTTGTTTTTTATCCCGATTGTTCGCGGTAGTTTTACGGCTGTTTGTCGCCTCTATTATATCATGTCGCCCCTGATGAGCTTATGTCAACCTTCCCGGGTACCCAACAGAAAATAAGGTTATCCTGCACGCCACTAAGACGTGCGGGATAACCTCAGGTTAGCGAATATCAGATCAGATCGGAGAGCTGAAGCAGACGTTGTATGATGGTGGCAGCCTCGGCTCTCGTCAAGAAGTCCTGCGGTGCAAGCGTTGCGCTGCTTTTCCCCTGCATGACCCCCGCTTGAATACTAGCTGCCATGCCGTCCAGCGCCCAGTCGGACACAGCCGCCGCATCCGTATAGGGACGAAGCACTTCTTCAGCCGCTTGGCCGGGCAGCTGCGCTGTCAGTCCGGTGAGCGTCATCGCTCTGGACAACATGATTATCGCTTGCTCGCGGGTGATCGTCTCCTCCGGATGAAACGTTCCGTCTTCAAAGCCGTTAAGCAAGCGATGCGTATACGCTGTAGCCACGACGTCGTTGAACCAAGCCGACTGGGGTATATCCGAGAATGGAGCGGTCCCTCTCTCCAGGGGCAGTCCCAATCCGCGAACGAGAATGGCGGCAAACTCGGCGCGGGTAACCTCTCGATCCGGCTCGTATGAGTTGTCTCCCGTCCCCATCACGATCATCCGCGCCCCCATTTCGCGGGTGGCCTGTTCGGCCCAGTGACCCGTCATATCTTTGAATTCCGCAGAATGAGATACAAGGGCGAACGAGCCGTTGGTCAAGCTGCTCGCTTTTGCATAATGCCGGTTCTCCTTCGCCATGACCTGGAGCGGAACATAGCGGAGGATACCGTCCGGTTCAACGACAACGGCTGTTGTCACCGAATCCGGGTTCACGTTGTCCGGAACCGCGATCCAATGTTCCAGGAAGGTGTTAAACTTCGAAACCTCGATTGTTGCATCTCCGTAGGTCGCACGGATACTAAATTCAACCGGCGGCGCGAGGAGGGTGAACAAACCTTCGGATACGGCGTCTTTGATCGTTCGATCCGTGTCCTGTGCGACCCGTGTACCGATCTCTATGTTTAGCTTGAGGTCCTGCAAGGCGACCGATTCGCCAAACTTCCCGGCTAAAGCTTCGATGTCGATTTGCTGTGCGGGCAGCACATAAGTGGCCTGGCCGGTTTCGAGAGCGAGGACCGCTTGCTTTTGGGCCATGCTTTTGACCCATTGACCGTCCATCTCGGCCACAACCCTGTCGAAGCTTGCGTTCGCCCGATAGGTGATGACCGCGCCTTGCGCCTCCGCGGCAAGCCGATTCTCCAGCTTGGTCCGATCGGCGGTTATCGTCAGCAGGGTACGATTGTGATCCGTTGTGGCTGCCGCTCCCCCATGGACCGCTTGACGGTTCAGAAGGATGTCCGCCAATGAAACTGCAGCTTCGCTTACAGTCCCGCTGGTGTCACTATTCCCGCTGTTATCGCTGTTATCGTCGTTATCGTCACTGCCGCCTTCGCCGCTTGACGGAGAACTCGGGACAACTGCGTTGGACACATCCGAATCCTGACTGCTTCCGGCCCGATTGATCGCTTTGACAGTAAAGGTGTAACTTACGCCATTGGTCAGACCGGTGACCGTGATCGGGCTGGAGGCTCCGCTTTGCACGACGCCACCTGACGATGCGGTCACTTCATAGCTGGTGATGGCGGAGCCTCCATTATCGGTTGGCGGCGTAAAAGAAATCGTCGCCTGCCTATCCCCGGCAACAGCTGTCACTTGTGTAGGTGCGGCAGGTGCGGCAGGTGCGGCGGCAGGTGTGGCCGCCGCTTCATTCGACGCTGCACTCAAGCCTCCGGAATTGCCCGCTTTTACGATAAAATAATACGTCGTGCCGTTCGTTAGCCCGCTCATGTTGTACGTCACACCCGTTACGGTAGCGGATGCCGGTTCAGGAAACACGCCTTGAACGGTTGACAGGTACACCCTGTAATAGGTTGCGCCCGTTACCGTATCCCAGTTTAAAGCGACTTGGCTGTCCGCTCCATCCGCGGTCAAAAGCTGCGGAGCTGCCGGAGCCGGTTGCACACCTTCGGTTACGGTCACCACGTAATCCTGTGTAGTGCCATCCGCTGCGCTCACCGTATACGACACCGGGCTGGTGAAGTTCTGCGACACGCCGCTGTTCGGCGAGATGCTTGCGCCCGTGTGCGTTATCGTCGGCGTCAGCGACGTGACGTCCGTGCCGAACGGCACGGTTACAGCGATGGTATGGCTCGCCTCGTACACCGTTCCGGTTACAGCCGGGGCAGCGAAGCTAAAGCCGGTGATTTCCTTCGTCGAGCTAGCGGCCACATTTACCGTGACGGTATAGCTCTTCGTACTTCCGTCCGCTGCGCTCACCGTATACGTCACCGGGCTGGTGAAGTTCTGCGGCACTCCGCTGGTCGGCGAGATGCTTGCTCCCGTGTGAGCTATCGTCGGCGTCAGCGATGTAACGTTCGTGCCATACGGCACCGTGACGCTTATCGTGCGGGACGCCTCGTTCACCGTTCCCGTAACTGCCGGGGTTGCAAAGCTGAAGCCGGTGATTTCCTTCGCCGGACTCGCGGCCACATTCACCGTTACCGTATAGCTCTTCGTACTTCCGTCCGCTGCGGAAACTGTATACGACACCGGGTTGGTGAAGTTCTGCGACGCACCGCTGTTCGGCGAGATGCTCGCGCCTGTGTGCGTTATCGTCGGCGTCAAGGCCGTTACGTTCGTGCCATACGGCACCGTGACGCTTATCGTACGGGACGCCTCGTACACCGTTCCCGTCACAGCCGGGCTTGCGAAGCTAAAGCCGGTGATTTCCTTCGTCGAGCTAGCGGCCACATTTACCGTGACGGTATAGCTCTTCGTACTTCCGTCCGCTGCGCTCACCGTATACGACACCGGGTTGGTGAAGTTCCGCGACACGCCGCTGTTCGGCGAAATGCTCGCGCCCGTATGCGTTATCGTCGGCGTCAGCGATGTGACGTCCGTTCCATACGGCACCGTTACGCTTATCGCGCGACTCGCCTCGTTTACCGTTCCCGCCACTGCCGGGCTTGCGAAGCTGAAGTCGGTGATTTCCTTCGTAGGGCTAGCGGCCACATTCACCGTTACCGTGTAGCTCTTCGTGCTTCCATCCGCTGCGGAAACTGTATACGTCACCGGATTGGTAAAATTCCGCGACGCACCGCTGTTCGGCGAGATGCTCGCGCCTGTGTGCGTTATCGTCGGCGTCAAGGCCGTTACGTTCGTGCCATACGGCACCGTGACGCTTATCGTACGGGACGCCTCGTACACCGTTCCCGTCACAGCCGGGCTTGCGAAGCTAAAGCCGGTGATTTCCTTCGTCGAGCTAGCGGCCACATTTACCGTGACGGTATAGCTCTTCGTACTTCCGTCCGCTGCGCTCACCGTATACGTCACCGGGCTGGTGAAGTTCTGCGACGCACCGCTGTTCGGCGAGATGCTCGCGCCTGTGTGCGTTATCGTCGGCGTCAAGGCCGTTACGTTCGTGCCATACGGCACCGTGACGCTTATCGTACGGGACGCCTCGTTCACCGTACCAATAGCTGCCGGAGTAACAAAGCTGAAGCCGGTAATTTCCTTTGTCGGGCTAGCGGCTACATTCACCGTTACGGTGTAGCTTTTCGTGCTTCCGTCCGCTGCGCTCACCGTATACATCACCGGATTGGTGAAATTCCGCGACACCCCGCTGTTCGGCGAGATGCTTGCGCCCGTGTGCGTTATCATCGGCGTCAGCGATGTGACGTCCGTTCCATACGGCACCGTTACGCTTATCGTGCGACTCGCCTCGTTTACCGTTCCAACAACTGCCGGGCTCACGAAGCTGAAACTAGTAATTTCCTTCGTAGGACTCGCGGCCACATTCACCGTTACCGTATAGCTCTTCGTACTTCCATCCGCTGCGCTCACCGTATATGACACCGGGTTGGTGAAGTTCCGCGGCACCCCGCTGTTCGGCGAAATGCTCGCTCCCGTGTGCACAATCGTCGGCGTCAGCGACGTAACGTCCGTTCCATACGGCACCGTTACGCTTAACGTGCGACTCGCCTCGTTCACTGTTCCAATAGCTGCCGGAGTAGTGAAGTTGAAGCCGGTTATTTCCTTCGTAGGACTCGCGGCCACACTCACCGTTACCGTGTAGCTCTTCGTACTTCCGTCCGCTGCGCTCACCGTATACGTCACCGGGCTGATGAAGTTCTGCGGCACTCCGCTGGTCGGCGAGATGCTCGCGCCCGTATGCGTTATCGTCGGCGTCAGTGCAGTGACGTCTGTGCCGTACGGCACGGTTACAGCAATCGTACGACTCGCCTCGTTCACCGTTCCCGTAACTGCCGGGGTTGCAAAGCTGAAGCCGGTGATTTCCTTCGTCGGGCTAACGGCTACATTTACCGTTACCGTGTAGCTCTTTGTACTTCCATCCGCTGCGCTCACCGTATACATCACCGGATTGGTGAAGTTCCGCGGCGAGCCGCTGTTCGGCGAGATGCTTGCGCCCGTGTGCGTTATCGTCGGCGTTAAGGTCGTCACGTTTGTTCCATACGGTACGGTTACGCTTATCGTGCGACTCGCCTCGTTCACCGTTCCAATAGCTGCAGGGCTTGCGAAGCTGAAGTCGGTGATTTCCTTCGTAGGGCTAGCGGCCACATTCACCGTTACCGTGTAGCTCTTCGTGCTTCCGTCCGCTGCGGAAACTGTATACGACACCGGGTTGGTGAAGTTCCGCGACACGCCGCTGTTCGGCGAAATGCTCGCGCCCGTATGCGTTATCGTCGGCGTCAGTGCAGTGACGTCTGTGCCGTACGGCACTGTTACAGCAATCGTACGACTCGCCTCGTTCACCGTTCCAATAGCTGCAGGGCTTGCGAAGCTGAAGTCGGTGATTTCCTTCGTAGGGCTAGCGGCCACATTCACCGTTACCGTGTAGCTCTTCGTGCTTCCATCCGCTGCGGAAACTGTATACGTCACCGGATTGGTAAAATTCCGCGACACCCCGCTGTTCGGCGAAATGCTCGCTCCCGTGTGCACAATCGTCGGCGTCAGCGACGTAACGTCCGTTCCATACGGCACCGTTACGCTTATCGTACGACTCGCCTCGTTCACTGTTCCAATAGCTGCCGGAGTAGTGAAGTTGAAGCCGGTGATTTCCTTCGTAGGACTCGCGGCCACATTCACCGTTACCGTGTAGCTCTTTGTACTTCCATCCGCTGCGGAAACTGTATACGTCACTGGATTGGTAAAATTCCGCGACACCCCGCTGTTCGGCGAGATGCTCGCTCCCGTGTGCGTTATCGTCGGCGTCAGCGATGTGACGTCCGTTCCATACGGCACCGTTACGCTTATCGTACGACTCGCCTCATTCACTGTTCCAATAGCTGCCGGAGTAGTGAAGCTGAAGCCGGTAATTTCCTGCGCCGCACTTACTGCCAAACCGAGCTTTTTGGGCTCCAATATTCCGTTTCCCCAGTGCCACAGCTTCCCATCTTGATCCAGGGCATACGATCTGCCAAATCCCCCCTCCAAAGATGTAAAGCCTATCAAACGAAGAACGCCTCCCTCGAAAGATGAGACACTATATGTCTTTGCATATGACGTACTCGTGGTTGAACCGTCGCCCAGTTGTCCCTTGTCATTTACTCCCCAAACCCACATTTTCCCATTTACATCTATCCCCAGCGAGTGAGTATACCCTGCGGAAATTTGAGCAAATTTAATCGGATTGCTGCCGTTCTTAATCGGAATCGGGACTTGATTATATTTGAAATCTGGAGAAAGCCCGTGTCCAAGTTGCCCTTTGTCATTGGTTCCAAAGCCCCACACGTTACCGTATATATCGAGGACCAAACCAAAAGGCCCCCCTTCACTTGATCCGGAGCCAATAGAAACAGATTTGTAATCGACGCCTGCTATCGGCGGATATCTTTTAGGATCAAAATGTGTTTCATTTATGTACCATAACTGATCCTCTGAATCAATCGCCATAATGATTTGAATATTCCCATGAATGGATTTAAATGTATAAGTAGTTCCATCCTTCACCACATTCTGTAGGGTTGGTACTTGGGGCGTTGATGTTGTATTAGCCCCCCATGCCCATAGGAAACCGTTGCTGTCCAAAGCGTAAGAAGCATCGCTTTTTACTGCTATATCTATAAAGGTTTTACCTGGGACAGATAATTTTTCCCATGTAAGAGAACTGCCTGAAGGCCCGTTGCCTAATTGTCCGTGCTCATCGTGTCCAGTCGTCCAGATATTCCCGTTTACGTCCAATGCAACGGAGTGATTACTCCCCGGCTGTACTTTTTTAAATTTAACCAAGGTACTGCCGTTCATCACTTGAACTTGTTTGGGGAGTACGGAAGATACTGTTGTTCCGTCACCATATTGACCAAATTGGTTGCTATACTCCCCCCATGCCCAAATCTGCCCCTCCTGATCCAACGCAAATGAAGTCGGATCTTCGGAAGTAACAGAAACAAAAACGGGGTCATCTGGTGCAGCACGGGCGTCCCCCGGAATAAATAACGGACTTGCGATAAGGATAAACGCCAGTAGACCAATCATTAATTTTTTCACGATTAAAGTTGATTCTCTCATCCTGTTCTCCCTTCCTTCCCTATAACCCAACTCAAAATTAGCCTGGCTTTTTGGCAAAAACCAGTATAACAAACGGCTATAAAAGAACTGCGAAAGAACTATGAAAGAACTATAAAAGAATCGCTGTCGGCTAGTTATAGTGAAAGATTTCCACATATAGTATATGATCAATCGTAGAGGGAGCTTGCCGGAGGGAAACTCGCGACGGCGGGACGCCCCGATCATCTTTCGACATTTCCACATCCCCCCTTTTTCAAGGAGAATTTTGCAGCGATGAGTATAACGCTATCCAATGTGATCATGCTGGTTTCCTTTTTTTTAATGATCGCGTTTTTATATTACGCCTTTCTGTACAGCCGGGAACGGGGAATCCGGTATTTTGCCTGGGTTATGGTTTGCCGCGTGATTTATGCCGGAAGTGTGATCATGGAGCTCAACAGCGAAAGCTTATCTGCAAAAATGCTGTTTCGAAATATAGAACAAACCAGCTTGTTGTTTGTAGTGCCTATGGTTTTGTTTTTTGTGATGGCCTTGTTCGGGAAAGACAAATATTTACGTCCGCTTCGGAGGCTGCAGATTCTTTCGATTTTCGTGCTTTGGTCCTTGCTGATCTGGACGAATCCGTACCACCAACTGCTTTTCTGGAATATAGAGCTGGACCGAGGGCATTTGGAAATAAGCAAAACCGTGTATGCGATTGCATTTACTATCATCTGTTATCTGATTATCGCGGTTTGTGTCTTTTATTTGTTTGTCTATCTCCGGCGCGTTCGTCCCGAGCTTCGCAAGCCCGGCATCTGGCTGGTACTGTGCGGCTGTATCCCCGCTTCGACGGAAGTGGTCAAGTCCTTGTATTCCGGCTTCACGCCATGGCTGCTCCCGGTCTCGGTGTATTGCGGATTTTTGGGAATGGCCATGCTGTGGATTGTGATCCGTTACCGGATGTTCTCGGTCGTGCCGCTTGCCAGGAATGTGGTGGTGGAGACGATGGAGGAAGGAATTCTCATTGTTAATCACAGAGGCAGCGTCATCGATAGCAACGCGTACGTGGCGCCTTTATTTGCAGATTCGGGAGAAACTTCGATTGCGGGGCGGCAGATAGACCGATTGTTGGCCAAGTGGCCGGGATGGCTGCGCGCCTGCGAGCGCATGGAAGCGAGCGATATGGAGATCGACGCACGAGTGAATGGAGAACTCCGGGTTTATTCGGTCAAGGTGTATCCGCTGGCTTCCCGGGAAAGGGCTGGGCAAGGAACCGTATCCGTATTGTTCGATATTACCGAAAAGCAAAGACAGATGGAGCAGATCGTGAAGCTTAATCAGCTAAAAGACCATTTGTTCGCAATCGTTTCCCACGATATCCGGAATCCGTTAGCGGTCCAGGCCAGCTTAATTGAAGTGCTGGAAGCGGATAAAACGATGTTTGCCCGCAATCATCAGGAAGTAATCGACGCATTAAGCGGTCAAATTCAAAATACGTTCGGGATGATCGAAAATTTGCTGGAATGGTTTCGCAGTCAAAAGGAAGGCATGCTGCTGCACCCCCAGCGATTACGACTGGCCGATGTGGTCGAGGAAGTGGGCCGCACGCTGCGAATTAAAAGCGAAGCCAAACAAATTGCGATACATACCGAGATCAACAGCGACATGGAAGTATATGCGGATCGGGAAGCGGTCAATTTGATCGTTCGCAATCTGATGACGAATGCGATCAAATTTTCCGAGCGGGGCGGTAAAGTTGGGGTTCGCGCTGAAACGGCTGCCGGGCAGGTAGTCGTTTCGGTTAGCGACAACGGTGTGGGTATAGAGGCGGAACGGGTTCGGGAATTGTTCGATCCGCTGAGACTCGTGTCCACAACAGGGACTGCGGGGGAGAGAGGAACCGGACTAGGATTGCAAGTCTGCCAACAATTCGTGCGGATGAGCGGCGGACAGATTTGGGTGGAGAGCGTGCCGCGCCAGAAAACTGTTTTTTACTTTTCGCTGGACACTGCAGGCTCGGAAAGGGACAACGATGAACGTATTGCTTATTGATGACGAACAGGCGATGTTGACGGCAATGAGCCAGCTTTTGTCGCGTATAGAAGGCGTGGTCATCGTCGGAATGGTACGCAGTCGTGCAGAGGCGGTTGAGTTGGCTTCCCAGCAGGCTGTGGACCTTGCCTTTATCGATATCATGATCGCCGAGGACAACGGACTGACATTAGCCCTTGAATTGCGGAAGAGGAACGCCGACCTGGATATTGTGTTCGTGACTTCGCATAAAGAGTTTGCGCTGGATGCATTTGATGCGTATCCGTTGGATTATATCGTAAAGCCCGTTTCCCGGAAGCGTTTGGAGGAAACCGTTGCGAGAGCGGCGAGAGGCCGGATGGGGAAATCCTATACCGGTAACATGGACACGCCGAATCGGTTATCGGTTGCAGGCTTTGGAGGTTTGCAGATCAGCGGCGAGCAAGGAGAAACGTTGAAGTGGATGTCCCGCAAAAGTCAGGAGCTGTTCGCGTATTTGTTGCTCTGTCGCGGGAATCGTACGGCCAAAGTCCGCATCATGGAAGAGATTTTCCACGATAGAGAAGAGAAAAATTCGGAGTTGTATCTCAATACGGCGTTGTACCAGTTGCGCCGAACGCTGTCTACGCAGGGGATGAAGGCAATCCTCGTCTCCGATCGCGAACAATATCAGATGAGTCTGGAACAGATCAAGGTCGATTTTATCCAATTCGAAGAGCGAGTGTCCAGTCTGCCTACCGTCGATGAGTCCAATGCAGAGGCCGCAATTGCCGTCGAGAGCATGTATACCGGCGATTTGTACGAAGACAAACCGTACGGGTGGGCGCTTGCCGAGCGCGAGCGGCTCAGCGATGTGTATGAGGCGTTTGCCAAACGTCTGGCCCAATGGCTGCTCGAAAATAATCAGCTTCATCAGGCTGTTCAGATTGCCAAAAAGCTGGTGCGCCGCAACGAATTGGATGAAGAAGCGAACAGGCTGCTTATGCACGGGTTTGCCGCTTTGAAGGACAGGCGGTCCCTCCACTTGCAATACAAGCAGTATGAAGCGCTGTTGAAGCAAGAACTCCATATCCAGCCTTCGGCAGAGCTGGCCGAGTGGTACGATCGATTGTTGGCTAGTGAGGTATAACGAAGTGACTTGGAACCTCTGTCAAGATCCTGGACAAAAAGCTTTCCTTTTTGTTGCACCGCCCATAAGCGTATTTCTTCTTCTTTAAAGTAAGCGGCAAACAGCCCCCACCTTTCAATTAGGGTAGGAGCTGCGGTATGGATGTCCAGCTTGTTTTCTGATAGGGATGCCCGCTGTGTTGTGCTCGCAATAGAAACATGGCTGAACAACAATCCCCCCTTTCCAATATCCAGTGTTGGAAGGAAGGTATAGGACGAGCTGCAAGGCGGCAGAAAAACCAGTTCAAGCCGATCTTTCTGTTCATCTAGGAAGAAGATGTCCAAAAGGTCTCGTCGGTATAGGCGGGATGAGGTTTGTCGAGTATAATATACTGATACTGACGGTAAGTGCTGACTGTTTTGACTATACCCTATGATCTAGTATACTATAGAAAAACTTTATCATTTTGAGAGGGAGGGAGCATCCGAAGATGAAAAAGAGAGCGCGTAAAAGCTTATCATCCGGTTATGGATACTCCATTGCTGTTTTTTTCTAGGAGTCATGTATTACGGGTGAAGTGTATCCAAGTGGCTCCCAAAATGAATACAGCAATCAATCCAAAATGACGAGGTGTCGCTAAAATGAACGGAAAAATTACCAGAACAAATCCCGTAACTATGCCAGCGCCGGTTGGGAATTACACGCACATCACAAAAATTCCAAGAGGTGCAGAACTGTTTGTTACATCGGGACAAATCGGAGTAAACGCTCAGGGGGAGATACCAACTGTTTTGAATGAGCAGGTGGTTCATACGTTTGCTAACATTAAGACCGTTCTGGAATCGGAAAATTTGAGTAGTGAACATATTATCAAAGTGAATATTTGGGCCACTGAACAGATCGATTGGGATTTCTTTGACGTAGAGTGGGACAAATTATTCGGGAAAGAATATCCTGCGATGACAATTGGCTATATTACAGAATTAGGCTTGCCTGAGATTAAAATTGAAATCGAAATATGGGCTGCTAAAGTATAACAATGTCCCATCCGCACACTTCATCCCAACCATGAACCTTGCAAAGTTCATGGTTTTTGTTATTGCGACCAGCTTAGGCGATATCAAGTCCCGAATGGCGAAGACACGCTCCTTTATTTTGCGGCAACCCTTACCGTCGGCTCAGATGCAATACCTATTTCGTTAAGCACTGGGGGTACGACACAGGACAACTATCAATAGCCGGCCGGCAACAGCGGATCGGAAGCGACTTTCATGCTCGGGTTTACCATCAGATCGCGTAAGATGGTTTGCAGCACTTCCGGATCCAACTTGTTGTTCTTTTTGGGTAGCTGGGTAGCACTGATAGAAGATATGCCGATTGCCTGCTGAGATTCTATGGTTTGTAATTAAGGCCTTTCCAAATCGTTTACTCTCAGGTCGATATGACTAAATCTACTCATAATGATCCATCTCCTCTTCATCAGTTACGTGCTTGTTTGCTGCCCGACGATATTCAGAACGTTTTCCCAATACAGCTTCATCTCTTCCCGCGTGTTCGGATGATCCAAATTTTCTTGATGGAAGCTAATCGTTGTTCTGTCAGGGCGATTAGACAAGATCCGGATTTGCAGCGTGGACGGTTTCTCCCACTCCTTCTTGCCCCACTTTAAGCGAAGCTGGCTGAGAGGCTTTACGATCCTGAGCTGACCCGAGATTCCCTCATCGGAGGTAAAACTCTCTCCCTTCGTAATTGCAAGAGGGGGTACGTTGCCAAGCCACAATTTCATTCCTTCAGGAGAGGTAAGAAACGTCCACGCCTGTTCTGGCGAGATGGGAAACGTCCTCCTGACACCGACTTGAAAACCGGTAGATACCGTTTGACCGACAAGCTTGCGCGATTCCATATTCTGATGTTTCATAGGGGCACCTCCTCAAAATGGTTAGTTACCGCTAACTATCATTGATTATGAAAAATTAAGGGCTTAACGCCCTCACGAACAACTCAACACTGGATCTCATAAAATCTTGCTTGGATTTGGCAGTAAGCTCAGATTTGACAAATAACTGCGAAAGGAAAGCCCCGTAATTCATCCACATGAAAGTGATCGCTTGCATCTCCGCATCGGTTGAAACAAGTTTGTTCTTTCTCTCCATGTCCTTGAAATAATTCGTCAACAACTCCAACAGTTTCCGAGGATGCTTCTGCGCCTTTTCGCGGATTTCAACCAATTCATGATCGCTCAATACAATAAGGAACAACTTTCGGTTCCGCTCCATCAATTCATGATACATTTGGCTAATCATCAGCAAGTCCGATCTCAGGTCCCCGATCACGTTCTCGTTAAAAATGTGGGTCATCTCAATCGAATAATGATAGTGGTCAACTGCTTTCTCCAGCAGGTTTTGCTTGCTGCCGAAATTACGGAACAAGGTCATCTCGCTCACGCCTGCCGTTGCTGCAATCTCCTTCGTAGATACGCCTTTATAGCCTTTGACAGCCATCAGGTCTATGGCCGCGTTCATCAATTTGGTTCTTGTGTCCAAGACCACCTTATTCTCCATAAGTATCTTCCCAACTCGATTCAATATATAATAGTTAGCACTAACTAACATTCTTTTTTTATAATAAGGTTATTCGGCTGTAATGTCAATATCTTCAAAAGCAACTTTAAAAGGGGCTGTCCAGGAAGTCAGTAATGGTTGACTTTCTGGACAGCTCCATTTTTCTGTATGTCCGGCATAATTGAAGGGATAATCATGTCAACCAGATTCGGCGGAATAACTCAAGTCAATATCAAAAATCACGATTGTTGGTACTTACTGTCGAATGAAGGGAATTTTCGATTTTCTTATATATGTATAAAAATAAATTAGTATTTTGTACATATGTCTTCAAATCAGATTTATCCCATTCTATGTATGACTTTGTATGTTGTCGGATGACAAGAACTTTGATACATAAATGACAAGAACTTTAGTACATTGTTCCACACTTTGATTGCAATTTTTTGTGGATGAAAGGTCTCCATTTTATTGATTTCATTCTCCTTACCTTTATTTGGACATACTAATTTTGGAAGTTGAACTTTCGCCCTTTAACCCAATAAATAACAATTTACTTTGGGTTTCAAATACCTAAATCCGATTATTGGGAAACTACTTTTCTTCATTTGGTCAATCAATCCCATGCTAGGCACCATTTCTCTTCGCACTCCTTCTTCAGCAAGAATCCAGGACGGCTCCACATGCCGCATATCTCTTTTCCACGACGAATGACCCTGCGTAAGAGGTAGTTTTACTTACGAGCAGAAGTATCAGCTTCGCTGAAAACTTATATTTTCATTACTCATTATAAAACCGCTCATATGAGCGGTCTCAAAATACTTCACTTAACACGCGGAATCATTCTCCACGGCGAGTATCTACGGTCATTTTCCTTCCGGGCTTACCTCGCCAACGGTCCCGCCCTCCTGCTGTACGGTCAGGGCGCCCAACCTGCGCTTCGCGTTCACATATACCGGCATGTCGATCAGCTTGCCGTCCAGTTTAACCGATCCGCCCGAAGGCATGCTTTCGTACAAACGGACCGCATTGCGACACCACTCTAGTTCCTCCTTCGGTATCTGGTAGGCATCCCGGACCCATTCAATATGTCGCGGATGAATGATCATTTTCCCATAAAAGCCGACCTGCTTGCCAAGCTTCGCATCCTTTATGAACGATTCCTTGGCGTCAAGCAGCGGAAATACAGCGTCGATCGGCGGCTCTAGTCCCGCTACCCGCGACAGCAGTACGATTCGGCCCATCGCATACAGCCGCTCTTCGCCGCTTTCACTCCATCCCGCCCCGATATCGAGTGCGAAATCAACCGCGCCGAAGGCGACCTTGCCGATGCGATCACTAGCGGTGCCGATTTCTTCCATCTGCTGCACGCCTCGGGCCGACTCGATGAGCGGGATGAGCTCTGCAAGCGGGGCCGCTTCGTTCGCCGCCCGCAGCTCTTCCGCACCTTCGCACTTCGGAATCATCACTCCGACCACGCCACACTCGCGAACAAGCCGCATATCCTCGGCAAAATGCGGACTATTCGCCGGATTGCAGCGAATGACGAACGGCTTGTTCCGGCTGGCTTCTCTCCGCTTCTCCTCTAGGAAGGCGTAAGTCTGCTGACGGGCGAAAGTCTTGTCGGCAGCGGATACCCCGTCCTCCAGATCGATGATGACAACATCCGTATCACTGCCTGCCGCTTTCTCCAGCTTAATCCGGCTGTCGCCGGGTGTGAACAAATAAACCAAACTCATGACAAGCACTCCTTGACGAACCGTTTAGAAAGCCGATTCAATGGGAAATAGGGGGGGCTTGCTGATTATGGAGCAGCGTTATAGTCAACTACCGTTTGAGCTACCGTTCCGGCTCCTCTGTCGAGCCAGGCAGGATGGTAGCCGCGATACTCGCGTCCAACTTCTCGTAATCGTAATATCGGATCGCTTCATATAACTCCTTGCGGGTCATCATCCGCTCGAGTGCCCCCGCCTGGGTTCCCAGCTCCATAATTTCGCGAAACACAAGCTCGTAAGCTTTGGCTGCCACACGCAGCGATGTAACCGGAAACAGCACCATCCGGTATCCCCACGCTTCGAACTGCTGCACCGTATAGTACGGAGTACGACCGAATTCAGTCATATTGGCCAGCAACGGTACATGAATCGCGGCGCTGAACCGGCGGAATTCCTCTTCCGTCGCAAGCGCCTCGGGGAATATCGCGTCCGCTCCTGCAGCGACGTATCGCTGCGCCCGTGAGATCGCCGCGTCCATCCCTTCCACATCCTTTGCATCGGTGCGGGCGACGACAATTAGGGACGGGCACACCTCTTTGATGACACGTATTTTTTGAATCATTTCTTCCGGCGTCACCAGCTTCTTTCCGTTCAAGTGTCCGCACTTTTTTGGCAAATCCTGATCCTCTAGCTGCACAGCGGCCACATTCGCCTCAACCATTTCCTTCGCGGTACGCGCCGCATTCAATACACCGCCGAATCCCGTATCGATATCCACAAGAAGCGGCAGGCCAGTAGCGCGAACAAGCTCACGCGCCCTGTCCGCCAGCTCCGCCGAACCGACGACGCCAAGATCCGGTAATGCGCGGCTGGCTGTGTACGCCGCCCCGGACAAATACAACGCCTCAAATCCGGAGAGCTGTGCCATCCGCGCCGCCAACCCGTCGTGAGCGCCCGGCAGCTTCAATGCCGCGGGACCTTGTATGAGCGCCATGAAACGCTCGGCCAGTTCCCGCTGCGTTACGTCTCGTTCCATAAACCAAGTCAAGTCGTATCCCTCCTGAGGAAAGACGGGCGTGACGGAATATGTCCGCACCCTCCGTCTTCCTTTGCGATCATATTACGAATTGTTCCATGAAATGATGCGCCGGCATCGCATCCAGTCTCTCCGTATCGGCAAACATTCGAATGATGTCCTGCTGCTGCTTTTTCGGGAATCGGGTGGCAATGGCGCTTTCGAATTTTTCCACCAGCTTCGGCATGCCTTCTACCCGCCGTTCCCGATGGCCAATCGGATATTCGCACTCGACTTTTTCCGTACACGTCCCATCCCGGAAAAATACTTGCACCGCATTGGCGATCGACCGTTTATCCGGATCGAGGTAGTCGCGGCTGTATTGCGGGTTCTCGCTGACGACCATCTTCTCGCGAATCGCGTCGATACGCGGATCTGCGGCGATCTCGTCCTCATAATGGTCGGCGGTCAAATTGCCGAACAATAAGCCGATCGCGACCATATATTGCAGGCAGTGATCGCGGTCCGCCGGATTGTGCAGCGGCCCTTTCTTGTCGATGATTCGGATCGCCGACTCGTGTGTCGTCATCTCGATTCTGTCAATAAGATCCAGTCGGTCCTTCACTTCCCTATGTAAGCGGAAGGCGCACTCGACGGCCGTCTGCGCATGGAACTCAGCCGGGAAAGAAATTTTGAACAGTACGCGCTCCATGACGTAAGCGTCCATCTCGCGGGCAAGCGTCAGCGTATTGCCCTTGAACAGCACATCCTGGAAGCCCCAGCCTTTCGCGGTCAGCGCGCTCGGATACCCCATCTCGCCCTTCAGCGCCATGAGCGCGAGCCGCACCGCTCGGCTCGTAGCGTCGCCCGCCGCCCACGATTTCCGCGAGCCCGTATTGGGGGCATGCCGGTACGTGCGCAGGCTGGCATTGTCGATCCAGGCATTGGATAGCGCGTTGATGACCTCTTCCCGGGTTCCGCCCAGCAGAGCGGTTACAACGGCGGTCGACGCAATTTTCACAAACAGAACGTGATCGAGACCGACCCGGTTCATGCTGTTCTCGAGCGCGAGCACGCCTTGAATTTCGTGAGCCTTGATCGTGGCCGTAAGCACATCCCGCACGGTAAGCGGCGCTTCTCCCCGGGCAGCACGCTGACGGCTGATATAGTCGGATACCGCGAGAATACTGCCGAGGTTATCCGACGGGTGCCCCCATTCCGCCGCCAGCCACGTATCGTTGTAATCGAGCCAGCGGATCATGCACCCGATATTGAACGCCGCATGGATCGGATCCAGCACATACTGCGTCCCGGGAACGCGCGCCCCGTTCGGAACGACGGTACCCGGAACGATCGGTCCGAGGTGCTTGGCACATTCGGGATAACGCAACGCCAAGAAACCGCAGGCGAGCGTATCCATCAACACATAACGCGCGGTATTGTAAGCTTCTGAGCTCTTTATCCGTTTATCGAGGACGTAATCGGCGAGCCGGACTAGCAGTTCATCCGGCGTTCCGCGGAATTGCTTCGCAAATTCATGATGCATGTGCAACATGCTCCTTCCATAGTAACTGATTCTCGATACCGGGCCAGCCGTATCGTCAGCGTAGACCCGTTCATATCCGCACTTTCACACACCGCACACCTCATGGCGCGCGGTGTGGCGTTGCATGGCGACGTTCAAACAATTGCCGCTTCATTGTATAGTTGGACGCAATCCCCGCGGACCGCTATACAACACACGCGGACGAAACAGCCGGTTATTCGCATGCTGCTCCATGACATGAGCGCCGATTCCGACCGTTCGCGAGGCCATGAATATGGGCGTATACAGGTCGATCGGGATGCCGAGCATGTAATAGACTGGCGCGGCGTAATAGTCCAGGTTCGGATACAACCCCTTCTCCTCCCGCATGATCCGTTCGCCCAGATCGCACATCTCGTACAGCTCGCGACTGCCACGCTGCTCGGACAGAACGGCAAGCGCTTCCTTCATCATCAGCGCGCGCGGGTCCATTTTCTTCATGTATACACGATGACCGAAGCCCATTATCCGTTCCTTGGCGGCAAGCTTGCCCTTCATTAGCTTCTCCAACCCTTCCGGCGTTTTCGCTTCCTGCAGCATGTACATGACCGCTTCATTCGCCCCGCCATGTAGCGTTCCTTTGAGCGAAGCAACGGCGCCGGTCAGCGCTCCGTATAGATCGGAATGCGTTGAGGCGATCACTCGGGCGACGAACGTCGAGTTCGGCATCTCGTGCTCGCTGTACACGATTAGCGACTGGTCGAACGCACGCGCTTCCCGCTCATCAGGCAGCTTTCCTGTTAGCATGTACAGGAAGTTGGCGCTGTAGGACAACTCCTTTTTCGGCTCGATCGGAGCTTTACCCGTCTGCAGCCGGTACCCGTTAGCCACAAGGTTTGGCACTTTGGCCAGCAAGCGTAATGCTTTGCGGCGGTTTGCCTCCGGCGACCGGACACCTAGTTCCTCGTCGAAGGCAGCGAGAGCGGATATGCCCGTCCGCAAAATATCCATCGCTTCCTTGTGCGGCGCCGGGAAACTGACGATTGGCCATATTTCGTCCGGCAGCTCCGCTTCCGCGGCCAGCTCCGCCTCCAGCTTCGACCGCTGTGCCGAATCGGGCAGAGTCCCGTCCAACAGCAGTCCGACGACATCGACATAGGTAACGGTCCGCGCTAACTCGATCAGATCGTAACCGCGGATGACGATTTGCTCGGCCGCCACATCCAGATACGAAATGGTAGTTTCACTGGCAATAATGCCCTCAAGTCCGGGGCGAAATTTTTCAGTCATCGACCTTCACTCCTCGTTATTTTTTTCGATTAACGGCATAAGCCGAAGTGACTGCCTTTTTTACACAACCCGCTCCGCAGTCAGCCTTTCAAGCTCACTGCGGGACAGACCAAGCAAGCCGCCGAATATTTCCTCATTGTTCGCGCCGAGAGCAGGCGCAGCGAGGTAATTCGGCTTCTCACCCGTTATTTTGATCGGTGTCCCGATCATACTCACGTCCCCAAAGCCGGGATGGGCTACGTTAACTATCATGTCCCGCTCCCGCAGCAGAGGATGCTTCAACGCCTCATCGACAGTGTTCACCGGGGCGGCGGGCACTACGCCCTGCAGTTTTTCCAGCCAATATGCCGTCTTTTCCCGGGCGAAGATGGCGATCAACTCGGCCACGAGCGAATCTTTGTGCGCGAATCGGGACTCGAAGTTGACATATCTCGCATCCTCCGCCAGATGCGGGGCGCCGATCGCTTGGCTCAACGCCGGGAAAAACTTTTCTTTGTTGCACATAATGACGATGTGTCCGTCTTTCGTCGGAAACAATTGGGACGGAACGAGGCTCGGATGAGCGGAGTGCGCCGTCTTTTGCGGAACGTATCCTTTGTTCAAATTCCAGATGGCCAAATAATTAAGCACCGACGCCGCCGTATCAAACAAGCTCACATCCATATCGCAGCCTTCGCCCTGCGACTTCGCCCGGAACAAGCCGACCATTAGTCCGAGCGCGGCCATCATGCCGGTAGAAAAATCGATCATTGAAACGCCGTACTTCTCTGGAGGGCCGGACGGTTCGCCGGTAAGTGACATATGACCGAGCATTGCCTGAAGCAAATAATCATAGGCAGGCTCCGCTCTCATCGAGCCGGTTGTGCCGAATCCGGACAGAGAGCATGTCACAATGCGCGGGTTGACGTCTTTCAACTGCTCGTACGTAAGCCCCAGCTTTGCCGGCACATCGCCTCGCAAATTGTTGAACACGGCGTCGGACTTGGCCGCCAACTGCCGAAACAGCGCTCGCCCGGTCTCCGATTTCAGATCGAGCGTGACGCTTTTCTTGTTCCTATTCAATGCCTGAAAATATAAGCTGTCGCCCTGCTCCGCATAGGGGATGACCGAACGCGATACGTCGCCGCCCGTATGCGGGTCCTCAATCTTGATCACTTCCGCGCCAAGGTCGGCCAGATGCAATGTCGCGTAAGGTCCAGCGCCGTATTGAGAGATGGACAACACACGAATGCCTTCCAACGGTTTCATGCCTTTATCCCCTTTCTCAGTCAACACGTCGGACGGATATGCGTATGCGGACGAATCGCAAATGTCCGTTTCGGCACCATCAATTTCCTGCGAAAGCGCAACACATCTTCGTTCCGCTGGTTGCTTATGATCGTCTCGACGTAGACGACTCCGCGATCCTCCTTGCTTTTCGACTCCGATTTGCCCAATATTTCTGTTCTCGCATACAGTGTATCCCCATGAAACGTAGGAAGCAGATGCGTCACGTTCTCGTATTCGAGGTTGGCGATTGCCGCCCCGCTTATATCGTTGACCGTCAAGCCGACGCCGATTGAGAAGACGAGCGTTCCATTGACGACGTTTTTCCCGAAACTCGTCTGTGAGGCATAATGCGTATCGATGTGCAGCGGATGCTGGTTCAGGCTGAGCAAACTGAACAGTAAATCGTCCGACTGAGTGATCGTGCGGCCCGGCCAGTGATAGATGATATCTCCAGATTCGAAATCTTCGAATACCCTTCCGTATGGCGTATGTAGTTCTGCCATTCGTATTCTCCTCCCGTCTTGCTTATCCTGTATGCTTAAATAAGCTTCGCAGCGTCAACTATGCCCGCAACTCTGAGCAATGCAGCTCGCCATCTGGTTGCGGTCATCCATACCCCGATCAACTAGCCCTTATTTTCCATCACTTTTAAATAATGAACACAATATTGTATACATTAAATTAGATCTTTTTGCATACTTGGATATATTTATTTTTGAATCCCGACGATCAGCCATGGTCGCCTTCAGCAAGGCAAGAAGCCGAAGTTCTTGCAGTAACGAAAACGTTCGGCTTCATTGCTGAATTAGGCTTCCGCTAATCGGCTACATTCAACTGCAGTGCGTCGATGCTAACGTAATAGTTCGACGAAGCGGGATTTCGCGTCCAAGCTGCCTCCACCCGGATCATATGCAGTCCCTCCTCCAAAGAATCGGACACGAACAGCTCTTGCTGATATTGGACGGTTGGATTGTACGTATCAATCGTCGTCTGGTAGACGCCGTCGATATAAATATGCGCTTTCCCGTTATTAAAGCTGCGGCTGCCGAGTAGAACCGCCTTGGTCCCGTAAAACGGAATATCCGCATAGCTACCGGCTGACTGTGCGCGGCGTACGGTGCCTCCCCAGTAAGCGGTGTTGTCAAAGCTTTTCCAATCGCCTGTATAGGCCACGATCGCTTCATCATCATCCACGGATACCATTGCCGGATCTAATATCGAGATACCACTCGAGCCTTCGGATACATACCCCATCGTATCGATCGCATACACACGATACCGATCCGTAGCCAGCCCGGTCGTATCCAGCATGCCATATACGTTTGCCGTCACAACGGCCGAGCGCCCATTGGAAGACGCTGCGCCCGCCTCGATCGCCGGTTTCGTTGCTTCAGTCGCCGAAGGCACAAGATAAAGCGCACCATCTCTAGGGCTCGTCGCTGCAACCGTTTGTCCTGCGATCAATGGGCCGTTTGTTATACCGGTCAGCTGGTAAGGCAGTTCATCCTCGTGTAAGATTTGCACTGCATCTAATGTCACATAAGCATTCGCTGCGGCGCTCCGTTTCTCTCCGGTCGCTTCGATCACAATCGTATGAACGCCTTCAGCCAAAGTGTCGGTTTCATAGAGGACTTGCTGATAGCGGGTCGAGGAGCTGTATGTATCGATTTTCGTCTGGAACACTCCGTCCACGAATATATCAGCGTATCCGTTGCTTGTACTTGTCGTTCCGATCACTTTCGCCTTACTGCCGTAAAAGGAAACTCGCGCCTGGGAGCCTGCCGTGCCAGCCCGTTTTACCGTGCCGCCGGAATAGGCGCTGTTGGAATATTGCGTCCAGGCCCCCGTATAAACAATATCTTCATCCCCATCTTCCAATATAGACTTATCGATCGGGATCAACTGTATGGAAGCGCTGGATGATACGCCGTCGTGCGCATCGATCGAGAAGACGTGGTATCGTCCCGGCGATAAGCCCGTCGTGTCCAGCAAAACCGGAATTCCGGCGGCGATTCCGTAGACGGCGGTGCCGACAGTCGCGGCAATTGTTTCGATATTGGCCGGATTCGGCAAGGTCCCGGCCGGAACAAGGTACATATTGCCGTCCTTTGAGCTGGTCGCCCGGACAGGATCGCCGGCACCTGCTATTTCCGTTACTTCCGACAACACCGGTGGCAATTCTTTCGGCAGCACTATAGAGACAGACATAGTTTGACCCGCTTGGACATATACGGCATCGGACACGCCCTGTGCGTATTCCGCCTTCTTCGCTTTTACATGACGGACTCCTTTCGGCACATTAGACAAGATGAATTGTCCATTAGGATCCGTATGAGTTGCGATCGATGCGTAACCGCTCACGTTTACGGCCGCTCCACTGAGCGGTGCCCCATACGGGTCATATACCGTGCCGGTAACGTTGCCAGTTGGACCCGTATCCGGCACGGGTTCACCATCATAAGCCGCCGTTCCGGCGATGCGGAACGTATGCAAGCCCGTCCACTCCTTAGCCGGGTAATAGTTTTGCCTCGAGCTTCCGTCTTCGCGAATTTCGAAGCCCGGGTCCTGATCCGCCAGTACGATCTCTGTCTTGCCGCCGACTTGCCGAGTATCACTGACCTTGAACCCGCGTGTGCTTTCGTCGGGATGAGTGACGATCACATAGCTGCCGACAACATCATTGCCGACCTCCGTTTCCGTGACAAGCGCATCGTACGTATCCCCACTAACGCTCCTTTTTGTGCCTGTGATCGTTCCAGTAACGATACCCTGTCCGGTAATTTCCACATTTCCTTTCTTTAAAGATGTGCCGCCGGTCAGTTGCATTTCTGTCAGCGCGCCATCCACAAGTCGGATAAAGCCCAACTCGCCGCGCATCGCGATATCGCCGACCGTGAGCAGGCCCCCCGGATGACGCGGGTTGCTCAAGACAATATCGGTCGTGTTCCCGTAAGCGATCTGAATGATGACCGCCCCTGCTGGCGACTGATCCGGCACAAGCCGATCGACCGCCTCGACGCGGGTTGTTGCGGTCGCGCCATACGGCTCCAACAGCGTAACAAACGTGCTTGTCACATCGTTTCCGTCCCGGCGCAGCACAAGTTTCGGCATATCGTGGAGCGAAACATCGACATTGTCGTCCTTCGAACTGCCGTTCAAGCGGGTTGAGCGGATCGATGGCGATCGTCCCAAATACAGTTCGTTCGAGCCGCTCTCCAGTAAACCGATTACGTTCAGCTTCGCCTTTTCCCCGATACCGTCGTACGTATCCAGCGTTACATTGTACTTGTCTCCCGACAGCACCGCTTGCTTCACGTCTTTAATGTAAATATAGCCGGGATAATGTCCTTCTGCGCTGCCGCTATCACCTTGGTCTGTCGCTTCCGACGCCTCAACCCCAGGCGGTAGCAAGCGCGGTCCGTAATCGGCAAGCGTCATGTCGGTACGAAAATAGGAATCGACATTGGCGTCGCCCTGCAGCGTATATTCGTGCCGATCCCCTCCGGATACTCGGAACAAGTCAAGAACATAACCTTTTCCGCTGTCATCGGGAAACGAAATCAGCCACGGTTCTCGGCTATACTCGGTCGTCTCCGGATAAGCGCGCTTCTCTTCTGCCCGCATGACCTGAAACGAGCCGCTATCAGCCTGAGCAAATTGCTCGATTCGTCCGCCATGCTTCGACTCGCTGTCGATCGTCATATTCCGGCTATTTACGACAACCGTATTATGTCCGATCGTCGAGACGGTGAAATATCGGTATTTCGAATGGGTATAGCCCAAGTCGGGCAATAACTCCTGGCCTTCCGCAAATACATTCAGACTTAACGGATCGTAATGATTGTGCCCGTATTTCGGCGTAAATTGCATATACAGCTGCGTCTGATCGGCGTTTTCGTCTGACGTGAGACGCCCTATGCCTGCCGATGGCAGCAGCAGCGGACCTGCTTCCGGAATTGGCTGCGCTACCGACCCCGATGCCCACGTATCCTGGATCGGCACCGCCTTGCCGTTCGGATAGGCCAAATTCTTGGAAAATTGCCGCGCTTTCTCAAGAATCGGAAATTCGCTGTACAAATCCAGGTTGTCGAACCGCCTGCCTGTTCGCGGTGATACATATCCAACCGGATCGCTGTAGCCTTGCAGCAAGTTAATAGCGCTTATGAGCCCCGAGATAGCCTGATCATGATAGGAGGTCGTTACCTCGTACCAGGAACCGTCCGACAAAAATCGTTGCCCGGCATAGTCGTTCATCCATTCCACAGCTTTATGAATGTATTCCGGCTGCCCAAGCGCTCGCCCTGCCTCAATCAGCCCTTGCCAAGTCGAGGCATCCATATTGCCGAGCGTTATCGGAAAGCTGAACACGTAATCCATGGAAGGGAGGAACATGTCTTCGATCAGCTTCTTCTCCACATCAATTCCGATTTCCGCTCCGAGCACTTGCAGCGCGTCGGTTTGCTTTACTCTGTTGTAAGCTTGCAGCAGCGGCCGCAAATTGGACAGATCATTTAAATTCCAGCGTTCCCACATACCGCCCCAATAATTATACGGCGGACCGCTCGTTATATTCATCGGGATCGTGTACCAGGCTTCATCCGTCGTCGGCATATAGGTATCGTATGCCTGCGCGAACCGGTACAGCAGACGGGCGGCTCCCAGCGGGTCTCTTCGGGAGATAGTCTCCGTCTTCGTCAGCGCACTCTGACGCTGCAAATACCAGAGATGGGCGCTCAAAAAATAACGTTTCCCCTGTCCGTCCTCGTAATATGGATAATTAACAGCAGTCCCATTGCGGCCGATGACGGTTAAGGAGTTCGTCTCCGGATATGCTCCACTCGGATAGGACATTCCAGTACGCTTGGAAATGATTCTCTGGCCGTCTGCCGACAGCGTGTACTGTCCGTCCGGTGTTAATTGCGGCATTTCCGGCAGTCCGACATAGCGAAATCCGGGTTGATCCGGGATGAGAGTCATCACCGCTTCCACTTCCGCGGAAGCCGGCGCATACGTTACCTCGGTCGGGCCTCCGCCGGTCGGAATTGTATAGTCTAACGCGGCTGTCCCTGCTTCGATCAGTTGCTCCCGATCAAACGTAAAAATCGCCAGCAGGTTGTCGTTCGGGTTGCCGGAGCTTGCGGTAAGGCGCAACTGGTACATTCCGTCCCGCAGCGGCTCCGGGTGCTCGAATGTCAAAGAAACTAGCGAACTGTTCACCATGGCGTCAAGTTCGTTCAGCAGTTGCCAATCTGCATTCGGTTCTTTCCATTCGAGTACAAAATCATTCCGAGGCGATACAGGCTGTGCAAAGGTCAACCGTTTTTGCGCAAAGTCGGTAAAATTTAGTTCCCAGCCATCCGGCTTCCACAAATCGCCTTGCGGAGCTTTCTTGAAAAAGACACTGCCGAGCCTCCCCTGGTCGACTACGTTGGCCGAGTATGCAATCGTATCGCCCGATCTGTCCATGAAGCGGGAATTGCGAATCGGGATCCAGGACGACATCGGCTTTGTATTGAAATTGTGGATATGAATAATATTTATTCTCCACTCATCGCCGACGGATACAGAGGGCGGGCCGAACGATGAAAACGGGATTGCTGCCTCAAGCGAAAATGTTCCAGCTCCAGCGTCCGCGAATGTTTCGCTCGCGAAGCTGGTCAGGTCAATTCGCTGCGGCGTTTCCGGCATATGGATTGTCCGGTACCATTCGGTCGTCAGTGCCCGGTTCGGTTGGATCGGTATGCCGGCTACGTAGTGGAGTGTGCCCGAGGAGCCTGGGCTCAAAACGATCTCCACTCTTGAAAGCGATTGTATTTCCTCCAGCGAAACAGTGCCTCCGATATACAGATTCGTATCGTCGTAGGCCATTTTGTAAGCGATATCACCCGAGGCCGGCTCGTAGGAATAGGCGGTCCGAAAATCGTCGAGCGTCGCTGCATCGTTCCAGGCAGCATCGTTCAACTCTCCGTCCAGGGCGGGAGCCTGACTCCATTCTGGCAGGACAATCAGCTTGTTTGTATTGGCGTGCACAGGACCTTCCTCCTGAAAAGGCGATATAGACTCCGCTTGTACGGAAACGGGAAACGAGAAACTCGATAGCAGCAAAACCCAGGCGGTCACCTTTGATATCCATCTGCGCATGCGTGTCATTCTCCCTCCATATACAGGCTGTCTTCCATTTACCAGGTAAAGAAGCGTAATGCGACAACTTCCCATTGCGATAAGCACCGCATTCCATCATGCCGACTTGCTTACTTACTCTTCTCCTGTTCGATCAGCTTCCGAATCCGTTCATCCGCTTCGCGCAAAGATGTATTCACATCGGCTTGATTGCGGGCCACCTTTTGCAACTGCTCGGATATGATCGTCGCCTGACTGCTCTCGGAAATGTTGACAAGGCCACTGGCCCGGCGCGGAGGAAGATCAGCCGGAGGATAATAGTTAACCGCATTCATGTTTTTATTTTGAAACATCGGATTGTCTTTGCCTAGCGCATCTTGAATCTCCTTGTTATTCAATGTCGTCGGCATTCCGTTCCGAGAATCGCGCATTTGCACCTCGTCGGACAACATTGCCGCTATGACCTGGAACGCCTCCTCCTTATGCTTGCTTTGCTGCGTGATGGACCAGTACGAGGGTCCTCGGATCGGCATTTTCTTTGGCGCATCCGGCATGTACGGAACGGAGACGATGTCCCATTTCACATTTTCCGGCAAGTTCAAATATACGTTGATTTGATTGATTTGCATGGCGACGTTTCCAGCCGCAAAGGCGTCTCGTTCCTTAACCCCGTTTTCGCCGATCGTATTGCTCGGGATATCATAGAAGCGCTTTAGATTGTTAAATATTTTCGTCCACACCTCTGGGGCGGACAGACCGTCTACTTTAGAATCAACGATCGGCAGCGAATATGGATTGTCCCGGGTGACATTGGCGATACTTGCGCTGAAGCCTCTGTATACTTGACCGCCATCGACACGTGTCATTTTTTTCGCCAATTCGTACAGCTCATCCCAGCTCATTCCATCCTTCGGGTACGGCACCCCGAATTTCTCAAACAAATCTTTATTGTAATACAGCACGGTTGGCAAATAAGGGGATACCGGCAATCCGTAAATGGCGCCCGTATTGCCGCCGATATCAGTTATCTCATTGATGAACGCTGAGTTGAAGCGCTTCAAGTCGTACTTGTTCGTTTTGATCAGTTCGCGCAAATCGTACTCTAGATGCAAGTCGAAATAATTGGCCTTCATTACAGGCGGATCGTTGCGAATCAAATCGGGTATTTTGCCGGCCAGCGCCAAATCTTGAATCGTTTCCCCTTTCTCCCCTTTTATAAACTCGAACTTAATGTGCGGAAATTTCTCAGCCAGCATCTTGCCGAATCTTACACCAAAATCTTCATTGAAATTTCCCCCGTGAATGACCATCGTAAAAGGTTCCTTCGGTTTTTCCGCAGTCGCCTCCTTCGACGAAACTTCCGTGTCCGTTTTGCCGCAAGCGGACAGTACCAATACTGTCAGTGCCAGCATACATGTGATGCCTTTTCTGTTCATCTTGAAATCCTCCTTGTCGTTTACTTATGACACCCTGTCTGTATGTTAACGGGATTGCAGCCCTTACTTATCGTAATGGCCTATTCGTTTGACCGGCAATGTTCATTCTGTGCAGCATGCTTATCTGAAAAAAAAGATAAAACGCAAAAAAAGAACATCGCTTCGATTAATAAAAAAAAGACCTTCATCCGGTAGGAGAGCGGAATAAAGGTCTTCGTTTGATTATATGGTTTTTGACCGGCGTCGCGAAGGCGAGTCGTCCGGCGTTAAGTTTTTGCCGGTCGCCTCCCCCGCTAGCTTTCGAAACATTCCCGGCGTAACGCCGGTCGTCTGTTTGAATATCCGATTAAAGTTTTGGACGGTTGTATACTGCAACCTTTGAGCAATTTCATTGATCGACAGCTCCGTATCGGCGAGCCATTCCTTGGCCTTATTCATCCGCAAATGGATCACATATTCCAAATAATTGATACCCATTTCTTCCTTGAACATACGGCTGAGCGACGTCGTTGAAACTTGCCCGATATCTGCCAGCCTTTGCAGAGAAATATCGGATTCGTAATGGGCATGTATATACGCCAATACGGTAGGCATAACAGTACGCCGCCCTTCGGCAGGGAGCTCGGTTAAGCACGAGGCAACGGTCGGAAACAGTTCTTTCTCGAACCACTCCATCATTTCCTCGCGGGTTCGCAGCCGGCAAATATACTCCGATATATCGTATTCGAACAGTTCATCTATTTCGTCCCCCCGTTCCTTCAAGGACTGGCCGATTTCAGATGCAATCATCGAAAATACACCCGCAGCCGCATCCGATTGACGCAAGGAGTCCGGAAGCGACTCAACCAGGCGGGATAAATGCTCCGTCGCCCCAGCTACGTCGTTTTGCATAAGACTTATTACTACCGACGTTTTCCATCTGGCCAGCATGCGAAGCGATTTGGGCTCCGACCGTGCTAAGAAGGAAGAGTTGATCGTCGTCCGGTAACCTAACGTCCACCTGTATTTTAGGAATCCGACCGCCTCCTGATAACATTCGGAAATGCCGGAACAGGTGTAACGGGGATTGCTCACCGCGACAGAAACCGGAACTTGTAAAGTGGTGCTCGCAAACGTTCGAACGTTGTCGCAGATCTCCAAAAAGTCGGTAAATAGCTTGCCACCCAGCTCGGGAACGCCAAACAACATCGCGACATGACCGGGCATTGCAACGGCATATGCCTGGTTTTCCAACGATTCGCACGATCGTTCCGCAAATCGGTAAAGCTTCCGCATATATTGGGCACGTTCTTTGTCGGTCCCCGTCATAGCAAAAAATGGTTCATGCTCGAACTGCGCCACGGCAATATAAAACCACCGTTCTTCCATAAACAGTTCAAACTCTTTCGCTGCAATATTCGTCTCCTCGCGCGTTGTGGCGCCAATCAACAAATGCTGCAAAATCAGCTCTTTCCTGTATGGCTTATGGTCGTTCAATTCCAGTTGAAGCCGCTCGTTGCGATTCTTCATGCTTTCCATCATCGTGTCGAGCACCCGCAGTATGTCCTTATCCTTCCCTTGGGAAGCGGACGAGAACTTCTCCGCTAGCAGTTGAATGGGACGATATAAACTTCTGGAGACGATGGCAGCCGCGATCGTCCATACGAGAAGTATACCGACGATGATCGTACGGGTCAGAAGCAAAATGTTGTTCGCTTTCGCCGACAGCTCAGATACCGGGGTAAGCGCAATAAAAGTCCAGTCCATCACCAATGACGGAATTGTCGTTACATTATACGATACGGAGTCGATCTTGATCGTACCGGTATAAGGCTGGCCCCCTTCCCAGAACGGGTATAACTCACCCGCCCGCTGCAGCCGCTCTCCAACACCGGGTACGTGCTGTTTCGCCACAATCTCGCCTTTATCGTCAACGATCATCACCTTCCGGCCCTCGCCCAATTCCAATTTGTCCAGAAACTGACGAAGGCCGTCTTTGTTCAGCTGAGCGATCAGAAAGCCAAGCGGATCCGTTGAATGAAGCGGAACGGCCCGTACAAAAAACATATCCTCCACATTCGGGTATGTATTCGGAGAAATATAAAATGAACCGCCATATGCCACTTGTGCCGCGCGAACGATCGCGCTATAGGGATAGTCGATATCCCGTACTATTCCGTGTTGCGTGGAATACATCGCACTGTAACGCGTATAGTACAATGACATTTTCAGCGGGATCTGCTCATGCGCCAGCGCCCCCATCATCGTATCGATCATGCTCTGCGACAACTGCAGCTGGTCGGCCCCCATTCCGTTTATCAGCGATTGCTGGATTGCCCGGGAGCCGGCAAGCTGCACGATCGTCCGATCGAATCCGAGCAGCATATCGTCTATTTGCTCACCCAGATGGCGCAATATAATACGATGATTGTTGTTGACTTCGTCCTGAATATTTTTCGTCATAAACCCGGATGCAATCGACCCGACTACAAAAACCGGGAGGACCCCCAAAAGAAGCAAGTAGAGCAGCAGTTTCCTTTTAAATGTAAATCGATATAGCGGCTGCCGCCATCGTCTCCATCGGTTGTTCATCGGCCCCCTCCTCCACAAAAAATATTGCATCAACAACTTAAACCGAAGATGGGCTATTTGATCATTCCTGCGGACCGAATCTGTTCCTCATACGTCTTGTTCAATTCCATGCCCTTGTACTTGTATAAAATATCGTGCAAATATTGCGCCCAGTTCGCACTGGATTTGTCTTCTAACAATGCTTTAATTAAAAATTGCTGCTGCCGGTTTCGGAAATCGACAAGATCGAATGCGGGAGGAGCGATTAACGGGGTTCCTATATTCGGGAGCAGCGGTAAAGACCGCAAAATCGATTTGATCTCTTTATCGCGATCCGTCTCCAGCGGGTCTACAACCGTCAGTCCGAGCAGATCCGGCGTATTAGGCGTAAAAAAACTCCATATCCGCAAAAAGTCCAGCTTGTCGTCGTCATTTAAGCTATTGCGAATGAGCATAATTTGGTTGCCATCACGCGTATAATGCGTTCCCTCCAAGCCGTAGTGCGTCAGCAGGAAACCTTCTTCTCCTGCTAGCCAATCCAGTATTTGAATCGATTTTTTCGCCTTCTCCGGGTTTTGCTCAGCTGTCGTTTTTGCGAATAAAAACGGACTGCCCGGGCTCGGTTCACTTCGCAGCGGCTTCCCGGGAAACATCGTGAACGGAACCCAGACCGCGTTTGGATTTAGCTGCCGGGTTCGCTGTTGCAGGCCATTGGAGTTGGAATCGAGTACGGCTTCGAGCGAAGATTGCAATAGGATACCTATTTTCCCTTGGATCGCCTTTTCGATATGCTGCGTCCCTCGATTCAGAAACCAGTCCGGATCGATCAAATCTTCATTCAGCACATGCCTTATATCGTCAATGACGTGTCCCATCTCCAGGCTTAACCCGCTTTCGATCCATCGACCGTACCCGACATGGCCGCCGTACGGAAAGCCGTTTTTGACATATTCCGGCCAATCGAACCCGATAGAATTTCCACCGGCGGAGAGAGAGAATCCGTACGTATCCTTTTTGCCGTTACCATCGGGGTCGTCATTGCGGAACGCTCGCAGAACGTTCAAATACTCCTCGTAAGAGTCGGGAATTGACAAGCCAAGCCGGTTCAGCCAATCGCGCCGAATATAATACGCACGGTACGACATTCGATCGTACGGAATCGGAGCTCGTACGAATTTCCCTTCCAGAATGCCGTATGCCATCAACTGGTCATTGCTGACCCAATACTTTAAATAGTTCGGCATCGTATCGCTGTTGATTAACGGGGACATATCGGCTAGCAGCCCGTCCCTCGCATATTGCTGGCCGCCGTCGCTAGTTTTGTCGTACCACATGTCCGGTGGCGAGAAAGCGAGCATTGCGTTTTGCTTATTGACGTAATCGAAGGTAGATATATTCAGAGTTAAGTCGACCTGAAACTTGCTCTCGATCGTGCGTAAAACAAAATCGTTTTCTTCACTCGGAAGCTGGATATCCGCAACCCCTGGAATGAGCCATGTCAGCGACATTCGTTCACCATTTGCCTGACTTTTATTTGACTGCCGTTTAGCGTCCATACTGCAAATGACTGAGCATGATGTGAGCATGATGCTAGTCAGCGCAACGCCGACAGCTCTTACATATCGGTTCATAGGTTCCACTCCCGATTTAAGAACAACAATTTATAAACGCTTACAATTCGATGCGCCTACCGTCTCCCTCGTTTACTGCAAATACAAAGTCTTTCCCGCCTTGACGGCAGGAAAGACTTTAATACGCCGACACGGCTAAAGCCTATGCCAGCTTAAGCAGCAACTTCTGGACTTGCTGCACAAAAAGCTCTCCAGTCTCCGGCGTATTCCGGCTTAAATTACGCAGCGTCGGCTCGTATCCGCCTTGGTCATACGCCTCGCGTGTACAAACATAGCCCGTATTCGTTCCGTTACACAGTGTGTTGATGATCGTATGTTTGAAACCGGATTCGCGTTTGAGCTGCAGCCCGAACTCGGAGAAAATTTCGCCAGGTAAGCCGATCACCACAAGCTGGCCGATGCGAACGACCTGGACCTCCATCCGAGCCATACTCTCGGGATTATCCAGCACTTGCAGCAAACGGACGGCCAAATGGCGTTCCATTTCCGTTGCAGTTGGAGAAGCGAGCGAATCTCTCGCCTTCTCCACCTCTAGCGCCGTCGGCTTGCGCAGCTCGACTGAGAACAGACTGTTTACCGCTTCGATCGGAACCGACTCATCATAATCTTCCGAAAGTCGTATTTTCTCTCGTACCTTCATTACTTCTCCAGCCAATATTCGCCCCATCTTTCGATAGTGGTCCGGGGCGACCGCCTTCGGCTTTGTATAATCGCAATGGTTAATATTCCCGCTCGCGCCTTGGATGAACAAACTGACCACATCACGACCTAATAATTGTTTCAGCGTTCGGCTCAGCTCTCCGGGATAATCGGCGCAAGCCTCAGTCCCTCCCACGGTATCGGGATGGCAGGCAAAGTTCGTCAATACGCCGATCGGCTGACCGTGCTCGTCGTCGATCCGGACTACAAGCACCTCCGGATCGACCGGTCCGGTGGGGCGGACCGTCTCGGGATGAACAAAACCCGGGTTTGTACGGACCGTGCCGTCCGCCATCCAAAACCGGCGATTAAAGGCGATTTCATTCTCGCTTCCGCTACCGAAGCCAATGCGGGCGGGACGGCGGTTCCTGTACGCGTCGATCGCCGTGTCCGCGGCTTGTTCCGCAAGACGAGCCAAATACGCATCATCCAAACCGGGCCAGATCGGAGGCCCGGTATGCGTATGTGTTGCGGATACGAGAATACGTTCCGGCGGGATGTTCACTGTCCGGCGAATCCGTTCCCGAATAAGCTCCACCTCACGGCTAAGTATGAACAAAGCATCAATGACGACAAAAACGACAACGGCTCCGTCCGATTCTATCGCAAGCGCTTTCACGTATAAGTCGTCTTTTAGTGCAGTCAGCCGCCGCTCCTTAAAATATCCGGGCATAACGCTGCCTGGAGAAGGTGTGATGACTACTTCCTTCATTCCGCAGTATATCATAAAATCACCTTTTCACTCATCCCTATTCCGGATGTTATCGATTGACCCTTCTTCTCCATCCCACGATCGTTACAGACGGGTCAACAGTTTGGCGAGCAATGCGGCCCGGACCGGCAGCCCATCGAGCTCTACATGCTCATATTCGGCGTGGGGCCCTTCTCCGACAGCGCCCAAGCCGTCCAACGTCGGGATGCCGAGAGCCGCTGCAAAATTGCCGTCGCTCCCGCCGCCGGCGGAGCCTTCCTTCAGCGATAGTCCAAGTTCCGCCCCGCATTGTGCGGCCAGCTGGAACAGTCTCTCTGTATGCGCAGTCCGTTCCATCGGAGGTCGGGTGATGCCCCCTTCCACTTGCAACTGTATCCCGGGCAAGACAGGCGAGAGGCCCATCATCAGCTTATAGATCCGTTCCGCCTCTTCATAGTTAACAGTGCGCACGTCGACATCCAGCTCCGCAAGCTCAGCCACTACATTGTAGCACGTTCCGCCGCCGGCAACTCCAACGTTGATCGTCGTTCCTTTGGAATAATCGGTCAGCGAGTGCAAATAGACGATCTGACGCGCCATTTCTTCCAACGCGCTTATCCCGTCCTCATGATGATTGCCGGAATGGGCGGCTTTACCACGTATACGAATAAAATATCTGCTCATGCTTTTACGCGACGTCTTCAGTGCTCCCGTTCGAGCGATTGACGGTTCGGGAACAAGCACGGCTTCGCTTCTCTTCGATTCCTGCTCGATCAGTTCCCGAGAGTAGTTGCTGCCAATCTCCTCGTCGCTCGTGCATAAAAACACAATTTTCTTAGCAGGCATCAACCCGGATTCTTTCAGCGCTTTCACCGCCCATATCGACTGTACGATTCCGCCCTTCATATCCAAAATACCGGGCCCGTAAGCCCTGTTGCCTTCAACCCGATACGTTAGACGGCCAGCTTGCCATACCGTATCGAAATGGGAGAGAATGAGCAGTTGCGAATCGCCTTCTCCATATGTAAACCGCATATTGTCGCCAACGACCGTCTGTGGAAACATGACTGCTTCGAGCCCGAGACGATCCCGGAACAATTTCTTAAGTTCTTCCCCACACAGGTCCGACAGCCGTTTGTCGAGCGACGGCGATTCCGCTTTGACCAAACGCTCCAGATCCACCTCGATGTCACTTCGATTTGCTTGCAAATAGCCCCAAACGGGATCCATCTCAAACACTCCCAACATGGAATAAATTTGAACTCATGGCTTAAAAATTTCCTTGCTAACGGTATACTTCTCCACCGCTTTCCGATTCAGATCGTAACCGATGCCCGGCTTTGTCGGTACCGCGAGTGTTCCCGGTTTGCTAAAATCGACCGCCGGCTCAACGATATCTTCCTCGAAATGACGTTTGGATGTAGATGTGTCTCCGGGAATCGTAAAGTTGGGCATCGATGCGATGGCGATATTGTGCGCGCGTCCAACTCCCATCTCGAACATGCCGCCGCACCAGACGGGAATGCCATGCCGCGCGCATAGGTCGTGAATGTTTTTCGTATGCGTCAGTCCTCCTACTCGGCCAATCTTTAAGTTAATAATCCGGCAGCTGCCCAGTTCGATCGCTTTGCGCGCATCTTCAACGGAGTGTATGCTTTCGTCCAGACAGATCGGCGTAGAAAGCTCACGCTGCAGCGTCGCATGATCAACGATGTCGTCGTGGGCAAGCGGCTGTTCAATCATCATTAAGCCGTATTGGTCTAATTGCTTTAACAACGGAATGTGCTCAAGCGTGTAGGCCGAATTGGCATCCGCCATCAACGGAACGTCAGCCCCGAATCGAGTCCGGATCGCATCGATCAGCTCAATATCGAAGCCCGGCTTAATTTTCACTTTGATTTTTTTATACCCTTCCTCCAAAAAACGCGTGACATTGCGCAAAACGTGATCGACTGATGATTCGATTCCGATGCTTACGCCGACATCGATTTCCGAGCGCGTTCCGCCCAGCGCAGCGGACAACGAGATGCCCTGCGCCTTGCATAACAAATCCCACACCGCTCCTTCCAGTGCGGATATGGCCATATAGTTGCGGCGAACCGATGCGAACAGCTCTGCCGTTTGCTCCGGTTTATCAATGTGCTGGCCAACCAATTGCGGAATGAGAAAATGCTTTAGTAAATAGATGACGGTATCGGTCATCTCTTCATTATAGTAGGGAGTCGGCATGGCAACGCTTTCCGCGTAACCTGTCTCCCCTTCGCTCGATACGCCGACGAGGATGCAATCCCGGAACGTAAACCGGCCAAAGCTTGTTTCGAAAGGCGCCTTCAACGGTACATGCAGTCTTCTAAGCTCTACTTGCTCGATTTTCATCGCAAGTCTCCCCTTCGCTATTTCGCACGCTTCAGGAACCCTTTGTATCAAAGGGTTCCTGAAGCGTGCGTTTTCATCTCGATATTCAGTATACATCTTTGTATACAATTATGGAAGAAAAAAGTCGACATCCACAACCGATGTCTGACAAACTTACTTATTTTATAAAATACATTTGCAGCGTTTCTTTTACCATTTCCAGGCTTCTGCTGACATGAGCCACCATCGCACGCTCGGCTCCATCGGCGTCACCTGAACGAACATAGGTCAATATTGTCCGGTGCTCCTCGACCGGAAGGTTGGCCGTATAATGCGGGTGCCTGTATCCTCCGATTCGTCTATATCGTTCAATCCGGCTTTTGAGCTGCTCCAGGAAACCGCTTGCCGTTTCAATCTGCGATAACTGGTAAAGCAAGTTGTGGAACGCGCTCCCGAGGCGCACAACTTCGACATGCTGTTGGGAACTGGCAGCGGCTTCCATATGCTGCATCACTTCCTCCAGCTTTTCTAGGATCATGTCGTTCATATTCCGAGTCGCATGCCGGGTCAGCAGTCCTTCCAGAACAGCTCTTACCTGAAACAACTCCTCCGCTTCGGCGATCGTCAGTTTCGCAACTACGATTCGTCCGGTAGGCAGCTTCGTAACTAGCTTCTCTAGCTCCAGTCTGTGAAACGCTTCGCGCAGCGGCGTACGGCTTACCTCCAGCGATTTGGCCAACAGCTCCTCACTAAGGTGTTCGTTCGGCTCATATTCGAATTCTATGATTTTTCGCTTAATCTCGGTATATATAGCATCGCTTGCTTTTCTGCGTTTTGTCTGCTCCAATCTCCAATCGCTCCTTTATCCAGCTAAGGTCTGTCTGAACACCGTGTTGTTTGATCCGTATAGGCTTTGTGTACAATATTGTTTTTTTACATTTTAAGTTGAAAAAGTCACCTCGTCAATCTCAGGCCCGCTTTTCATCTCGTTGTTGTACAAATGCAAAGCAGACCTCCGTTCGAGTTCATCGAACTCGAACGAAAGTCCGCTCTTATTCACTCATGATGATTATATTCCCAGCGTCAGTTGCTTGTATCACGTGTTTAAGCCGAACCGTGATACGTGCACCGCCTTAGACGGCAATTAATCTCCCGCTGTGAATCTACCGCTGTGCATGTGCCGATCATGATTTTATTTTGCAGACGTCACAATATACTCGAATTTCTAGATTATCCCTCTCCGAACGGTCGGGCTTCACCCATAGCAAGACGAATCGAGACGCACCGCTTCCCCTCGCTCCGCCGATTCATATATGCCGTCGATAATGTTCTGCACGATAAGTGCTTGCTCCAAGCTCGTGCTCGGCTGACGTCCTTCCAGTACGGCTTCGGCAAAGTCTGCAAATACCCGTCGGTGGGCCGTGTTGAAGCTTTCCTGTCCTTCCCACAGCACCCGCTCGGTTATGCCTCCGTCCGCGTATTGATTCAGCACGACACGGGAATTCGACGGCACGACTGAAAATGTCAAAGTACCATCCGTACCGATCAGTTGGCACTCATGAATCCGATCTCCGACGTAATGTTCGCCTTGTTCGATCATCAGCACCGGGCCGTTCTTGAAGCTGATCAGCGCGGAGGTCAACGTTTCACCGTCCGAGCCTGCAGGCACGCGGTCGGCGAACGAATCCGCGATCGTCCACGTTCGGGCTAGGATCGTGTCCGGTTCGAGCCCCCACCCATTAATGCCAAGGAAATAGTCGAGCATATACGTACCGAGATTGGCCAGGTTGCCTCCGCCATTAACATTCTTGGAGAAACGCCATAACGGCGGCATCACTTCCGGCTTGGGCTTGGCGCTCGTATGCCAGCGGCAGCGCATAATCCGAAGCGTGCCGAGCTTCCCTTGCGCGAGTGTATCCGCCACTACCGCTGCAGAATCGAGCAGCCTGGTTCTGGAGGAAGCGCATCCCGCGATCAGGCTGCCTTTTTCTCGGATGAGTCTGCGGACCTCGTCGGAATTGCGGGCCACCGGCTTCTCGGTCAGCACATGCTTGCCGGCGCGAAAAGCCTGGACCGCAAGCTCGGTTCGCGCGATGGCCGGCAGCGCCAAAACCACGGCATCGATGTTCGGATCGGCGAACATCGCCTCCGCATCCGTATAGACGGCGGGGATGCCGAACGTCTCCGCCGCTTTCTTGACGCTGTCCTCTACCGCATCCGCTACCGCGACGGAATGAATACACGGAATCGATTGTGCCGCCTGCAAATATACTTGGCCCATTACCCCGCAGCCGACATATCCGACATTCAACTTTTGTTTCACAGCTTCGTTGCCACCCCTTCCTTCCATGGAAGAAGCGTTTTGGCAATAATGCCGTGCAACGTAGCGGGCATATCGTGCCTAGTTTCGAACGACGCCTTCAGCAGTACAAACAGTCTTCTAAACTCTACTTGCTTGATTATCATCGCAAGTCTCCCCTTCGCTAATTCGCCCGCAAAGTTCCCTTTGGCATAAAGGTGCCTGGAGCGTTTCGATTTCGATGTTCAGTATACATATTTGTATACATATTGGAAAGGAAAAAGTCGATGTCCACAACCGATGTCGGACTTATTGACTTATTTATAAATAACACTTTTTCAGCGTTTCTTTTACCGTTTCTAAGCTTGTGAGATCAACTCAATGTTATTTTAATTTCTCCTTTTGACAAAGAACAAAACCCACCAAACTAATAGATAAAAGTGAGCTATCAATAAATAAATGGCCCAGTTTGATCCTTGTTGTAGATGAACAACTAAATGTTCAAATTCGTTGTATCCGGCTGCTCTGTAAATGCTATTTATTACATGCAAGCGACACACAACACTCCACATGTGACGAGGTGACAGGGAGTACAAATGTACTTAATCGAAGGAATGGCATTTGCTCAATGACATTCAATAAATACCTTTTGCATTAATAGGCAATACCCTAACATGCTTAAGATACTTAGTCATATTGGTATCATCTTTAACATTGTAAGTATATTGAAAATACTCGGCAACATCTTTTGCTAGAATCCTAAACAATTCACAAGCTGTGAATACCGAGTTCCACATATTCTCATAGTTGCTATCCGAATAAGTAGCCTTATACATTTCCCAATATGATTCGGGAAGATACTTTTTCATGTATTTTCCCATTTTCCCTGTAGAAACTTGAAAATCATTTTTGGTGCCCACCCACCATGAAATCATCTCATCCAAGTGAGGTCTGATGACATGCTCAAACATTTGATTCGCATAAGGTAATTCATCACGCCAAATTCCTTTAGCAACATTTTGCAGGCACCACCAAAAATTATTACAAGAACCCAAAAACAATTGCTCCGTAGGCTTTTTTACATGATAGTCGATATCCGTGGGGGCAGGAATGATTGGCAGGCAGTTATCCTTATCTAATAGAGGAACTGTCAATTTATCACTAACATATCCTTCAAGCATAGCTACTTTAGTTTCTATTTGAAGGTCTATACGATTTCCATCTGTAAATAGCATTAAATATGCGTAAGACCGAGTAAAATCCATATCTATACCCATAGACTGGTTATTTTTATCAGGTTCTTGAATCATAAGCAATTCACCAAATACATTTACCCATGTCTCGTCTTTTATAAAAGATGAAGTTTCAGTTACTACGTAAACAATATCATAATCCTGAAAAATATCCTTGGAAGCGTTAGGATTGGTACGTGAACCATTAATGTATACAGCACGGATTCGTTCATCCTTTTGAGCAACCCCAAGTATTAAATCAAACATTTCTTTTTCAGTTCTCATGTATTCCCCTCCAAATCTTCAAACATACTAAACATAGCATAGCATAACTGGGATATTTTTACTTGCATCTTCTCAGATAGGTATACCCCAGTGCCTAGTGTAAGGCAACTTATTTGCTCAATAAAGTTTACCCTTGTTTGCTCCGTGAAAATTTTTTTCCAAAATACTCCCCCTGTAATTTAATGAGTTCAATTTTATAACCTAATTCTCAAAATTCCATTCTAATCTTCCACCCCAAAATCCCCAGTTCCTACCATTACAAAGCGTGAAAAGGTTACTTTCGTTTTCTCCCGTTATTTACAGATTCATGAGGCTTCTGTAAGTCTACTTAAGACATCGTTACCATGTTCATGTTAAAGCATGACACCCCCTCCTTATCATGAAATACGAGGGGGTGAGAAGAACATGGTCATTAAGAGTGACAGACTGCTGACTCTTGAAGAAGCGGCATACTTCCTAAACTTGTCACCACGAACGCTTTACCGCAAGATTCACGACAACGAACTAGCGGCGTTAAAGGTGGGAAGTCTATGGCGGCTTGAGCCTGATGAAGTGATGAACTATGCAAGGAAACGACAAAATCGAATTGGAGGAATACAACGTGGCTAATTACACTTTGGCAACTATCGCCCGGAAGCTGTCGGCTTCCAACCGTGGTCGGTTTGTATCTGAAGACTCTGTTTATCAATGGGTTAAAACTGGTCAATTACAGGTTCAAAGAATCCCCTACAATGAGCGAGGATACGGCAAATATCCTTATGTGGTAGAAGAATCCCACCTTATTGATGTATTACGTGAAAAGGGATTTGATGTCGTTTCCCTCTTTCCTACATCTCAGTAGAAAGCGAAGAAGCCCCCACTTTAGTTGGTGGGGGCAACAACGAAACTTATTTGCTAATTGTAACGATTAATATTATGGAGAAAACTTCACATGTAGCATTACACGTGGTCGCAGAAGAACACGTAAAAAAATGCCCCTGCGTTCACAAGTAGGTGTTGCTCCGTTAGATGGATAGGTAGTTTATTTTGAAGTTGTGCTTCATCCTCAGATACTACAATCATTTGTAGCCCCGTCACGGTCGCCCAAAGGCGAGGGATTCATGACAGAGCATGTTTATCATGCACGTGGTAAAGCCGTACCTGAGCACGTCAGATGTCATGTAGGAAACCTAAACCCACATGTGTTTTCCTTCCCCCACCCCACTAGGGGGAATAATGTTTCCTTACCCACCTGTGTTTCCAAAATAAATAGTAATCTTGGAGTTGTCAAGAAAAGTGCAGTTTGAAAACACACTCATGCAGAAATTCCGTTTCTACGCAGCTTGAGACAGCATTCTTTCGCGATAAATAGCTGGGGGCCATCCCCCTGGATTCGAGGTGTAGACCCGCCGCCTGTTGTAGTAAACCATGATGTACCTGAAGATGACCGATTTTATATAAGCCATCGGATATTGCTCTGTGCGGATCTTGTACAGCTTTTCTTTCTTCAGCGTAGCAAAAAAGCTTTCAATCCTCGCGTTATCATAGCAGCGCCCCGTGCCGCTCATGCTTTGAACGGCACCACGTTTAGCCAGACTTTTCCGGAAAGCATGGCTCGTGAATTGGCTGCCTCGATCGCTGTGATAGATCATGCTGCGAGCCTTTCTTGCTTTACAGGCGTTCTCAAAAGCTTCGATGCAGAGCTCCTTGCGCATGTTGTCGTCCATGGCAATGCCGACGATCTCTCCGTTGAAACAATCCATTACCGCGGACAGATACAGTTTGCCATCCGAACAAGGGACTTCGGTGATATCCGATAGCCACTTCTTGTTGGGGGCTGAAGACTTGAAGTCTCTTCGAATTAGGTTCTCGCTCTTGTGTGCAGTGGCGTCCTCGCGTGTAATGCCGTTCGGATGACGCCTGGGCTTCTTCAGCAGTCCGTGCTGCTTCATGATGCGATAGACGGTGCTGTAGCTGACCGGAATCTCTATTTGCGCCAGCGCCAGCACGATACGCTGGACGCCGTAATTACTGTTGTCTTCATGCGCTCCGATGATGTCTTTGATTTTGACCAGAAGGCGTTGCTGCCGCTCTTGTTTGGGTGTGGGCTTCAAGCTACGGTAATAGCCCGATTCGCTGACTGCAAGTACTTTGCACATCTCCTTGACGGTCCATCCATCCCGTCGTTCACGGATGTAAGCGTAGAGCTGGCATGCCTTTACCGCTTCCGGTCTTTTGCGAAAAAACCGAGTGCGTCCTTGAGAATTTCATTCGCGCGGCGCAACTCACCTATTTCTCTTTCTAATTCGATTTCACGCGCAGTCTTGTCAGCAGACGCGTAAGCGCGTCCGCTCCCGATATGCGCTCCGTCACCGTGCAGGGTTCTTCGTTTTCTCCATTCCTGCAAGGTGTAGTAGGCTACGCCTAACTGCTCGGCCGCTTTCTTGGGCCCAACCTCATCGCTCAACCGTACTGCTTCCTCTTTGAATGCTTTGTCGTACTTATTCATTGTCGTTTGCTCCCTCGTTACCTTTCATTTTATTTCATACGAGGGTGTTTTTCGACTGCATTTTTATCGTAGCACTCCATCTGAAAATCAGGGCGACAGCCCCGAGCGAAGCGAAGCGGAGCGAAGCGGAGCGACCACTAGAAGACAGTAACCCACCCCGAAGGGGTGGGGAAATGACAATTGGTTTAGCTTTTAGCACTATTAGAACCGTACTTCTTAAGATTAAGTTCATCCTTAAGATAGTGACATTGTTCTAAATCAATATCATATAGATTAGCCAAAGTAATAGTGTAATAAAGAACATCATAAAGTTCTTCTTCAATAGTACCCTTAATATTCTGACTTTCATCCATTCGTAAATCCTTACGAATTACCTCTGAAAGTTCCCCCACCTCTTCTACTAACTTAAAGAAATAAGCTTGTCTATGTTCCGGATGAAAATCTTTTTGCTTGATGTAGGCCTGAAGAGCCTTTAACGACATACTCTCCTTCATTCCTTGCCCTCCATTTACCTAAACTATATGTATCATAAAGTCTTTTCCATATTATGTAGATATTTTCATCACAACTATCCCCCACCTTGCAACGATGGTTAGCCCGAGAGGGGGAAGTTAACAATGCAAGTAGAGCGTACATTTATAGGAACAGCAAGCCTTGAGGACATTTTATCCTCCATTCTGAGTCACCAATTTGACAGTATTAAAGTCAATCAGTACGATGATGATAGAGCAAATGTCATTCCTTCTGATTCGGAAGGAGTGGCGGAATAATGAAATGTGCTATCTATGCTCGTGTCAGTACGAGAAGAGAAGAACAACAGAACAGTCTACAAAATCAAATTGCCCTAGCTGAAAGCATAGCGAGGGAACAAGGCTTTACAGTGGTTGCACGGTACATTGACAATGGAATAAGCGGTGCAGGTATAAGAAACCGTTCTGAGATTTTACAGATGGTAGAGGACGCTAAAAAGAAGAAGTTCGATGTGATTATCGCAAAGTCTGTTTCACGTCTTGGACGGAATCCACGAAATAGTATGGAAATGGCTGACCAACTCGAAAGAATACCTGTTCGGCTAATCTTGCCCGAAGATAACTATGACACTGAAACGAGCAACAGCAGGTTTATGTTTAATCTAAAGGCTATTTTAGCCGAGGAAGAAAATGCCAAACTCTCTGAACGGATTAAACTTGGCTTACGCTCTAGTGCTAAACAAGGGAAACGTAGAGTATCCTTACCGCCTTACGGTTATGCTGTAAATCCAGTCACTAAAAAGCTAGAGATTGACGAGACAGCCGCTTCCATCGTAAGAGAGATTTTCAGACTGTATTTGCATGAAGGTAGGGGGATGTTCAAAATTTGTAACCTATTCATGCAAAGAGGTATTCCTACACCAAGAGCCACAACAGGGGCGGCAAATGCAGGAACAAAATGGCATCAAAACTCTATCAAAGGTATCCTTAACAATCCTGTTTATACAGGCAAACTCGTATTCCATCGGGAAGAAACTACAGGGACTCTAGCCGAGTCTGAACTCTACAAGATAAGACGAGATGTAGAAAATGAGAAGCAAATTGTCATTGAGAACTCCCACCCTGCTATCGTCTCAGATGATGATTATAACGCTGTTCAGGAACTCATGAAAAAGAAAGGCAAACATAAGAGCAACGGCAAGGAAAGTCTGTTTTCCTATATCGTGAAATGCCCTGATTGCGGAAGCGGTATGCACTTCAAACCTGATAGACGCAATGGGGCGTATGTATGCGGCGGCTATGTGAAATTTACATCCTCCTACTGTTCCTCCCATATTATTGAGGAACAAGTCCTGTTACAGACCGTAAAGAATGACCTAAAAGCGTTGATACAGGACAGGGTAAAGATAGAGCATCTTTACGGATTAGCGGAGGAAAAAGCGAAGGCATTACAATCCTCTACCACAAAAGAACTAAAGCGACTTGACAGAGAGTTAGCCCAACTTGACAAACGCTTTGACAGACTATTGGGTCTTCACCTTGAAGGGGCTATCTTTACGGAGCAATTCAAACAACAAAATGAGCGTATTACTCAACAACAACAAGAACTAGCAAATAAGAAAGCTGAATTACAATCATCACTAGATGCCAAGAAAGACCTCAACGAACAACTACAAGCCTTTAGGAATGAAGTAGAACGCTTCACGAACCTTGACATTGACGATGAACAGGTCATGAAGCAAGTTCTACAAAGGCTCATCCACAAAATCGAAGTATTCGAGGGAGGAAAGATTAAGATTCACTATAATCTCTCCGCCCCTCTCCCCTCAAATTAGGTACAGTTTATTGGACTGTATCTTTTCTTTCAAGTCTCACTGTAACCTCCACATGCGCCGTCCAAGGAAACATATCCACCGGCTGCACCTCGACGGTGCGGAAGCCGCCATCCTCGAGCACGCGCAGGTCGCGCGCGAGCGTCGAGGGGTTGCACGAGACGTAGACGACGCGCTGCGGGCGCATCGCGACGATCGTCTCGAGCAAGGCGGCATCGCAGCCTTTGCGCGGCGGGTCGACGACGATGACGTCGGCGCGGATGCCCTGCTCCCGCCATGAGGGGAGCACGTCCTCGGCCTTGCCGACCGTGAATTCCGCGTTCGCCAAGCCGTTCATCTCCGCGTTGCGGCGGGCGTCTTCGACGGCTTCGGGGACGATCTCGACGCCGTACACCCGCTTCGCGCGCCGCGCGAGAAACAACGAGATCGTGCCGACGCCGCAATAGGCGTCGATCACGGTCTCGCTGCCGGTCAACCCGGCATAGTCGAGCGCTTTGCGGTACAAAGCCTCGGTTTGCAGCGGGTTGACCTGGTAGAACGAGTGCGCGGAGATCGCGAACCGGATGTCGCCGATCGCATCGTAGATCCGGTCGCGTCCCCACAGCACGTTCGTGCGCGGGCCCATGACGCTGCCCGGCGCACCGTCGTTGACGTTGTGGCACACGCTCTCCACGCCGGGCAAGGTCTGTGCGATCCGCTCCGCCAGCTCCGGTCCATGCGGCAGCTCCGGCCCCGCCGTAACCAGAACGATCATCGTCTCGCCGGTGCGGTAGCCGGACTTAATTATCACATGGCGCAGCACGCCCTCGCGCTTCTCGGCGTTATACGCCGGTATGCCAAGCTCGCGGGCGGCGCTCTTGACCGCCTGCACGATCCCGTCGGCGTCTTCGCTGCGGATCAGGCATCGCTCCGCATCGATGATCCGGTGGCTGCCGCCCGCATAAAAGCCGGCGACAAGCCCGCCCTCCTGCTCCCCGACCGGCACCTGCACCTTGTTGCGATACTGCCACGGCTCGTCCATCCCGATCGTCGGATGAACGACAACCCCGCCGTCCTCCGCTTCACCGCTCCCCAGCGAACCGGCATCAGCACCGGCTCCGGCTTCAGCCCCATCTCCGCCTGCCGCGTCATACCCGGCCACGCGGATTTTCCCGATCCGCTCGAGATTGTCGGCGACCATTCGCCGCTTCAGCCGCAGCTGAGCCGCATAATCGAGATGCTGGAGCTGACAGCCGCCGCACTCCGCATAGACCGGACAAGGCGCCTGGATACGGTCCGGGCTCGGCTCCACGACCTCAAGCAGCTCGGCGAACCCGTACTGCTTCTTCAGCCCGGTCACCCGTACCTTGACCTTCTCTCCCGGCAGCGCTCCATGAACAAAAAGGGTAAAGCCGTTCACCCGGCTTACCCCTTCCCCTTCGTGCCCGATCCCGATACAATCGGCGATATACGTTTCCTGCAGCGTCACCGGCGCCTTGGCCGTATCCTTGGCCACAGCCTGCGCTTTTGCGGACGGTGCACCGTTTCTTCCCCGCCCGCCGGACGCGCCGCTTCGTTTCGATCGGCCGCCCCGGCCTGTTCCTTTTGCCACTAGACGTTCACTCCAACCTGACTTATTTGTATGTCGAATTGCCGGACTCGTCGACGAAAATTTGCAGATGATCCGGAAGCACCGAAATCGTACAAGGCAGCGTACCGCCAAACTCCCCGTCCAGGTTCAGCTGCACGTAGTCGGGCGACGTCACCTGAATGCTCTGCGTCTGGAAATAAATCAGATGCGGATCGTTCATATGCTCGCCGCGCAGCGCCGCCGAGACGATGCGGATGAATTCCGCCAGATTGCATTTGCGCAAAATAAACACGTCCAGCAACCCGTCGCTCAGGCTCGCCTCCGGAGCGAGCTTCTCGAAGCCGCCGACTGAGTTGCTGTTGCAGATCAGGAACATCATCACTTCCTCGTGGACGATCTGATCCTCCCAGCGGAAGCACAGCTCGGTCGGACGAAGCCGGGGCAGCTTCTCGAGTCCCTTCATATAATACGCGAGCTGTCCGATCACCGTCTTCAGCTTGCTCGGCACCTCGTAGGTCAGCTCGGTCATCGAGCCGCCACCCGCGATATTGATGAAATACCGCTTGTTCACCCGGCCGACATCGATATTCCGGGTATGCTGCTGCAAGATCAGATCGACCGCAAACTCCCAATTTTTCGGAATCCCGAGCGCCCGCGCGAAATCGTTCGTCGTACCGAGCGGCAAGATGCCGAGCGGCGGCCGGTTCGGCTTCTCGGCCATGCCGTTGATCACCTCATACAGCGTGCCGTCCCCGCCTGCGGCGATCACGACGTCGAACCCGCGCTCCACCGCCTCCGCCGCGGCAATAGCTGCGTCCCCTTCTCCGATCGTAGCGTGGGTGGACGTCTCCAGTCCGCCTCTCTCCAGCCGCTGCAAGATTTCGGGCAGCCTTCGCTTCATCTCTTCCCGACCGGACGTCGGGTTGTAGATCAGTCTGGCACGTTTGGCCATTGACCCATTCCCCCATTTTCCGTTATATCGTTCTATGATCAAAGTCGTTCTTATGCTTCATTCCAGCCGTTCCTTATACGGAGCCCACGAGCGTCACACCCGCAAACCCGCCTTGTCCATCATCTCGGCGATTTGCCGCTCCATCCAGTGGGAGATTCCACGATGCGGCAGCAGGGCTCGTCCGTTGTACCGGCAGCCGCGGCCTCCCAGCCTGTCCGGGATGACCCGCTCTGTAAAGTAGCCTTCACTCAAAAACAGCGGAGCCGCAATCACGTCCCGCTCCGGCATTTCCCGCTTCCAGCTGTGCAGCACGTCCGCCGTCTCATCCGGCAGCAGCAAGGCGCTCCGCACCTCTGCAAAGCCTCCCAGCTCCTTCAGATCGGCCGCCACCCGCTCCATGCCGCGCTTCCACCTCTTATAAAAATAAGACAGCCCGCTGCCATGTCCGATCAGCAGAACCGCTTCCCGTTCCGGACGAACCGACAAGTCCCGTATATGTTCATACATAATCTCAGCGACCACCGGGTCGTCATCCAGCGGAGGACATACCCACACCCGGGCGTTCAGACGAAAAGGCTGCAGATCGGTCTCCGAGGATGGCCGGGGCAAATCGCCCAGAGCCCAGCGAATCTCGTCCACATGCGTGCTCCCGTACGAGACGAATAGCGGTATGACGATCAGATCGGTAACGCCCTGCGCTTCCAGGGTATCGATCCCGTCCTGAATAAGCCGGCCCTCCACAATCTCCAGAAACGAAGAGACAACCGGTACCGCTCCGGTCCATCCGACATCCGCCACCGCCCGGTCCACCCTCTCCACCCATACCGGGCTTCGCGAACCGTGACTGATGACCAGGACGCCTGCCTTGCTCGTATCCGACATACGCGACACCCACTCCGCCCCCATATCAACTTCATGCTAACGAAACCGTCATGGAAAGTCAATCTGCCCATGAACGCCCTTCGGTAACGCAAAAATCCCGCTCCTGAAGGAGAAGGATTCGGATACTACCGGTATAGCGGAAACCTCTAACGGCAGCAGCAAAAAGATTAACGGCCCAGCCGCTCCAGCGCCATCTTGTAGCCGTCGTTCCCGTAATTGAGGCAGCGCTTAACGCGGGATATCGTCGCCGTGCTTGCGCCCGTCTCCGCTTCGATCTGGTTATAGGTGCTGCCTTTGCCCAGCATGCGGGCGACCTCCAGCCGCTGCGACAACGACTGAATCTCATTCACCGTGCACAGATCGTCGAAAAAAATATAGCATTCTTCCACTGTTTTTAACGTCAAAACCGCCTCAAACAGCTGGTCGATCGTTTTATCGTTCAGCTTCTTCAACTGCACTTTTCCATCAACCCCTATTTCCTGTCTTGCTTACCTGTTTCGACATCGGAACTGCATTTCCTTCCTTTACGTTTGCATAACGTTAAAATTTTTATGCGTTACAGGGATAAAGCCGCGTCCCTCCCCTCTCGGCAGTCGCCTCGCGGGATCTGATGGGAGATCGCTCCCTCGGCTGATCAGGGCTTGGGGCCGCCGGACACTTTGCCTGAGCGCCGCTCGCCGGATTCGCGGTCATGCAGCGGACGATCACGGTTTAACGAAGTAATCGAAGCTACTGACAGATAAACCTTCATGCCCGGGTCGCCGGCGGGTATGGAGGTTTGTTTGGTTTTCGTTCCTGCTGATCCCTCATAAAAAGGGCGCTCCCGGCCGCCAAAATCCGCGCACAAGCGGGCAGGCCCCCGAACTCGCCGCCATAAACCGGGCATTCGTCCAATCCAAACATTCGCCTACCACATACAGTAGTACATAACCATCTTCTGCGAAAGGAATGAGACCCGCGTGAATCAACAACAATGGCCAGGTTGGCACGACCATCGCAGCAGCTTCAGGGACACGCGTAATGTGGGCGCTTATCCGGGAGCGGGAGCGGGCGGCTTTAACGGAGAGTTCGGTTATGCCCCCGTCCCTTACGGACAACAGCTTCAACAGCTGCAGCAGCTGCCTACGGTTACGAATGCGGCACCCGCCTCGGGAGCTTCCGGTCTGCTCGGCAACTTCAACTTCAAGGATATTAAATCCGTCGTCGACCGGCTGGGAGGAATCGATGGCATTATGTCCAGCATAGGCAAAGTTCAGAAAATCGTCAGCAATATTCAGCAGATGCAGCCGATGATTAAGCTGCTAATGAACATGATGCCCGGCAAAGCGAAAACGACCGAGGTTGACGACGAATTCGAAGGTTGGAAAAAACGGCCCCGCCGCCGCAAGCGCCGCCGGAAGGGCAAGAAAAGATCCGGACCGCGGCCGGTGCTCTACGCCCCCGGCTCCGGTTCGAGACGCCGCAGACGCGGCCGCCGTTAATCGGCAGATGCCCGTTCGCCGCCGTGCATGCACGGTGGCGGACGGGCGATTTTGTTGGCGGAGTCTTGGGTCGCGGGCAGAAGGTTGAGGGTCTGAGGATTGCATCATCCCCCGCGAACTATGACGGCCGCTCCACCGTCCGGCTGCGCAGCGCGCCGGTCAGATCGTCGGCATCGTAGACGAATCCGTACAGCAGCGCAACCTGCCACAGCGCGATCTCCTTCGCCGTCTCGGCTCGTGCCGTCTCCTTGTTCTCGATCGCGGTAACCGCTTGGCGGACGGCGGAGCACATATAACCTTCCCGCTGCATATCGATCATCCCGCCCGGAGAGCTGACCAGACAGCCGTTAATCGCGAAACCGGTGTAGATCAGATGATTGATCCCGTCTTCTAGGCATAACGCGTGCAACTGCGCGGACGATTCGGCAACGCCTTCGTCGCCGGCGGGTTTGACCGGCTGCGGAAAGTCCATGCACCGCTGGCCTGCCGTAATATCCGGCTGGTTATGCTCCCCGGGAAACACGGACTGGCTCCGGAAGCGGGCCAGACGATCGAGCACTTCGTCGCGCTGCACTTCTCTTTTCCTCGGCACCTCAGGTCCGGCCAATTGATCCGCCCTCCGGTAGCCCGGATAGTCGCGGAAATACGTTCCGCCCGGCCTCACGACATGATACACCGTAAGCCCCGACGCTCTAGCCGCCTCCAGCAGGCCCGGCAGCACGTTACCGCAGATGTCGTAAGAGCGCGGAATGTACTCGACGACCCGGTGCCAACCGGGGAACTGCTCCCTCGTCCCGCAATCCCACGCATGCATGACGACCAGCGCCGTCCGTTCGCAGGCGATCGGCAGCATCGTCTTGTTCCATCCTCCGAACGCCTCCGCCGGAACGTCCCTTGCAAAGTCGGCGTCGTAATGCTGGTAATACCAGGTAGGCACCTGAAGCTCGCTCATCGTGATTTCCTCCTCCGATTCGAATTCAATGAAAAAGGACTTCGCCCTTGCAGATGTGATCTGCGTATGCGAAGCCCTGGATGCATCCGTTATTCCATTGTAGTCCGACTTATACCCAGCCCCGAATCCGGCTGGCTTCGGCGTACTTTTGCACACCGACCATATAGGCCGCCAGTCGCGGCGTAATATTCCGGCTTTTCGCCATGCTCAGCACCTTCTGGACCGCTTCGACCATTTTGCTCTCCAGCTTGGTGTTCACTTCTTCCTCCGGCCAGTAGTAGCCCTGATTGTTCTGTACCCATTCGAAATACGAGACGGTTACGCCGCCGGCGTTAGCCAGCACGTCCGGCACGACGAGCACGCCTTGTTCGTGCAGCTTCTCCGACGCTTCCATCGAAGTCGGACCGTTGGCGGCTTCGACAATCATTTTGGCCCGGATGGAATCGACGTTCTCCATCGTGATCTGGTTTTCCAGCGCCGCCGGAACAAGCACATCGCATGACTGGGTCAGGAATTCGGCGTTGCTCAGCCGCTTGCTGAACAAATTGGTGACACTGCCGAACGAATCGCGACGGTCCAGCAAGTACGGGATATCCAGCCCCTTCTCGTCATAGATGCCGCCATGCACATCGCTGATGCCTACTACGACAGCGCCCCATTGGTCGAGAATTTCCGCCAGATGGCTGCCGACGTTGCCGAAGCCCTGGATACATACTTTCAGTCCTTTGATCGCCATCCCTTGAGCGGCCGCCGCTTCGCGGATCGAGATCGCTACGCCGAGCGACGTCGCTTTCTCCCGGCCTTGCGACCCTCCAAGCACGATCGGCTTGCCCGTAATAAAGCCCGGGGAGTCGTGCTCGCGGATAATGCCGTATTCGTCGAGCATCCACGCCATAATCTGCGCGTTCGTATATACATCAGGAGCAGGAATATCTTTGTTGGGACCTACGATCTGGCTGATCGCCCGGACATAGCCGCGAGCCAGACGCTCCACTTCGCCAAGCGACATCGTGCGCGGATCGCAGATGATGCCGCCTTTTCCTCCGCCGTACGGCAGATCGAAGATGCCGCATTTCAGCGTCATCCAGAGCGACAGGGCGGATACTTCCTCGGCCGTGACGTTCGGGTGGAACCGGATTCCCCCCTTGGTCGGTCCGACCGCATCGGTATGCTGGGCGCGGTAGCCGGTGAATACTTTCACCTGTCCGTCGTCCATCCGTACGGGAATGCGCACGGTCAGCAGCCGCAGCGGCTCCTTCAGCAGTTCGTAGTAGCTTTCTCCATAACCGAGACGTTCCAATGCTTCATGAATGACAGTTTGCGTTGACCCCAATACGTCGTTGCTGAGCGCTGGTCGGCCGGCTCCCATCAAAATCCGTTTGTTTCCGCTCATCGGTTTCACCTGGTTTCTATATTATTGGTTATGAACCTGTACCTCTTTCTATTCCAGTTAACGATACCTGACACAGCATGTCAAGGAGTAAAATAGGTCGTATTAGTGACTTCCATGTCCATAGATGCTCTGGAGCGCTTTATCCACCGTCGGATATTGAAATTCGAAGCCATGCTCGACCGCCGACTTCGGCAATACTTGCTGACCGGCCAGCAGAAGCTCGGACATCTCCCCGAACGCGGCGCGGAAAACGAAGCCCGGCACCGGAAACCAATGAGGCCTGTGCAGTGCAGCGGCGAGCGCTCTCCCGAAACGATCGTTCGTTACCGGATTCGGAGCGGTCGCATTAACCGGACCGGACATCTCCGGCAGCTCGATGCAATACCGGATGAGCCGGGCGATGTCATGGACGTGAATCCAGCTCATCCATTGCTTGCCGCTGCCCACTCTGCCGCCGGCGAACAGCTTGTACGGCAGCGCCATCATCGGCAGCGCTCCGCCCTCCTTGCCCAGCACGAGTCCGGTACGAAGCTTGACGATGCGCTCCGCCGGGATCGCGTCGGCCGCCTTCTCCCACGACTCGACGACTCCGGATAAGAAGTCCGAGGCGCGAACCGGATGCGATTCGTCGTATACTTCCGTCTCCGACGTCCCGTATATGCCGATAGCCGACCCGTTAACAACCACCTTCGGTTTATGCTCCAGCCCTGCAACCAGCCGGGCCAGCTTCTTCGTCGTATCCAGCCGGGACTGCAAAATCCGCCGTTTGGCCTTGTCCGACCAGCGCTGGTTAATCGATTCGCCCGCCAAATTGACGATCGCATCGAGTCCCTCCAGCGTTCCCCGGTCCGTTTCTAGATTATCCCAGCTAACGGTCTTCCACCGTTCCCGACCTCCGCCGCCGGATGCCGTGCGCGAGATCAGCACGACCTCGTCCCCGGACAGCTCCAGATACCGGGCCAGAGCGCCGCCGATAAATCCCGTACCGCCGCATATCGCGATTTTCATCGCCCCGCACCGCCTTTCGCTTGTTGCCCTTATTCTACCATAACCGTAGACGGAGTGGACAAACGTGTAAGCGGTCCGGGACACAAAAGGAGGCTCCGCAGAGGAGCCTCACCCGAACGTACTCCCGGGATCGCAGACCGCCGGGTCGATACCCGCCGGATCACCGGCCTTGAAAGGCAGATAGCGCCCCTGCAGCAGCCGGTGGAGCAGATCGAAAAAGCGGAGATCCATTCGCCGATACCAGCGCCGAGCCCCTGCCCCAACCTGTCAGCCCCCTTATTTCGGTTGTTCTGCTGGCTAGTATGCCCGCGCGCGGAAGTCTATACTCGCTGGCCACTGAAAGGAGCTCCGTCCCTGTTGTTGCCTTCCGCCGAACGCTCTCCCTGTTCGCCGCATGTCCCGCTACTCGATCCGGACGGCGGTGCCGGACGGCACGATCTGCACCCACGTTTGTCCGGGCAGCCAGCCTAGTTCTTTGCCGCCCTCGTAGACCCGGATCAGTCCCTCTTTCCGCTCCCAGGTGATGTCTTTTTTCGTTCCCCGCTGCAGCAGCACGCCTTGGCCCGGCCCGAATACGTCGACTCTCCGCCTGCCCTCCGAATCCAATACTCGGTGTGCCGCATAAGCGATAATGATATTGGACGCAGACAACGTATGTCCGGAAAGCGCATCGGTATGAGGCTTATCGTTCATAGAACGGAGATAGGTTCCGCTCTCCGCTTCGTACCGGTAAGAGACCGTATATCCCCGCGAATACGGGATAACCGCCTTCGCCGCTGTCTGTCCGCTTGGCGAGGCCGACAGACCGTCCGGAGAATCCGAAGCGAATTGCAGCAGCGGACCGTTCCAATCGGTGCGAAACCGTTTATCTTTAGCCCCTTGGCGGATCAGCTCAATGCTTGTATACAGGTTATGCGGCATTTTCCGTTTGGCATCGCGCCAGTAATACTTTCCGTCCCCGTACACCTCATCCAGATGGGACAGTTTGCGTCCGGCCAGCATATCCATCGCCTCCTGGCTCCACCCGGCATGAACGATATAGGCGTCGAGCCCGTCCCCGATCTCTACGTAATAGGGCCGGATGCTTCTTACCGGTCCGATCGTCTTGGGCGCCCGGCTCTGATACACCGCGGCGAATCGCGTAATGTCGCCCTCGGCCAATATTTCATAGACCAGGTCCGCCTGATCCAGTCCGGTCTGGGGACGGGCTTGCGGCGAATTTTCCACCATCACCATAACGGGGCGCTCCTGTACGTCCTGCGGCGCGGTCAGACCGGTCAGCGGAAACTTCGGCGGCGGCGGGGCCTCCTGCTTGTCCGCTTCCTTCGGCGAATCTCCTCCTCCTACGATCGTGTCGGGCCGCCGTTCGCCCGGTTCCCCCGCTCCGTCAGAAACGGCCGCCTGTTGAACCGGCTGTCCGCTCTCGCCGGACCGTTCCTCGCATCCTATCAAAATAAACACATATAAGATTCCCGCTAGTAAAACGGCCAGACCGGTTAACAGCGCCGAACGTCCTTGCTTCATAGCTCTTCCTCTCCTCCTTCTCTCTCTTGATTCCAGACTATGTGCCGAAACGCTAGAGTAGAACCGGAAACCATAGAAGGATAGGCAGCCCGACACGCAAGATATGAAGAAAAGCCGCAGGAACAGCCGAAGCCGATAGATGCCCTGCCGGTGTTCGGCAAAAAGAAAAACCCTCCATCCGGTTATAAACCCGGCAGAGGGCTGTCGATGTTCGATGTCGGCGCTTAGTCGTCGCTGGACAAAATACCGAGCAGACGAAGCAAGTACAGGAACAAATTGATGAAGCTCAAGTACAGGCTCAATACGGCGAGCGGAATCTCTTCGTCAGGAACTCCGTGCTTGTATTGGGAGATGTCGTACAGGATGAACCCGGAGAAGATGAGTACCCCGAACGCAGCGATCATCAGTCCGAGCGTACCGCCAAATCCGCCGGTAAACAGTCCGATCAGGCTGAACCCGATTAGAACGAGAATGCCCACCGTCAGAAATCCGCCTAAAAAGCTGAAATCGCGCTTCGAATAATATGCATAGGCGGTTAACCCGGCAAAAATAATACCAGTCAGCAAAAACGCGGTCGAGACAAGCCAAGTGCCTCCGATCGACGTATAATGCGCAATCGCCGGAAATATCGTGATCCCGCTGATGAAACAAAACGTAAATACAAATCCGTATCCGACCGCTTTTCCTTTACGCCGTATGAAAAAAGCGGCGACCAGCATGATCAGCTCTACGACGACGAGCGGAATGAATAGCGCCGGCGGAACGTACATCCCTACAAACGTACCGACGAACGAGATCAGCACCGACACGGTGAACATCCGCAGCAGTTTGTGGAATGGCGCATTGTAATAAGTCGATTGATCATCGGTTCCGCTGTATGGTTGTCTTTGTTCCATATCCATGGAAAACCCTCCTGATTATAGGTTGTACTTATAATAGTATATCACAGGGAATCGTTTCCATTCCACATTTTCCAACTCCTATCGCCCCTTGTTCTTATAGGGAGGCATAGCCGATCGGACGAACGGACAACCTATAGGGAAAACCGCCGAAATTAGCTTTTAAAAACAATGGCGGCGGAATTTCGCGGGGTGAATCCGGATGAACTGGCTCCTATTGGCAATTAAAGCTTACTGGCTGGAAGTGCTTCTGATCGCAGGGTTAGTCACAGCTATCCTTTATGTGCATAAACGGAAGGAAAAATACGCGAAAAACGAGTTTGAGTAAAGTAAACACGTTTTCATTGAATGGGCGCTCACAAACGGGGCTGTCACCAAAGCCCTTTTTGCAATTTTGGCGCCGACTTCGAACGAACCGGAACCGATTCTCCACAAAAACAAGGACCTCAGCCCCCACTTTTCCGTGGACGTTGAGGTCCTTTCGTTAGAAACATAGGACGTTCCATTGTGCCACTGTGGTACGGACACTGTTGAGACAGCCCCATGGTTTGGCTTGCGTAAAAGAGCAGCCCTTGAGCTGGCTGACGGTTGGCTCCCTTTGACTTAACGCAGTGCTTTAAGCGCGATATCTGTGCGGTACTGCATACCCTCGAAGCGGATCCGTTCCACATCGGCGTAAGCTTTCGCACGGGCTTCCACGATGCTGGCGCCCCTCGCCGTCACTCCAAGCACTCGCCCGCCGTCGGTGACGACCTGACCGTCCTTGTGCGTCGTTCCGGCATGGAAGACGACCGAGTCCTGCACTTCGTCCAAGCCGTAGATCGGGACCCCTTTCGGATAGTTGCCCGGGTATCCGCCTGACGCCAGGACGACGCAGACGGCCGTATCGCCGCTCCATTGGATATCCATGTCCTGCAGACGACCGTTGATCGTGGCGAGGAAGATGTCGAGCAGATCCGTTTCCAGCAGCGACAGCACGACCTGCGTCTCCGGATCTCCGAAACGCGCGTTAAATTCGATCGTCTTCGGACCGTTCTCGGTAATCATCAGCCCGGCGAACAACACGCCGCGGAACGGACGTCCTTCCTTCACCATCGCTTCGGCGGTCGGCTTGATAATCGTCTCGATCGCTTCGTCGATCACGGATTGCGGAATGTGCGGCAGCGGGCTGTACGTGCCCATCCCGCCGGTATTCGGGCCTTTGTCTTCGTCGAAAATTTGCTTATGGTCCTGCGAAGGCACCATCGGACGAACGACGTTGCCGTCTACGAACGACAGGATCGACATCTCCTGGCCCTGTAAAAACTCCTCGATAACCACCTGGCTGCCCTGCTCGCCGAATACTTTATCGACCATAATGTCCTGCAGCGCTTTCTCCGCTTCTGCCAGCGTTTGCGCGACGATGACGCCTTTGCCTGCCGCTAGGCCGTCCGCCTTGATGACGATCGGAGCTCCCTGCTTGCGCACATAGGCAAGCGCCGGCTCGTACGATTCGAACGATTCGTAAGCCGCAGTCGGGATTTTATACTTTTGGAGAAGCTCCTTCGTGAACACTTTGGAGCCTTCGATAATCGCCGCATTGCCGCGCGGGCCGAATACCGGGATATTGCGCTCTTCCAGATAGTCGACGATTCCGGCCGCCAGCGGATCTTCCGGTCCGACGACGACCAGATCGATCGCATAATCCAGTGCGAACTGGGCGATCTTGTCGAACTCATTTTCTTTAATCGGCACGTTCTCCGCCAGCTCCGAAATGCCGGCGTTGCCCGGCGCACAATAAATGCGCTCGACCCGGGAGCTTTTTTTCAGCGCCCAAATGATCGTATGTTCTCTTCCGCCCTTGCCAATGACCAATATACGCAACCGTTAACCCTCCCGAATCTTTGTTCCCTGTTCGTCATCGTGCGGCAAGCCCGTACGGCACTGCAAGGCCGATGACTCAGCGCTCCTGCCGAACCTCGGCACCCACTGACGCTGCTGCGCCGGCCATCCGGGCCTCCGCTAATGGATCACAGGGATGCTAAGCCTTGTTCAATATGACCGTTTCCGTCTGGCCGGTAGCTTTGTCGATCGTTTTGACCAGCAGCGAAATTTTGTTTTCCTCGTTCAAGCGGTCCCAGTAAAACGAAGCGGTTTGCCGGATATCGTCGAATAACGGCATCAGCACCGGCTCGCCCTGGAACGAAGGAAGCGGATTGCCGTCTGCGGCGTACGTGTGGATGCAATGACCGAAGCCGGCGATGCCTTGCTCGTAGTGGAAATAGTGGCGCATCGTCTGCGAAGCGTCGCCTTGGTTCGTCTTGAGGATCGACAGCTTGTACGCGCAGTTCACGTCGGACAAGTCGACCAATCCGGAAATGCGCGGCGTATAGTTAGGCGCGTCCGGCTCCCACGTACGAGTCGTCAGCGCTTGCTCGAACGTGCGTCCTGCGGCTACGGCGTCGTAAATCGTGTCGGTTTGATCGCCGTTCGTTACGATATGGGCTTGTCCCGCATGACGGACCGGATAATAAATAATAAGCGACGGATCGGTCAATTTGGCCGGATCTTTAGCTTCGGTACGGACGAAGCCGTTGTCCTCCTGAATGAACACCCGGTTGCGGCTGTTCTCGCTGCGGCCCATGATCCAATACACTTGCGAGTAACGCGTACCGTCCGGCGTAAGGCCGATAACGATACCGCGTCCGGGATATGCATTTTCCTTAAGCTTGCCTGCGTTAATCTCGGCCGTCTGGCTCCATTGCTGTGTCACGTTGGCGTTCTCCCTTCCCTAATGAACGATATTAATGGTGGAACAAACGAACGCCGGAATACGCCATGACCATGCCGTAATCGTCGGCGGCCTGAACGACTTCCTCATCACGCATCGAGCTTCCCGCCTGAACGACGTAACGGACGCCGCTGCGGCTGGCGCGGTCCAGGTTGTCGCGGAACGGCAGGAATGCGTCCGAACCGTACGAGACGTTCGTGAGCCCTTGCAGCCATTCGCGCTTCTCTTCGCGGGTAAGACGCTGAGGTACTTCGTCGAAGCACGCTTCCCAGCTCGCCTGCTCGAACGAGGTCAGCTCGTCCTCAAGCCACAAGTCGATGGCGTTGTTTTGCTCGGCGCGCGACAAGCCTTGGCGGAACTTCATGCCGAGCGCAGTCGGATGCTGGCGGAGGTACCAACGGTCAGCTTTATCCCCGGCCAGACGCGTGCAGTGAATCCGCGACTGTTGTCCGGCTCCGATGCCGATCGTCTGACCGTCGAGCGCGTAACAGACCGAGTTGGACTGCGTATATTTCAAAGTAATGAGAGCTACGAGCATATCCCGCTTCGCTTCCTCGGTCAGATCCTTGTTGCGGGTTACGAGATGGTCGAACGCCGAGGCGTTGATCGTGGCATCGTTGCGCTGTTGCTGCATTTTCATGCCGAACAGGGTACGGGTCTCGATCGAGTCGGCCACATAGTCGGCGTCGATTTGCAGCACGAGGTATTTGCCGCCTTTTTTCGCTTTCAGAATCTCAAGCGCTTCCTCCGTATAACCCGGCGCTACGACCAGATCGGACACTTCGCGCTTCAGCAGGGTAGCTGTAGACGCATCCACGATATCGCTCACTGCGGCCGCGTCGCCGAAGGACGACATCCGGTCAGCTCCACGTGCGCGCGCATAAGCGGTAGCGAGTTCGGACAACTCCAGGCCGTCTACGAAGTACGCTTTTTTCAGCGTGTCGCTAAGCGGAGCATACACCGCCGCCCCGGCCGGGCTGACGTGCTTGAACGAAGCGGCTGCCGGCAGGCCCGTAGCCTGGCGAAGCTCGCGGACGAGCTGGAATGCGTTCAAAGCGTCGAGCAGGTTAATAAAGCCCGGATCGCCGTTCAGCACTTTGATCGGCAGCTCGGCTCCGCCTTCGGCGTACAGCTTTGCTTCTTTCTGGTGCGGGTTCATCCCGTAACGCAAATGGATCTCATTTGACATAGTGGACCATCCTTAATTAGTTTATTGCCTCTCTCGTCTCGTTCTCCGCCTTGTATACCTGGTGGCAGCCTGGAAAGGAGCAGACTTTGTCCGGCTTCCCGGTTGAAGAAGGCTTCCGTATAGCTACAGCTTCGGACTCCGAGTTGGCCGGAGATAACCCACGAAAGCTCGGGCCTTTCCCAGTTCCCCGCTTAAATAAGAGTCTTTAGGGACCGTTATTTGCCGGGTAAAGTGAACTCTCGAGCAAATAGGAGTGGTTTGCAGCTCTTATTTTGATCAAAAACGCCTTTTGGGCAAAACAGGGTCGGAATAAGAGTCCCAAAAGACTCGTATTTACTTGAATTCGGCGGGGAGAGACGTTTTAAGAGGTGCAAAGACTCTTATTTTGAGCAACAGCTTCTTTGATTTAGCAAACATTACCGGTATATGTTCATGTGTGTGGCGCCGCAGCTAGGGTTATGGTGTGCGGCTTGGCTATAGCTAAGGTGTGCAGCTTGGCTACGGCGTGCTACTTGGGTCATAACGTGCAGCTTAGCTATGGCATGTGGACAGGGCGTGCAGCTATAGCTATGACGTGCAGCTCGGCTTGCGCGACTGAAGCGGCAATGGCCGGCTACCGCAACGCATGCCGCCACGTCAGCTCCACAGCACCCGTCGTCCGTCTTCGCTGACGGACACCCTGCCTTCGCGGATCGCCCGGATCACATACGGGTACAGCTCGTGCTCGATCGGGTGAATCTTGGAAGCAAGCGAATCGGCGTCGTCGCCGCCCGCCACTTCTACCGCGCGCTGGGCGATAATCGGGCCGGTATCCATCCCTCCGTCGACGAAATGCACGGTAACTCCGGTAACTTTGACCCCGTGGGCCAGCGCCTGACCGATCGCATCAAGTCCCGGGAACGAAGGAAGCAGCGAAGGATGGATGTTCACGATCCGCCCTTCGTACGGCTTCAGCAGCGTGCCCGTAAGGATGCGCATATACCCGGCTAGAACGACCAGATCGATCTCCTTCGCCTGCAACCGTTCCACAATAGCCGCCTCATACGCCTCCTTGGAGGGGTACTCCTTCGGACGGAACGCGAAGCTGTCGACTCCGGCCGCCGCGGCCCGCTCGACGACTTTGGCATTCGGCTTATCGCAAACGAGAAGCCCGACTTCGACATCGAGCTTCCCGGATTGTACGGCGTCCACGATCGCCTGGAAATTCGAACCGCTTCCCGAAGCGAAGATCGCGATGCGAAACGGTCTCATTACACGTCCGCTCCGTTAAACGTCACGATCTGCTCGCCCGGGGTGACGGTACCGAGACGGTAAGCCTTCTCTCCGTTCTCCTCGGCCAGTCGGATCGCTTCGTCCGCTTGCTCCGCCGGAACGATCAGTACCATGCCGATGCCCATGTTAAACGTGCGGAACATATCGTTGTTGGACACATTGCCCGACTCCTGCAGCAGCTTGAAGATCGGAAGAATCGGCCATGAGCCGTATTCGATCTGAGCGTTGACGCCTTCCGGCAGAACGCGCGGAATGTTCTCGAGGAACCCGCCGCCCGTAATATGCGCCATGCCTTTGATCGTTACCTTCTCCAGCATCGCCAGAATCGGTTTCACATAAATTTTCGTCGGCGCCAGCAGCGTGTCGCCCAGCTTACCGCCAAGCTCGGCTACCTCATCCTGCAGCTTGTAGCCTTTGTCCTGCAGCAGCAGCTTGCGGACGAGCGAGAAGCCGTTCGAGTGCACGCCGCTGGAAGCAAAGCCGAGGATGACATCGCCCGGGGCGATCGTCGAGCCGTCGATGATTTTCTTCTTATCGACGATACCGACCGTGAAGCCTGCGATATCGTACTCGCCTTCCCCGTACATACCCGGCATTTCCGCCGTTTCGCCGCCGATCAGAGAGCAGCCGGCTTGCAGACAGCCGTCGGCGATTCCTTTGACGATCGCTTCGATTTTTTCCGGTACGACCTTGTCGCAAGCCAGATAGTCGAGGAAGAACAGCGGTTCCGCTCCTTGTACGACAACGTCGTTGACGCACATGGCCACCGCATCGATGCCGATCGTGTCGTGCTTATCCATCGCAAACGCGATCTTCAGCTTCGTGCCGACTCCGTCCGTTCCGGATACGAGCACCGGCTCCTCATATTTGTCCTTGTTCAGGCCGAACAAAGCGCCGAAACCTCCGAGCTCGGTAAGCACCTCAGGACGGAACGTCTTCTGAACGTGTTTCTTCATCCGTACGACCGCTTCGTTGCCCGCGGCGATGTCCACTCCTGCTTGTTTATACGCTTCCGACAAGTTCGTTCACTCCTTGATATTACAATTTCAGAGCTAAAGATGGGGCTTGTTTAAAGGAGAGCCGGCCGCTGGCCAACGTCTTTTCATCCCACAGGATAAGCTCTGAAATTGTAGTAGGTGGTTGGTCACAGATCCTTCTGTACGGTAAAATCTATCAGTCGCAGCCTCCGCAAGCGGCGGCGGCATTCTCTACATCCGGTACATCGGTCGGATAAATATTGTCAAAGCATGCGGTGCAATGTCCGGCGCCTTCCGCTTCGGACAGTCTGCCGACGGCCTCGATCAGCCCGTCCTTGCTCAGGAAATGGAGCGAGTCCGCGTTGATCGCGATACGAATCTCTTCGATCGTCTTCTGTGCGGCGATCAGTTCCTTGCGGTCCGGCGTATCGATGCCGTAGAAGCACGGATTCTTAAACGGAGGCGAGCTGATGCGCACATGCACTTCCTTCGCTCCCGCTTCGCGCAGCAGGTTGACGATACGAAGCGACGTCGTGCCGCGAACGATCGAATCGTCAATCATCACGACACGTTTGCCTTCCACGACTTTGCGGACGGCGCTCAGCTTCATCTTCACGCCCTGCTCGCGCAGCTCCTGGCTCGGCTGGATAAACGTCCGGCCGGTGTAACGGTTTTTGATCAGGCCCAGCTCGTAGGGAATCCCCGTCTGCTCGGCAAATCCGATCGCCGCCGAGATGCTGGAGTCCGGCACGCCGGTTACGACGTCGGCATCGACGAACGCTTCCATCGCCAGCTGGCGTCCCATCCGCTTACGGGCGCTGTGTACGTTGATCGTGTCGATATCGCTGTCCGGGCGCGAGAAGTAAATATATTCCATCGCACAGACGGCTCTCTTCGACGCCGGGGCGAACCGGTCTTCCTTCATCCCGTTCTCATCGAATATGAGCAGCTCGCCCGGCTCGATATCCCGCACATAGACGGCGCCGATTGCGTCGAACGCACACGATTCCGAAGCGAACACCCACGCATCTCCCAGCTTGCCGAGTACGAATGGGCGCAGCCCGTGCGGATCGCGCGCGGCGATCAGCTTGTCGTTGGTCATGAACAGAAACGCATACGCCCCGTTCAAGTTGGTAAGCGATTCACGCGCCGCTTCCACAATATCGTCATGCTTCGAACGGGCGATCAGATGCGCTACGACCTCGGTATCGCTCGACGTCTGAAAGATCGAGCCTTGACGCTCGAGCCGGGAGCGAATCTCCGGAGCGTTGACAATGTTGCCGTTCGTAGCGACGGCGAGATCGCCTTCGCGGTACTTGAACACGAGCGGCTGGGCATTCGCCAGCTTGCTCTCGCCGGCCGTGGAGTAGCGCACATGTGCGATCGCGGTCGGGCCGCTCAGCGAGACGAGCTTGTCGTTGTCGAATACTTCCTTGACCAGCCCCATATCGCGATGGTAATGAAACTGGCTTCCGTCGGTCGTGCAGATTCCGGCGCTTTCCTGGCCTCTGTGCTGGAGGGCGTGCAGCCCGTAATAGCACAGATGAGAAGCTTCGGGGTGACCGTACACCCCGAAGACGCCGCACTCTTCCTTCAATTTATCGAACAGATTTTCGCGATTGATGCCTTCATTGTAAAAGTCCCCGGTCCAAAGCGTTCCGGCTGGCGACTTTATTGCATCAAACATGGGATCGCATCCTTCCAAACCTTCTCCAGCTGAGCCACAGGCGACTGGACGGCTTGCTTGGCATTGACTTCAATCGTCAAATCTTGGCCTTGAACGGTACCGATTTGCTGGACCTTCACGCCGGCCTGGACGAGCGACGCCTCAAGCTCCGCCGCTTTGTCCGGAGAAGCGCTGAGCAGAATCCGGGACTGGCTTTCGCTGAACAGCGAGATGTCCGTCCGCAGCTCGGAGCTTACGCTGACTTTGGCGCCGATGCCGCCGCTGATGCACGATTCGGCCAGAGCGACAGCCAGACCGCCTTCCGACAGGTCGTGAGCGGAAGCGACGAGGCCTTTCTGGATCGCGCCGAGCACGCCGTCAAGCAGCTTTTTCTCGGTGTCGAGATCGATTTGCGGCGGACGTCCTTCCGTAACGCCGTGCAGCACTTTCTGGAATTCGCTTCCGCCCAGCTCCGCTTTCGTCTCGCCGAGCAGCAGGATGACGTCGCCTTCCTTCTTGAAGCCCTGAGTTGTAATATGATCGAGGTCATGAACGAGTCCGACCATGCCGATAACTGGCGTCGGATAGATCGCGCCTTTTGCGTTTTCGTTGTACAGGCTGACGTTGCCGCCGATAACCGGGGCGTTCAGCTTGCGGCAAGCTTCCGACATGCCGTCGGCCGCTTTCTCCAGCTGCCAGAAAATTTCCGGTTTCTCCGGGCTGCCGAAGTTCAGGTTGTCCGTAATCGCGAGCGGCTCCGCACCCGAGCAGACGATGTTGCGCGCCGCTTCGGCTACGGCGATCGCGCCGCCGACTTCCGGATCGAGATATACGTAACGGCCGTTGCAGTCCGTCGTCATCGCCAGCGCCTTGCGGGTACCGGTTACGCCGACAACTGCCGCGTCCGAGCCGGGACGCACGTAAGTGCTCGTCCGTACCATATGGTCATATTGATTGTATACCCATTCCTTGCTCGCCACCGTCGGGGAAGCCAGCACTTGCTTCAGGGCGTCCGTCAAGTCCGCCACTTCGGCATAACGGGTCGTATCGACCGAAGCCTGCTGTTCGTAGTAAGCCGGAACTTTGGAAGGCTTGTTGTACACCGGGCACTCGTCGACGAGCGCTTTTACCGGCATATCGCCGACCAGTTGGCCTTGGTGGAACAGTTTCAGACGTCCGTCGTCGGTTACTTTGCCGACCTTCGCGCAGATCAGGCCCCAGCGCTCGAAAATTTCTGCCGCTTGCGCCTCATGCTCCGGCTTCACCACGAACAGCATCCGTTCCTGGGATTCCGACAGCATCATCTCGTACGGCGTCATGCCTTCTTCGCGCTGCGGCACCTCGTCGAGGTACAGCTCCATGCCGTTGCCCGCCTTGCTCGCCATCTCCGAGCTGGAGCAGGTGAGACCGGCCGCGCCCATATCCTGAATGCCGACGACGATGCCGGAGTTGATCAATTCGAGCGTCGCTTCAAGCACCAGCTTCTCCATGAACGGGTCGCCGACTTGAACCGCCGGACGTTTCGCTTCCGACTCCTCGGTCAGCTCCTCCGATGCGAAGGTCGCGCCGTGAATGCCGTCGCGTCCGGTCGCCGGGCCGACATAAAATACCGGGTTGCCTACGCCTTGCGCAACGCCCTTCTGAATCTTATCGTGATCGATCAGGCCTACGCACATCGCGTTCACGAGCGGGTTGCCTTCGTAGCTTTCGTCAAACATTACTTCGCCTGCGACCGTCGGGATGCCGATACAGTTGCCGTAGCCTGCGATGCCGGATACGACGTGCTCGAACAAATATTTGACCCGGTCGTTCTTCAGCGAACCGAAACGCAGCGAGTTCAGCAGCGCCACCGGACGCGCGCCCATCGAGAAAATATCGCGGATAATGCCGCCCACGCCCGTAGCTGCGCCTTGGTAAGGCTCGATTGCGGAAGGGTGGTTGTGGCTTTCGATTTTGAACACGACCGCCTGATTATCGCCGATGTCGACGATACCCGCTCCTTCGCCCGGTCCCATCAGGACGCGCGGCCCGGTGATCGGGAACTTTTTCAGAATCGGCTTGGAATTTTTGTACGAGCAGTGCTCCGACCACATGACGCTGAATACGCCGATCTCTACGTAATTCGGCTTGCGTCCGAGAAATCCGCAGATGAGGTCGTATTCCGAATCGGTAACGCCCATTTGCTTATATATTTTTTGCTCTGCAATCTGTTCAGCCGTAGGCTCCTTAACGGACAATTGCTGCGCCATGTTTCTCCCTCCATGCGTTCAAGATCGACGTAAACATCCGTTTGCCGTCCTCCGAGCCGAGCAGTTGATCGACCGCGCGCTCCGGATGCGGCATCATGCCGACTACGTTGCCTTCCTTGTTGCTGATTCCGGCGATGTCGTCCACCGAACCGTTCGGGTTTTCGCCGTGATAACGGAACACGATCTGGTTGTTCGCTTTCAGCTCAGCCAGCGTCGCCTCGTCGCAGTAATAGTTGCCTTCGCCGTGCGCGATCGGGATGTTGATCAGCTCGCCCGCCGCATATTGCGTCGTGAACGGATTCGCATTGTTCTCCACGCGAAGCGTCGACGGATGACAACGGAATTTGAGCGTCCGGTTGCGCAGCATCGCGCCCGGCAGCAGTCCGGATTCGAGCAAAATCTGGAAGCCGTTACAGATGCCGAGGACGAATTTGCCCTGCTCCGCCGCTTTGACAACTTCGTTCATAACCGGAGCAAACCGGGAAATCGCGCCGCAGCGCAAGTAATCGCCGTACGAGAAACCGCCGGGAACCAGGATGGCGTCGTATTTGGACAGGTCCGTCGTCGTATGCCAGACATAATCGACCGGTTGGCCGATCGTCTGCTCGACCGCTTTGAAGCAGTCAATGTCGCAGTTCGACCCCGGGAACACAAGAACCGCAAAATTCATGGGCTGGATGCCTCCTCAAATGCTGGTAATGGGATTCGCTATAACAATCAGTTCAATTCGAAACGGTAATCTTCGATAACGGTATTGGCGAGCAGCTTCTCGCACATCGCTTTCACGCGGGACTCCGCTTCCGAACGGTCGGTCGTGTCCAGCTCCAGCTCCATATATTTGCCGATGCGCACTTTGCCTACTTCCGCGAAGCCCATCGAGTGCAGGGCGCCTTGCACGGCGCTGCCTTGCGGGTCCAATACGTTTTGCTTGATCGTTACGTAGACGGTTGCTTTAATCATGGGAAGTTCCTCCTCAGATAATCGGTCGTTATAATCATGATTTCGTAACAGTTGCTCATTATTGTCCCGTCAAACGGTTCAAAATGTCGCGGTACCGCCGGGATGTTTCGGATACGACCGAATCCGGCAGCGGGTCCGGCTCGCTGTTCTTGTCCCAGCCCGAACCCGCGAGGTACGTACGCACCGGTTCTTTGTCCATGCTGTCGATCTCGATGTCGAGCGCATAATTTTCTTTAGCCCAGAACCGCGAGGAATCCGGCGTGAACACTTCGTCGATCAGGATGACTTTGCCGTCCACGATGCCGAATTCAAACTTCGTATCGGCCAGCACGATTCCGCGCTCCGCACAGTAAGCATGCGCGAATTCGTACAGCTTCAGGCTTTGGCAGCGCAGTTCGGCGGCAATATCCTTGCCGACCAGCTCTTCCATCCGCTCAAAGGAGATGTCCTCGTCGTGACCGACGTCGTTTTTCGCTGCGGGGGTAAAGATCGGCTGCGGAAACTTCTCGTTTTTGCGCATGCCTTCCGGAAGCTTGATGCCGTTAATCTCACCCGTTTTCTGGTATTGTCTCCACCCGCCGCCGGTAATATAGCCGCGGACGACGCATTCGATATCGATGCGCTCGGCCTTCTTCGTGACCATGAACCGGTGCTTCATCTTATCGTTGTCCCGGATCAGCCCTTGCGGCAGCTTCTCCAGATCGGTGTGGATCACGTGATTCGGCATCAAATCCGCGGTTTTCTCGAACCAGAATTTGCTTATCCGGTTGAGCACATTGCCTTTGTCCGGCACGGCCGGGCTGAGCACGTAGTCAAAAGCGGAGATCCGGTCGGTTACGACGATCAGGAAGTGCTCCCCGAGATCGTATATCTCCCGTACTTTTCCTTTATACAAAAGCGGTGCGTTCACATAGTCCGCAGCGGTCGAGATCGCCGTCGTTGTACTCAAGGCGATGGCCTCCTTTTCATAGTAGGAAGGGCTGTCCGGCCCGGTTTGTTGGTTGTTTGCTCAGGCAAGGCCCAAACGGCTGAAAATCGTATCGACGTGCTTCAAGTGCCAGCTCGGATCGAAGCAGTCGGCGATCTCCTCCAGCGTCAGCTGATCGCGAATCGCTGCGTCGCTCTCGACGATCTCGCGGAACGAGCGCTGCTCTTCCCAAGCCTGCATCGCCTTCGGCTGGACGGTGTCGTAAGCCTGCTCGCGGCTGAAGCCTTTATCGATCAGCTTCGTCATCACGCGTCCGGAGAACGGTACGTCGTACGTGCGCTTCATGTTGCGCAGCATGTTGTCCGGGAACACGGTCAGGTTCTTAATGATATTGCCTAGCCGGTTCAGCATGTAGTTGATCAGAATCGTCGAATCCGGCAAAATGATCCGCTCGACCGACGAGTGGGAAATGTCGCGCTCATGCCACAGCGGCACGTTCTCGTAGGCGGAAAGCATATGGCCGCGGATAACGCGCGCCAGTCCGGAGATGCTCTCGCAGCCAATCGGGTTGCGCTTGTGCGGCATTGCCGACGAGCCTTTTTGGCCTTTGCCGAACGGTTCCTCGACCTCGCGGAATTCGCTCTTCTGCAAAGCGCGGATCTCCGTGGCGAACTTGTCGAGCGAAGTGGCGATCAGAGCGATGGCCGCTATATAACTCGCGTGACGGTCGCGCTGCAGCGTCTGGGTTGAGATCGGCGCCGCCTTCGTGCCGAGCTTGCTGCATACGTATTGCTCAATAAACGGGTCGATGTTGGCGTAAGTGCCGACCGCTCCGGACATTTTGCCGAATTGGACTCCGTCCGCCGCCGTGCGGAACCGCTCCAGGTTGCGCTTCATCTCTTCGTACCACAGCGCCATCTTGAGGCCGAACGTCGTTGGCTCGGCATGAACGCCGTGCGTCCGTCCCATCATCGGCGTGCTTTTATACTGAACCGCTTTTTCTTTCAGAATGTCGATAAAACGGATCAGGTCCTGCTCGATAATCTCGTTCGCCTGCCGCAGCAAATAGCCGAGCGCCGTGTCGACGACATCGGTCGAGGTCAGGCCGTAATGGACCCATTTCCGCTCCGGTCCGAGCGTCTCGGAGACGGCGCGGGTGAAGGCGATAACGTCGTGGCGGGTTTCTTCCTCGATCTCGTAAATGCGGTCGATGTTGAAGCTGGCTTTCTCACGAAGCACCTTCACGTCTTCCTTTGGAATGATTCCGAGCTCCGACCACGCTTCGCAGGAAAGAATCTCAACCTCGAGCCAAGCTTTGAATTTGTTTTCTTCCGTCCAGATCGCGGCCATTTCCGGCCGGCTGTACCGTTGCAGCATCGTAGAAAAACCTCCGTTACCGTCGAATAAATTCATTTATGGGGTCAATCATTTCTCTCATTTAGCTTTTCCAGATCGGGGACTGTTCCACCCAGGCAATCGCTTTGTTCACATCGTCCGTGAGCAGGTTGACGTGCCCCATCTTGCGCTTGGCCTTCGCTTCGTGCTTGCCGTACAGATGCACTTTGGCGGCGACGCCTTCCGGCAAGCCGGCTTCGTCTCCCATCCATTCGAGGAGCGGCGCGACATGCTCGCCTAACAGGTTCGCCATGACGACCGGTGTCAGCAGCTCACCCGGACCGAGCGGCAGGTTGCACACTGCCCGTACGTGCTGCTCGAACTGCGAGGTCCGGCAGGCGTCCATCGTATAGTGGCCGGAGTTGTGCGGCCGCGGCGCCAGCTCGTTCACGAACAGCTCGCCGTCCCGCGTCAGGAACATCTCGACTGCCAGCAGGCCGATCGCTCCAAGCGATTCCGCGATCCTTACGGCCATCCGCTCGGCTTGCTCCAGCACCTCGGCCGGCGCCCGCGCCGGAACGATCGACAAGTGCAAAATGTTATCGACGTGAATATTTTCGGCCGCCGGGAACGCCCGGACTTCACCGCGCGGGCTTCGCGCCGCGATAACCGATATTTCCTTCTCGAATCGGATGAACTGTTCGAGGACAAGCTCCGTCTTCGCCCGGCTTAACGTCTCGTACGCTTCGCCGATCTCGTCCTCGGACCGGATCACCCATTGTCCCTTGCCGTCGTAGCCTCCGGTGGCCGTCTTCAGCACGCAGGGCGTACCGAAAGCCTGCACCGCTTCGCGGAGCTCGTCCTCGCTGCGAATTTCCCGGTACGGCGCCACTTTAACGCCCGCCGCCTCAATCGCACGCTTCTCACGGAGCCTGTGCTGCGTCGTGTAGAGCAGCTCGCTGCCTTGGGGCACATAGGACTCGCTCATCAGCATCGAGGCTACTCCGGCGTCTACGTTCTCGAATTCGTACGTGATTACATCGGACATGCCGGCCAGCTTCCTGGCCGCTTCCGCGTCGTGGTAAGGCGCGACGATCTGGTCGGCCACTTGTCCGCACGGCGAATCCGGCGTCGGGTCCAGCGTCGCGAACCGGTAACCCAGCGCCCGGCCGGCCAGAGCCAGCATACGTCCGAGCTGGCCGCCGCCGAGCACGCCGATCGTGCTTCCCGGTTTAATGACTTGTTCGCTCGTTCCGCTCATTACGCGTCCTCTCCCAGCGTCTCGCTCATCTTCAGCACGTGCTGGCGCAATTCTTCGCGGCGGTTCAGGAACCGGTCCATCAGATCCGGATCGCTAAGGCCGAGAATTTGCGCGGCGAGCAGTCCCGCATTGGTCGCGCCGGCTTTGCCGATCGCCACCGTCGCTACCGGTACGCCGCCCGGCATCTGAACGATCGACAGCAGCGAGTCCAGACCGTTCAGGTTGGACGACTTCACCGGCACGCCGATTACCGGCAGCTCGGTCTTCGAAGCGACCATGCCCGGCAGATGAGCGGCTCCGCCAGCGCCGGCGATAATGACTTGAAGACCGCGCTCCCGGGCCGATACGGCGTATTCGAACATCAGATCCGGCGTCCGGTGTGCGGACACCACCTTTTTCTCGTAAGGCACCTTCAACTCATCCAGAATGTCACAAGCATGCTTCATCGTTTCCCAATCCGAGTTGCTTCCCATTATGACGCCAACCTTCGCCGTCATGTCCCAACCTTCTTTCGTTGTGGAGTCGCCGGCCCGACAGGTCCGGAAATGAAAAAAGCCCAAGGAGCAGACGGTTGTCCGCGCCTGCCTATGGACGTAAGCTTTGTAAGAAAAGCCGCTTCCGGTCGGAAGCGAAAAAGGGAATGTCAGACCGCCGCGGAGGGCGTCCCATTCCGCTTTCAGCTCACTCGTAGTCCAAAAATTTATGGTTTTTGGGTAGAAACTTCCAGGCCATATCCCCGGCTTTATACGAGAATCGTTGTTTTATTTTGTGTTTGAATCTGCATGTTTAGTTTATCAATGTTAACATGGCCATGTCAACTTAAAAGGCGAACATTTTTATGTCCATATTGTTGTAAAGTTCGTATTTGATCCTGCAAAACCGATATGTCGACAAAAGTTGCGTTCATTTAGAAAATAAAACGCTTACAAACAGTTTATTCCAGACAGTGGAAAACCAACCTGCCGGGACGGATTTATCTCTATAATCAGCGGCGGGAACACGATATCGTACGAATCGGCTATGTTGGGAGCGGAAGTCGTGAACGTGTATAGGAACAAAAACTCTGACGGACACAGCGGCCTTTATTACGGTGAATTTCGATCGATTTGATATCTAACGGACATGAATGCAACTATTTGGTTAGAAACGTTACTTTTAGTGGTGGTTCGGAGTAAATAAGCGCTGCGGTGACCGTTACATTTAAAAAAACTGTTTTTTAGCGAAATAGCCTCCACCATGTCCGTTAGAGTATGATTTAGCTTACATTCCGGGCTCATCTTCGTTTTAATACGGTGAAGAACATAAACTTTCTGGCGTGATCACCAAAAAAGCCCGGGTTACCGGGCCAGCGATCCGATCAGATTTTCCAGCGTCAATCCGTACTTCTGGGCGATATGCCTCGCGTAACTGCTGCCCTCCGGGCGGGAACGGGTGATTTTGTAGCTGCGGACGCCGCTCTCCGCCTGCTCTGCGTCCAGCTCCGCCGTCAGGCTGTCGATCCGGCTGCCTGCATAACCCGCACGCCCGTTAAGCTCGTCTATGCTTTTGGCCAGGTCGTGCAGATGCGTACAGAACAGGACGCGGCTCCCCGAAGCCCGCAGCCCGAGCAGCACCTGCTCGGCGATATATGTGGCTTCCGCGGCGCTCGTACTGGAGAACGTCTCATCCATCAAGACGAGACTGTGCGGGGTCAGCTTCTCGAAGATGCGCATCAGCCGCTGGCACTCGTCCCCGAACCTGCCGGTCGAACGCCGGTCGCTGTCTTCCGGAAAATGAGTATAGATCGCATCGATCGGACTCATCGCCGCCGAATAAGCGGGGACGAACAGGCCGAGCTGAAACAGCATTTGGGCGATGCCGACCGCCTGCACAAATACGGTCTTCCCTCCTTGATTGGGACCGGTCACGATATAAATCATGCCGTTCTCGTCAAATTGGATCGAATTCAGCACCACCGGACTAACGCCGGCTGCGTCGTCTGGCGTACGCTCCCGGTTCAGCGCAATAACCGGGTTATACAGTCCGTTCATCGTACACGCCCGCTGTTCTTTCGGTACCGCCTGCGGCTTGCATACCGGCACTCCCGCCGCGATCAGCTGGCGAAGCAGCGACACGCCTCCGACAAGAAACCGGATCTCGTCCGCCAGCCGGTACAGAAACTTGGAATGCGTCGACGTGTACGCCCGGATAGCCGGCTTCCAGCTTCGAAGCGTCGATTTCATCACCATTTGGAGCGAACTGTTGACAGCCGCACGAAAACCGGCCGCCCGGTCCGGCGACAGCCCCTTGCCGACCACTTCGAGCGGGGCCAGACAATTGTAGCCTTTGTCGCGGAATTCCATTCGCAGCATTTTATCGATAATGTTGCCGGATTGAAATCGCTCGGTATGTACATCGACAATCCCCGCTTCGACCGGATTGAATTTCGTATCGAGATTAATGCCTACGGTAATACTTTTAATATCCCGGATGCGCGAGTTGATCTTCGCATATTCCGCCTTCAGCCGCCGAAACGTTTCGCTTTCGTGAATATCGCGAATGGCGGCCTCAAACCGCTTCATTCCGTCCGAGCGCAGAACGACCGAATCCTGCTGGAAAAAAACGTATAATTTCTCGATCAGCTCCGTGTACACCTCGACTTCCGAAACACTGCTCAGCGAAGCGACCGTATCCGCCTCGCCGCCTTTGTCGGCCGTGTACAGCTCTCGCATATCCTCAAGTTCCGGGTGGAGCGACCGGAGCATCAGATACAGCTGCTCGTTCTCCATCAGATCCTCGACGACATCCAGCCTGTATTGAATCACCTCCAGCCGATCCGTGCCGTATGCGACGGGATGACTCTGATTCGGTTTGAATTTGAACACACTTCGCATTGCCGCGAATACAGCCTCCGCCGCAAGCGCCCCCACAACCGCAGAATCTATCGGAGAATGCCCCGCGTTATGCTCGGTATACCCCTGCGGATAAAGCAGACTGATTTCCTCTGGTACGGACATGGTATACAACCTCCCTCCCTATTTGCAATCCGAGGCGAAAGCCGTTTCCTAGAAATATAACCATAACAGCTGCATAATCCCGTCCCTCGCCTGCTCCACAAATATCACCGTAACGAACCATACCGCCAAAGTAATGGAATGCAGCAGCGCCTTCGAATACCGGTGCAGCCCCCACCTTTTGGAAAGCAAATAATAATAATGAACAAATACAACGGAAAAAGGCACGGTGACGAACATAAAGATGCCATTGGATGCGATTACAAGAAAGGTCAAATAGGCGAGAAGCAAAAATAAGCGAAGCAGCAGCCGAAACCGGGGAGGATGAATCAGCATCGGTTCATCCGGAATGGATAAGAACGAGTACAGGATGGCCTGTCGCCTGGTTCGAGGTCCGTCTCTGATTAGTTTTTTCCTCCTCTCGTCCGTTGGCCTGAAAGCTAAGATCGCGTCATACCGCAACAGGCGAACCCACCCTTCATTTTCCATTTTTATTATATCATAGGACTGCGAAAATGGATGCTGGAAGCGGGAGGCCGCCGGGATCTTTTTCTTATCCGGGCAAGCTATCGATCGTTCGTTATGCAACCGTTGGAACGATAATAACCGTGCTATCGAAGCTGCCTGGTCTGAGGGAAGGATGCCGCTACTTAAATAAGAAGAAAAAAGAACGACCGCAGGCCGCCCTTTTTAAATCTTTTTTACGTATAAGTCCAGATGCAGATTCGGGTCCACCCACCGCGGGCGGCGAGAAACGGACAAATAACCATTTACCCGGCCGCTCCGACTGCCCCTTGCAACGCGATCAGCGTTTCTCCCTGCGCCACGTCCAGCACGAGCTCCTGCAGCCGGATTCCGAATCGCTCGACCGGCTTGACGCTTCGCACTACGGGAGAAGCCGCCGCCGTCTCCGGCGATAGACTCTCCTCCGACAGAAGGACCGTCAGCCCTTGGCACGCCTTGCCCGATACGATCCGCAGCTTGCCGGCCTCGACGCGTACATCCACCGTTCTCCGCAGCTCCAGCCAGTTGTATAGTTCCAGCGCCGTCCACCAAGTCAAACCGGCCTCTTTGCCATAACGAATCAGCTCGACGAAGGCCGGCCCGACATCCGGGTACATCTTGAAGGTAGCCGGGTGATACAAGAAATGCGCGACCCCGTAAACGTCCTTGGACCGGTCGACAAGCGCTTTCGCCTCCGGGTAGGTGCAGCGAAGCGGTACCGGTGGGTCCCACGCGAGCGTCGGATTGCTGTATACGTTCATAATCCGGTTATGCTCGGCTGCATCGCTGGCGGGCAAGTAAGGGTGACACGTCCCGGCCAGAAATCCTTTATTGCCCTGCTTCGTCCCGCCCTTGCTCTGCTCGACGACGATCCCGGCTTTTTCACACCATTTATAAAACTGGAGGTCGCCCTCCCAACGCAAGTAATGGTTTTTGTTCGTCCAGATCCGTTCGGCGCCGTTCTCCATCGCAGCCATTTGGCTTTGCAGTTGGCTCAACTGCTCGTTGAACAGCCCTTCGTCCCAATAACAGCCTTCCTGCGGCAGAGCATTGTAATGGAACGCCATCTCATGACCGTCAGCAAGAACCCGCTCGTACACATCCTCCGGATAACCGGGCATAATGACACACCAGCTTGTTTTTACGTCCGCTTCATTTAACCGGTCCATCATCATGTTCGCGGCTTCGACCAGATTGCCGTCCGTATCGTGGGAAATATGTCCGACCGCCTCCACCCCTTCCGGCCAAAACCAAACCTGGGCGAACGTACGCGACGTCTTCTCGTGCAGCCGGTGAACGAGCCTTAACAGCACAAGCCGGAACTCATCGACGATCGGATGCAGGAAAAAGGGCACGCCCTCCTCTACCGAGTCGCGGTCTCTTTTCCAGTCCAGCACGACACTGTCGTCCGCCTTCAAAATATCGTCGTCGATCGCTCCGCTTCCGTCATCGGCAGGGACTCCGTCCTTCACGACCGTAACGCCCTGCTGAATGAGCCGGAACGTCCGAGCCAGATCAACGGCGAACAGAGCGGCAATCCCGCTGGAGGCCGGCTTCAGCGTAATTGCGGGATGCGCCGTGTCCGTTCCGTTGCGGAGCGTAATCGTCCCGTGCGCTTCCGTTCCATCGTCAGGCCGGACCAGAGCCGACCCGAAAAAGTGGAATGAACTGTGCATGCCGTCTGCCAAAGCCGCCCCGTTCCAATCGATCCAGCCTTCATGAATATGGCGGACGTTCTTCACGCCCAGAACATCGTCCAGACCGTACGTTCCCCCGACAGCCAGCAGCGCGTTGCCCCGAGCGCAGTAAGCCTGAAAAACAGCCGGCCAGTCCGCCGAATCGTCCAGACCAGTTACGATCGTCACCCCGTCCGGCTGCTTGCCGAGCCACGATTCAGGCGTCCATATCTCGTAGGCGAGCCCCGCCTGCCTCAACATCTCGGGCCAATACGACTCGTAAACGTCTCGTCCTTGTCCCCATACTTCGTTCGCACGCTTCTCGTTCCAGATTACATGTATCATAACGATCACCCGTTTCACTATGTTGTTTACAACTTATTTACATCATAGTACTTTGCTCGGTAACCGTCAATCGGTAACTCCATCTTTGCATAAACAAAAAACTTGATCCGGCCATAAACCGCCCCCTTCCGGTCAGACCCCGGCCAACCCGGCGCAAACGCAAAAAAGCAGCCATTCGCCGATACCGGCTGTACAGCTGCGTTGTTCGCTTATTTACATGTGTACGTTCCACTTGCCTCGAAGCGTCCTCCATACGTCCTGCACCGATTCCACATTCGCCCATAGCAGCCCGAGTTCATTATCGAGATCCATAAATTGCTTGTACGTCAGTCCGAAGTCTTTGATCGTCTGCGCACGCTCCGTTATGCTCTGAAACGAATAATATCTTTTCCCGGCAAGCGGATAATGCGGAAAATCGCGGGACTCGGCCACGCTTCTTCGGGCGGGAATCGAGCATACGCGGTGCTTCATATCAGCTTGAGCCGTTTCAGAAGTGACGTAGCGGATAAACTGCTCGGCCGCATGGACCGATGTACAGTGCGAGCTGATGCCGATCCCGGAACAGATGCCGAGCCCCGCGTCCGCCACTTTGCCCGGAAACGGGACGAAGTCCCACTCGAAGTCGATATCCCGGAACTGCTCCATAAACGTGTAGGACGTCAGAATCATTCCGACCTTCTCCCGCAAAAACAATCCTTCCCCTGTCTTCGCATGTCCGGTCGAATAAATCGGCGACACTTGATACTTGTACATCAGATCGGCGGAAAACTGCAGCGCCTCCCAAGTACGGCTGTCTTCGGGGAGCAACTGCCGGCCTTCCACGAAAGCTCCTCCGTTCTGCAAAACGAACAAAGGCCAGCGGTTCGCCGACGCCGTAAAACTGAAGCCGTACCGCTCCGCCTGCCCGCCGTCGTATTCGGTTAGAGCTTGCGACGCTTGCAGCAGCTCGTCCCATGTCCAGGTCTCGTCCGGATACGACAAGCCGAGCCGGTCGAATATCGTTTTGTTGTAAGCGAGAATGATCGGAGCGAACATGATCGGGGCGGCCCACAGTTTACCTTCATGCGTGAAGGCCCGTCTGTACGCTTCGTAAAAATCGTCCGGCTCTTCGAGGGTGATCGGCTTCAGCAGCTTGTCCGGCTCGCCGTCCGCTATTTGAAAAAACATCGTATTCGGCAGTCCGACGAGGTCCGGCTTCACCCGCCCCATAAACGATCCTTCCTGCGTCGCCGCCAGAATCGTTTCCCGGGGGACCTGCGTGATCTCCACCTTCACGAACGGATTCGCCTGATTAAACCTGGAGACAATTTCGCTAACCGTCTCAAACTCGAAGGACGGCACGCCCCAAAACAAATTTAAATAAGTGCAAGCAGACTCCGCTTCGGTTACGACCGAGCCTTTGCCGTGCATCGTATGGATCAGCCCTTCTTCCGAGAGCTCGTTTAATACTTTTCGGACGGAAGGACGGCTCAGCTGAAACAACCGGGCCAGTTCGTTTTCCGCCGGAATATATTGGCCGGGCGGCCATTCGCCGGACGAAATTTTCGTTCGTATATGGTCGAGAAGATAGGCGTAGCGCTCCCTGAACGTCGTTCTCCGGACTCCGTTAGTCAAAGGAAATCCTCCATTACCGGATAGTTAAAGTCGAATAATGCCATATCGTTTCTATTATGATCAATTTTTGCAATCGTGTCCAGCAACGCGGCATCTGCTCCGCAGCCTTTGCCTTAGTTGCAGTCGCAGCCGCACCGCACCCACATCCGCACCGGTTCAGCCTATGCGATACAGCATTACCAAGAAAGGCCGCCCGTTCCGCGAGGCAGCCTTCCTGATCATGCATCACGCGAGCTTACAGCCCCGCCTTTATTCGGCACGTTTCGAAAAACCGCAGCGCATCCGGCAAATGTTCCGTCCAGTAAGCCCAATTATGCTCGCCCGAGTATTCCGTATAAAGGTGCGGGTAACCGATCTCATCCAAATGCCGGTTGAAGGCGGCGTTGTAATCGTACAAATAGTCTTCTTTCCCGCAATCGAAATACAAATGCGGGCGGTCACCGGATGCATGCAGCGCGGCAGTCAGCAGCAGCAGATCGTGGGCTTGGACCCGCTCGCCGTGCCGGGGCCCGAACATCCGCGGAAACTCGGATCGCGCAAATTTCGGGTAGGGCATCAGACGGAGAGAGCCAAGCGCTCCGGACAAGCTCGCCGCAGCCCCGAATACGCCCGGATTGCGCAGCGCGAGCGAGAATGCCCCGAAGCCTCCCATGGACAGTCCGCCTACGTACCGGTATTGCTTGTCCTTGATCGTCCGAAACGTTTCGTCGATGAACGGTACGAGATCGTCCACTATGTATTGCTCGAAATTCCCTGTTCCGTCATACCAATCGATATAAAACGTACCTTGACCGTACCCTCCGTCGTTAGGGAACACAACAATACATTCTCCGAGCTCGCCGGCTTCCATCATCCGGTTGAGCGTAGCCTCGGCGTTTCCCTTCAGCAGCCAGTCGCTTTCGCTGCCGTACATGCCGTGAAGCAGATAAACCACCGGATATTCCCGGTCCGTACTCTCATAACTCGAAGGCAAGTAAACAAAGCACGACTTTCTGGCATATAAAGCTCCCGAGAAAAAAGGAACCGGCTGAACAGACATTTTCAATCACGCTCCAGTTTCCGAGTTGGTTCTTCCACGCTTTATTATATCAGGCTCGTCCCGATTTAGGAAAAACGGGCATGACGTATAGTATGGCTTGTTTAGAGGCAAATCAGGCCGACAAACCCGCACCTGATACACGGGGAGTGGGAGCAAAGGTGTCTATCGAGCCTCATCCCGGAATACGAGCTATTTGAACCTCTTATTAGGTAAAAGATACTTTATTTACACGAAATAGAAGCGGTTTCTACCTCTTTATTTCAGCGCTTTTGTAGGAAATCCGTTACTTTGGAGCGATTTAGCAGCTGCAAACCGCTCTTATGATCACACCAAGGGCAGCTTTTGAAAAAATAAGCGGTACAAACCGCTCTTATGGAACTAGGCCGCGTGCAGCTCCCAGTAAGCGGCGGGGAGCGGGGGCAATCGCGGATCAACGCAAGTTCAGGCAAGTAGGGAGCCTCTTGTACACTTCACCACGTTAAAGAATTTAAAGATTCTAGTACATAAAAAAAGCCGATCATCTCGCATCAATGCGAAATAATCGGCTTTACCGCTTGGCAACGTCCTACTCTCCCAGGACCCTGCGGTCCAAGTACCATCGGCGCTGGAGGGCTTAACGGTCGTGTTCGGGATGGGAACGCGTGGGTCCCCTCCGCCATCATCACCAAACGGATTCA